>NZ_QTJP01000001.1:2192500-2492500 GCF_003391115.1 Sphingomonas crusticola
CCTAAATACTCGTGCATGACCGATAGCGAACAAGTACCGTGAGGGAAAGGTGAAAAGCACCCCGATTAGGGGAGTGAAATAGTACCTGAAACCGAATGCCTACAAGCAGTTGGAGGGTCCTTGAGGCCTGACAGCGTACCTCTTGCATAATGGGTCTGTGACTTAATGTATCAAGCAAGCTTAAGCCGATAGGTGTAGGCGCAGCGAAAGCGAGTCTGAATAGGGCGATTTAGTTTGATGTATTAGACCCGAAACCCGGCGATCTAGGCATGACCAGGTTGAAGGTGGGGTAACACCCACTGGAGGACCGAACCGATTAACGTTGAAAAGTTACCGGATGAGTTGTGTTTAGGGGTGAAAGGCCAATCAAGCCGGGAAATAGCTGGTTCTCCGCGAAAACTATTGAGGTAGTGCCTCGAGTGAATACCGTTGGGGGTAGAGCACTGGATGGGCTAGGGGGTCGCGAGATCTACCAAACCTAACCAAACTCCGAATACCAACGAGTAATGCTCGGGAGACAGACGGCGGGTGCTAAGGTCCGTCGTCAAGAGGGAAACAGCCCTGACCTACAGCTAAGGTCCCCAAGTCACGTCTAAGTGGGAAAGCATGTGGGAATCCCAAAACAACCAGGAGGTTGGCTTAGAAGCAGCCATCCTTTAAAGAAAGCGTAACAGCTCACTGGTCTAATTAAGGGTTCCTGCGGCGAAGATGTAACGGGGCTCAAGACGTGCACCGAAGCTTAGGGTGTGGAATTTATTCCATGCGGTAGCGGAGCGTTCCGTAAGCCTGTGAAGCGATCTGGTAATGGGTCGTGGAGGTATCGGAAGTGCGAATGCAGACATGAGTAGCGATTAACAGGGTGAGATGCCCTGTCGCCGAAAGACCAAGGGTTCCTGCGCAAGGCTAATCCGCGCAGGGTGAGCCGGCCCCTAAGACGAGCCCGAAGGGGGTAGTCGATGGGAACCACGTTAATATTCGTGGGCCTGGTGGTGTGTGACGGATCATGTGTGTTGTCTTCCCTTATCGGATTGGGAAGGCTTCGAAATGGTTCCAGGAAATAGCCCCACCGTATAGACCGTACCCGAAACCGACACAGGTGGTCAGGTAGAGTATACCAAGGCGCTTGAGAGAAGTGTACTGAAGGAACTCGGCAAATTGCCTCCGTACCTTCGGAAGAAGGAGGCCCCACATTAAGGCAACTTTTTGTGGGGGGCACAGGCCAGGGGGTAGCGACTGTTTAGCAAAAACACAGGGCTCTGCTAAGTCGGCTTCAAGACGACGTATAGGGTCTGACGCCTGCCCGGTGCTGGAAGGTTAAGTGGAGGGGTGCAAGCTCCGAAATGAAGCCCCAGTAAACGGCGGCCGTAACTATAACGGTCCTAAGGTAGCGAAATTCCTTGTCGGGTAAGTTCCGACCTGCACGAATGGCGTAACGACTTCCCCACTGTCTCCAGTACATGCTCAGCGAAATTGAATTCTCCGTGAAGATGCGGAGTACCCGCGGTTAGACGGAAAGACCCCGTGCACCTTTACTGCAGCTTCAGAGTGGCATTAGGAAAGAACTGTGTAGCATAGGTGGGAGGCTTTGAAGCCAGGTCGCCAGATCTGGTGGAGCCATAGGTGAAATACCACCCTGTTGTTTTCTGATGTCTAACCTCGATCCATGAAACTGGATCAGGGACCCTCTGTGGCGGGTAGTTTGACTGGGGCGGTCGCCTCCCAAAGAGTAACGGAGGCGCGCGATGGTGGGCTCAGGCCGGTTGGAAACCGGCTGTTAGAGTGCAATGGCATAAGCCCGCCTGACTGCGAGACTGACAAGTCGAGCAGAGACGAAAGTCGGTCATAGTGATCCGGTGGTCCCTCGTGGAAGGGCCATCGCTCAACGGATAAAAGGTACGCCGGGGATAACAGGCTGATAACCCCCAAGAGCTCATATCGACGGGGTTGTTTGGCACCTCGATGTCGGCTCATCACATCCTGGGGCTGGAGCAGGTCCCAAGGGTTTGGCTGTTCGCCAATTAAAGTGGTACGTGAGCTGGGTTCAGAACGTCGCGAGACAGTTTGGTCCCTATCTGCCGTGGGCGTCGATATTTGAGAGGACTTGTCCCTAGTACGAGAGGACCGGGATGAACATACCTCTGGTGGACCTGTCGTTCTGCCAAGAGCGCAGCAGGGTAGCTATGTATGGACGAGATAACCGCTGAAAGCATCTAAGCGGGAAGCTCCCCTCGAGATAAGATATCTTAGAGCGGTCGAAGACCACGACCTTGATAGATCGGATGTGGAAGTGGAGTAATCCATGGAGCTAACCGATACTAATTGCTCTATTCGCGCTTGAGAGTTCCACCATCAATGACAGGATTGTTCCTGATCTTGATGTGGTTCACTCAGCATATGTGGTGCACGCATCGATTTTCGAACCAAACCGTATTCGCTGGCCCCATAGCTTGGTGGCCATAGCGTCTGTGACCCACCCGATCCCATCCCGAACTCGGCCGTGAAACCAGACAGCGCCGATGGTACTATCGCTTAAGCGATGGAAGAGTAGGTCGCCGCCAGGCTTTGAAGCCAGCGAAACGGGTCCCACCAAAGTAATATTTTGGCGGGTGCCCGAGCACGGAATTGAACCCATTCACATGTCATGCCCGCGAGGGTGTAAGCGCCTCCGCCTGGTAATCCAGCCGGAGGTGTTTGCGTCTCTGGCGTGCGCGAGTTTCGAGCCTATATAGGCTTACATTGGTGGCGCGGGGTGGAGCAGCCCGGTAGCTCGTCAGGCTCATAACCTGAAGGTCACAGGTTCAAATCCTGTCCCCGCAACCAAAGGATCGAACAGGCCCGGCCCTTGCAAGAGGCCGGGCCTTTTTCGTTTGTGGCTTTGGCGCGCATGGCGCGGGCGCGCGCGGCGCGGTAGTCCAGACTCATGATTACCGATCATCCTGCCGCAACCCCCCGTCGCGTGATCGAGCGCGAGGCGGTTGACGCGCCGACCTTCCGCGCGGAAATTGCAAGCGGTCCTGTTCCGGTCGTGTTGCGCGGGCAGGCGGCGCATTGGGATGCGGTCGGGCGCGCGCTGGCTGGCGATCGCGCCACGGCGGAATATCTCGCCGGCTTCGGCGGCGGGCAGCCCCTCGAAGTGATGATCGCCCCGCCTGAAACAAACGGCCGCTTTTTCTATCGCGAAGACATGCGTGGCTTCAATTTTCAGCGGCAGCATGTGCCGCTCGGCAGCCTCCTCGGCGAATTGCTGCGCTTGGCCGAACAGCAGGTCACGCCGGCGCCAGCTATCTACGCCAGTGCCGCCGCCGCGCCGGACCATCTGCCGGGCTGGCGCGAGGCCAATCCGCTCGATCTGCCGCCAGCCAACGCGGTGCCACGCTTGTGGATCGGTAACGCCACCCAGGTGGCGACTCATTTCGATGCTTCGCCCAACCTGGCGGTCTGCGTCGCCGGCAGACGGCGCTTTACCCTGTTTCCGCCCGAGCAGGTGGCGAACCTGTATCTCGGCCCGCTCGACAATACGCTCGCGGGCCCGCCCAATTCGATGGTGGATCCCGACGCGCCGGACCTGGAACGCTATCCGCGTTTCGCCGAGGCGCTGGCGCAGGCCCAGGTGGCCGAGCTCGCCCCCGGCGACGCATTGTTCATTCCCGCCATCTGGTGGCATCATGTTCGCGCGTTCGACCGGCTCAACGTGCTGGTCAATTACTGGTGGGCGTATGACAGCTCGGCGACGCCGTTCATCGCCCTAATCCATGCCTTGATGAGCGTGCGCGACTTGCCGCCGGCCGAGAAGCAGGCGTGGCGCGCCTGGTTCGACCATCTGGTATTCGGCGATGACGCGGTCGCGGCGGGCGCGCATCTGCCGGATCATGCGCGCGGCATATTGGGAGCTGCCAGTCGCGAACGCAGCGAAAAGATCCGCAATTATCTTCTGCTCACCCTCGGCCGCGGCCGCTAGCGCGTCTCGTCCAGATAGGCGGCGACCCACAATAGCGGCGCGTTCCAGTTTATCGCGACCTCATTGAGCGCATAAGCGTAAACCTCGTCCCGCCAGCAACGTTGCGCGGCGCACTTGCCCTTCATCGTCCGCGCGATGTCGTCGGCCATGGCGGTGTTGTTGGGCCCGCCTGACAGCACGCCTGGCGGCGGCGGCGGCAGCCTGGAATCCAGCGCGTGCGCCCAGAAGCGATGGTGGGGATTGTGCATCGCCCGCGCGCCGAAGCCGGACACATAGGAGACGTCGAGCGGATTGCGGCCGAGAACATAATCCATCGCGTCGACCGCGCCGCCGCGGTAGCGCGTCTGGCTCGCGAACCTCTCCGCCAGCGCCAGCAGCATCGCCCGGTTGAGGATCGAAGCGTTCGAGCCCCACGGATAAGCCGTAGTCGCATAGGGAATGCGGTAGCCAGATTGCGCTTCCTCGGCGAGAAAGCCGTCCGCTGCGGTCGTGATCAGCGCACGCTGCCGCCCCTGCTCCGCGAGCGTCAGCGCACCGTCGCTGATCGCGAGCGTGATCGTCCCCAGGGCGGCAACGCTGCCCCAATTCGGCTCACGCACCGCCGCGGTAAAGAGGCCCGCCTGCCGGACGACGTCGCCATATTTGGGATCATGCGTTGTCGCAAAGAGCTCAGCCGCGGCCCAATAAAATTCGTCGGCGAGGTTGCCGTCGCCATAGCCGCCGCTGCCGGTGAAATCGCCGGTGAAGATGTCAGGGTTGCGCTGCGCCGCCGCGAAGGCCCGCGTCGCAGCCTTGAGGCAAAGATCGGCATAGGCCGGGTCGATCGGTCGCCAGAGCCGCGCACATTGCGCGGCGGTGGCGGCAAGGTTTAGCGTCGCCGCCGTAGTCGGCGGATAGAGGAGCCGCGGCTGGGAATCCTTGTGCGGCGGTGTCGGCAGGGGCGTCCACTGCCGGTCGGCCACCTTATGATGTGCCATGCCGGACGCATCGACGTCGCTCAGCGTCAGCTTCGTGCGCGGTGGCTGGCGGCCGACCGGAAGCTGCATATGCATATTGTCCGGCACTTGCATCGCCAGCAGGAAGTCCATTTCCCACCGGGCTTCGACCAGCAACGGATCGAGTCTTCCCTGCCGGGGCACCAGTTCGGCGCCGTCGCTGAAGCGGCGTGTCTGCGGGGTGGACCGCTGCAACTCGTAGAGGTTCTGGAGAGTCCACAAGGCGATGCCGCCGTTCACGACATATTTGCCCTGATCGCCCGCATCATACCAGCCGCCGGTGACGTCGCGCGTGTAACCGCCGCAGCCCGGCCAGAGCGTGCCGCTTTCGTCGGTGCCGGCAAAGCAGGGAGCGACCTCGTGCGGATGGCCGGCCGGGCGCGCCCATAGAGCGCCGCCGGCGAAGCGCGCCTCAATCGGAATCCCGGCGCGGGTCTGGTAGAAATAATTGAGCGCGGCGCGGGCGAGCGGGGTGTAGATATCCGGCGCCACGACGAAGGAGCGGCCGATCGCGCCGTTCACAGCCAGACGATATTCGCCCGACCTGGTCACCTCGCTCAGATCGATCGCATGAACATGATCGCCCGAGGCGGCATCCTCACCGAAGCGCGTCGTCTGTCCGCGCGCAACGACGGCCCCAGCGCTGTCGGTGACGCTCCACGGCAGCGTGGCCGTCGATGTGTCCACCGCGATCGCGTGCTTTGACGATTCCGGCTGGAAGCCGAGCTGGTTGATACGAATGTCCGGCTGGGCGGCGACGGCCGCGGCAACCAGCAAAGCCGCCAATCCAGTGCCGGCGATGCGCAGCCGAAGGATCATTTGGGGCAGATCGACCCCGCGGGATCGGCGGCCAGGCGGAGATCGGACACCGACACGGTGAACGGGCCGGTGGTACCGAGCGCGAAGGCCGTGGTGACATTGGCCATGTCCCCGCCATGTCTCTTGAAGCAGGCAAGCGGGATCTTGACGGTGCGCCACCCGGAACCGGCGCGGAAAAGCTGGCTCGCATCGACCGTGCCCGTGCCGACCGAGAGACTGACCGGTGCGGCTGGCGCACGATCGACGCGATAGGTCATCTGCAGCTGGACGTCGGCATTGACCTCGCGCGTAAGGTTCATCGTGCTGCCGCCGATGCGCACCGTCCCTTCCTGTCCCGGCTGCCAGATAAGCTGGGTGGCGCCTTCCTGGAGCGTCGCGCTGTCGACCGGCTTGCGCGTGACCCGGCTGTCGGTCGCAAAAGAGAAAGGCGCTGGCGCACGACCCTTGGCGAAGAAGATGCTGGTATTGCCAAGGCTCGGATCGACGCCGGAGACTTCGCTCAGTGACCCGACCTTGCCGCCCCCGGCGTAGGTGAGGCCATAGCCAAGCGCGAATAGCGGATCGTAATTCGGCTCGGTCTTGTTGAGCGTGAACTGCCCCGCCGTCTTCGGCCAGCTATAGGGTAACGTGCCGCGAAAATCGGTGCGCGGCTTGCCGCTGGCGTCTCCAACCAGAACATCGGCGACACCCGCGCCTTCGCTGCCGGGCAGCCACGCCGCCACGAAGGCATCGGAGGCGTTCAGTTCGGGATTGACCCATAGCGGGCGGCCGGAGAGGAAAATTGACACCACCGGAATGCCGGCGGCCTTGAACTTCTTGAGCAGCGCCAGCGAGACCTTGTCGCCGGCCTCGAACTCCAGCGTGCGAATGTCGCCGCGCATTTCGGCGTAGGGATGCTCTCCGAACACCACCACCGCCACGTCTGGCCGGTCCTTGTAACTGCCGTCGGCGCTGAGCGTGGCCGAGCCACCGCCCGCCTTCATCGCGGCGGCAATGCCGGCATAGATGGACGTGCCCCCGGGGAAATCGGCATTGGTGTTGCCATCGCCCTGCCACGACAATGTCCAGCCGCCCGATTGCTGGCCGATGTCGTCGGCATCGGCGCCGGCGACCAGGATGTCGGCGCTCGCCTTCAAGGGCAGCACGCCCTCATTCTTGAGCAGCACGAGGCTTTCCGCCACCGCCTGGCGCCCGATCGCGCGGTGATCCGCTGCGCCGACGATTTCGAGCTTGCCGGCATAGGGCCGCGCCGGATCGAACAGGCCGAGCTTCACCTTGACGCGCAGGATACGGCGCACGGCATCGTCGACGCGTGCCATCGCAATCTTGCCCGACTTCACTTCTGCAATCGTGTTGGTGAACAGCGCCTTCCAGCCGTCGGGTGCCATCGCCATATCGAGCCCGGCATTGAACGTGGCGGGGCAATCCTCGGTGGTGCAGCCGGGCACTTGGCCGTGCGCGTTCCAGTCGCCGACGACGAAGCCGTCAAAGCCCATGCGGCCCTTGAGTACGTCGGTCAACAGGCTCCTGTTGCCGTGCATCTTGATGCCCTGCCACATGCTGAACGACGCCATCACGCTCATCACGCCGGCATCGATCGCCGGCGGATAGCCGGCATTGTGGATCGCGATCAGGTCCTTTTCGGGGATATCGGCATCGCCCTGATCGACGCCGCCGATCGTACCGCCGTCGCCAAGGAAATGCTTCGCGCTGGCGGCAACATAGCCCTGCTGGATCGTGCCCTTGCCAGGTTGGCCCTGGAGCCCGACGACCATCGCGCCGGCATAAGAAGCGACTACCCCTGGATCCTCCGAATAACCTTCGTAAGCGCGGCCCCATCGTTCGTCCTGCGGCACAGTAAGTGTCGGCCCGAATGCCCAATCAATGCCTGCAGCCGCGGTTTCCGCGGCCGTCGCGCGGCCGATCCTGACCATCAGCGCGGGATCGCGCATCGCGCCCAAACCGATATTGTGGGGGAAGACGGTCGCGCCGACGATGTTGGCGTTGCCGTGCACCGCGTCGATGCCGAAAATGATCGGGATAGAGGTGTGTCCGGGGCGGGCCTCGTTCGCTACCGCATTGAACGCGCGCGCGGTCGCCAGCCAGGCGGCGGCGGGCGAACGGTCAGGGCTGTCGAGCGGGGGCGAGCTGCCGCCGGCGAGGATGCTGCCGAGCGGATATTGGCGCAGATCGGCCGGCCGGATCGCGGAAATGTCGGCCTGGACCATTTGGCCCACCTTCTCCTCGAGCGACATCTTGGCCATCAGCCGCGTGACGAAAGCTTCTGTCGTGGGGTCAACCAGGCCCTGGCTCTTGGCGACAGGCCACAGATCGGGGTGTGCGATACCCCGCTCGGGGGTCTGGGACAGCGACGCGCTCGCCATAGCCACCGCGATGCCGGACACCAGTATCCGCTTGACCGTCCGCCGCATGTTCCGCTCCCTGTGCACGCCGCTATGCTGCGGCTAACCTTGTCATAGCCTATCTTGTCCTAAACGCCAGATGAAAGCGCCTGACCCCGATGGCATCGAGTCCACTGAAGCTTTTGAAAACGTTTACATTATTGGGTTTGTTGGGAAATTTGACATCGATGTCCGCTGCGGCCAATACCGCGCACTTCGACTGGGTCGAATATCAAGGCATTGAAAAGACGCCCGCTCCCGCGCCGGGCCATTACGCCAACCCCATCCTCGCGGGCTTTTATCCCGACCCCAGCATCACCAAGGTGGGGCGGGATTTCTATCTGGTGAATTCCACCTTTTCCTGGTTTCCCGGCATACCGGTCTGGCACAGCCGCGATCTGGTTCACTGGCGTCAGATCGGCAATGCGATCGACCGGGCCAGGCAGCTCGACTTCACCGGGCTCGCCATGTCGAAAGGCGTGTTCGCGCCCGCTATCTCTTACCACAAGGACCGCTTCTATATCGTCAACACCTGCGTCGATTGCGGCGGTAATTTCGTCATGACCGCTAAAGACGCCAGGGGCCCCTGGTCCGATCCCGTCTGGCTGAAGGACGTCGGCGGGATCGACCCGTCCCTGTTCTTCGATTCCGACGGCAGCGCCTGGCTGGTGAACAACGATATTCCCCAGGGCACACCGCGCTATGAGGGTCATCGTGCGATCTGGCTGCGCCGTTTCGACCTGACGACGCTGCAGACGATCGGCGACGGCAAGGTCATTATCGATGGCGGCGTCGATCCGGCGAGAAACCCGATCTGGATCGAAGGGCCGCACCTCTTCAAGAAGGATGGCCTCTATTATCTGATGGCCGCCGAAGGCGGGACCGGCGACCAGCATAGCGAGGTGATTTTCCGCGCCGATCGCGTCGAGGGTCCCTATGTCCCAGCACCGGCCAGCGTGAACCCGATCCTGACACAGCGTGACCTGGACCCTGCACGTCCCGATCCGATCACCTCGTCTGGGCATGCCGATCTGGTGAAGCTGGATGACGATAGCTGGTGGGCGGTGTTCCTCGCAACCCGTCCCTATGATGCTGATCTCTATAATACGGGCCGCGAGACGTTCTTGTTGCCCGTTAGCTGGCGCGATGGCTGGCCCGTGATCCTGCCGCATGGCGCGGCGATCCCGCGGGTTGCCAAGGCGCCGGCGTTGATGCCCCTGGCCGCCCCGCCCACTACGGGCAATTTCGTCGCGCGAGACGATTTCACCAATCCAATGCTCGCCCCGGAATGGATGATGATGCGCGCGCCCGCTGGATGGAGGCTTGAGCATGGGGAGTTGTTGCTTGAAGCACGGCCCGAGCGGTTGGGTGACGGCAAGCTGCCCAGCTTCGTGGGACGGCGCCAGCAGAATGCCGAGGCGATCGTATCGACCGTCATCCGCTTTGCGCCAGCCGAAGGCGAACAAGCCGGGCTTGCCGCCGTGCAGAATGATCATTTTTTCCTTGTCGTGGCGCTGGCGCGGACCGGCGGCAAGACGGTGGTTCAGGTATCCCGTCGTGCCGGACCCGCCGACCCTGCCGCAGGCGTGGCGATTGCCAGCAAAATTGTGCGCGCCGGCCCGATCCGCCTGCGCATCCACGTACGCGGCGGCCGCTATGATTTTGCCTATGCGCAAGGCGCCGGCACATGGCAGGCGGTCGCCCAAGATGTGGATGCAACCAATCTATCCACCGCCAAGGCCGGCGGCTTCGTGGGAACGTTGATCGGCCCGTTCGCCCAGACCGATGTTGCCGCTGCCCCGGCCGAATTCAGGCGATGATTATTTCGGACGGCCGAGCTGCCGGTTGGCCCACGGGATGAAATAGCGGAAATTGGGAGCGTCGGTGTGGCCGCCAGTGTGTTGGCGCCACGCCAGCTGGCCATCGATCAGGTTTTCTGGCGGCGGCATCGACACGGGCCCGCTGGTGCCGACGCCGGTCGCCCCCAGCAAGCGATAGACTCGCCCTGCGTCCGCCGCGGCGAGGAAGCTGCCCTTCTGGTCGAGCCACTTGGCATCGCCTGCCTCGGGCACGCCGTAACTGATGAACAATGGTCGTGGCGCGGCCAGCGCGATCAGCGAATTCGAATCCACCGGCAGGTCATCAGCGTCCAGCCCCGGCTTCGAAACACCCTTGGTGTTGTATTTCAGAAAATTGCCGGCTTCCCAATAATAGCTCCCGGTCGCCAGGTTGGCCACGCCCTCGCCGAAATTGCGCCGCAGCAAGGTAGCGCCGCCTTTGCCCGAAGATCCGATCAGCCCGACCGCGAAGCGCTGGTCGAACGCCATCGTGACGAGCGCGGCCTTGCCATAGCGTGAGACGCCCTCGATGCCGACGCGATGCGCATCGACGGCGGGATCAGTGGCCAGCCAGTCCAGTACCCGGCTGGCACCCCATGCCCAGGCCCGTAGCGCGCCCCAATCGTCCGGCTTCCGCGGCCCGCCGCGGTTCGCCAAGCCTATAATGCCGCTGCGCAGACCTGCGCCGTTGTCGGCCTGGATCGTGGTAGGATCGAGCGTGACATAACCCCAGCCCGCCGCGATCAATTGATCGGCCGGCGGTAGATCGCCCTTGGCGTCACGCTGCGGAAGATGGAAGCCGGGCGGCGCCGCGAAGGTGAACGCCTGGTGCGCGTCGAACACCGCCGCGAGGCCGGGGTCCTGGCGAATAAGCAATGCTTTTATCGCGGCATTGATGCGATCATATTCCGCAGCTGCCGGCTGGGAAGGCTCGGGAAAGGCGTCCGGGCCATATTTGAACATGATCAGCACCGGAACCGGCGCTGAGGCATTGGCCGGCAGCACCTCCATCAAGCGGATATCGACGCTTTTCGAGGGGTCAGTGGGATTCTCTACATGGCCGATTACGCGCCGCGCTATGACCGGGGTGGAAAAGCCGATCATCTCGCGGTCCGTCGCAGTCACCCGCCATTGCACCGCCGGCAGGCCGGCGGGCACGCGGCCGTAAACCTCGCGCGTATAATCTTCGAGAATTTCCGGCCGGCGTTTATCCCACCATGTCTTTGCATCGCCAACCTTGTGCCCGTTTTTGAGCGTCAGTGGATCGGGCAGGGCGGAATAAGGATTGGCCTTGGCCTCATCATAATTGGCGGCATTGGGCGCGGTTTCGTCCCCGCTTGCACCCGCCACCAGCGCGGTGATGCCCAATTGGCGCATCATCTCTTGCCGCTCCTCGTCCGCGGTTACGGTCGGCCCGGCGGCCGCTATCGTGCAGGCAAGGAAAGCGACCATTCCTGAGCCGACCCGAAGGAATGACCGCATTGTCCCGCTCTCCCAACCTGGCCGTCAGTTATGCGGCAGCGTGCCGATGTCATAATTGGGACCTAGGTTGAGCACGAAGACGGGCCCAAGATCGATCACCTGCTTCTTCGACGCCAGCTGGACAGATACGCGCGCTTTGCCTCGCGGATATCCCGTGATTGCCTTTGCCGCGGCATAATAGACGCCCCATTGATTGCCGATGCGCGCATCGCTGACCGCGATCGGAGCATAAGGCGAATCCTGTTGCGTGACGCCCATGGTCGGCATCGCCGTCGTTTCCCCGCTCTTCAGCTCGGGCGCGCGCAGGTAGACGGCGAAGTAGATGACGTCGCCCGTCTTGATCGGCTTGAGCACTTGATAGAGCGCCCCCGCATCCCAGGGGTTCGCGCCTTTCTGGCTGATCGTGACGCGTACCGCCTCCCCCCCGGGAATATCCGGATCCTTGATGACCTTGCTGGTCACGCCGGAACCGTAAAAGGTCCATGCCGTGCCAGGCTCGTTGATCACCTTCTTGATCAGCTCTTCGGACTGCAATGGGTCTACAATTTGGGCGATCGCGGGTGCGGCAATCGTCAAAGCCAGCGCGAAGCCCAGAATGATCCTTTTCATGGTTGCTCCCTCTCCGACGCCGCTGTTGATCGCGGCTGCCGATGCGAACTTCGACGCACGCGTCAGCGCTGTCAATCGGAGAGGAAGCCGCGCCGCCACCGACGGCGATAGCCGTCAGGCGATGTCCTCGACCTGGTCGAGATAGGCGCCATATCCCTCGGCCTCCATCTCCGCGCGGGGGACGAAGCGCAGCGAGGCGGAATTGATGCAATAACGCAGGCCGCCGCGGTCCGGCGGGCCGTCGTCGAAGACATGGCCGAGATGGCTGTCGCCATGCTTGGAGCGTACTTCGATGCGCGTCATGCCATAGGATGTATCGCGGTGCTCCGCGACATGAGCGGGCTCGATCGGCTTGGTAAAGCTCGGCCAGCCGCAGCCCGATTCATATTTGTCCGATGACGCGAACAAGGGCTCACCCGAGACGATGTCGACGTAGATGCCCGGTGCCTTGTTGTTCAGCAGCGCTCCGGTGCCGGGTCGCTCGGTCGCGCTCTCCTGCGTGACGCGATATTGCTCTGGCGTCAGCTGCGCGATGACGCTCTCGTCCTTGAAATAGTCGGCCATATGCTCGGCTCCTCATAATGCCGGATCCATATAGGAACCGCGCTGCCTGACCGGGAGGGGGCTTGCCGCCGGCAGGAGCAGGCGCGACAATCGGTGATGGAACGCTCGCCTTCACCCTTGTCCGTGTTCGGCCCGGCGCCAATTTCCGACGTAGCGACAGTGCGCGCCGTGCTGGTCGCGGCAGCACGCGCCGGCGAGGCGATCAGCTATTCGGGCCTGCTCGCCGATCTCGGCCACCGCTTCACCCGACCGAAAATGCGGGCGCTGTGCAAGACGCTGGATGTGATCGACCGTGCGGCGTTTGCCAACGGCGAGCCGGAACTGGCCGTGCTGGTGGTGCGTGAGTCCGATGGCCTGCCCGGCCAGGGCTGGTGGGTCGGCGAGCAGGCGGCGCGCCACGGCTATAGCGGCGAGTGGACCGGTCCTGGGGCCGTCGCGCTGGTGCAGCGGCTACAGCGGGCAGCGTTCGATTATTGGAAAGCTCGTTAGGCGGCGCGCTGCAGTGGTAGCTTACGCTACCTTTAAACGCTCAGGGCTTGGTGCCGTTTACGTTCGGACGAAACCGGCTGGCGGCTAGGCGCAGGCGCGCAATCTGGCCTTGGCTCAGACGTTCCGGCGCTTTCTCCAGCATTTCGCGTGCAACCGCTGCGGCTGCTTCCCCGCCGGTCCGTGCTGAAACGAGCGACCAATAAAGCGCCTGACTGAACGTTTGGCGCGAGGGCGCGACGGTGTCGCGCTCGCGCAATGTAGAAGCCAGTTGGGCCTGCCCGCCGCTGTCACCAGCGACGGCGGCAATCAGGAAACTCTGTTGCGCACGCTCGAGGTTGACGCCGCCGGCAATGTCGCCCGAGCGATATAGCTGCCCAAGCAGGGTCGAGGCACGTGCGTCCCCAAGGTTTACGGCTTGTTGGAGGGTGCTTACGGCCAGCCCGATATCGGCGTGATCGCGTACCAGGCCTGACGCCAGTTCATAGCGCGCGTCCGGACAGCCGAGCGTAATTGCCCGGTTCAAATCCTGCGTTGCCCCGGCGATGTCGTTCAGCAATTCCCGTTGGACGCGCGCCGCCTGCAGCAAGGCACAGGGGTTGCCGCTTGTCGCCACGCGTTGCAATTCCTGGACGGCCTGCTGCGGCGTCGAGCCGGGCGCGATCCCGGCCGAATCCAATATGTCGAGCACGCTGGTCACGCTCATGCTTTGATTTTGCTGGCCGGCAGCCGCGATCGCCTCCTCGCGCGAGCCGATTTCCACGCTCGCACCGGCGCTGGCACTGGCCGCCTGCAGGGCGAAGAGAAAGATGCCGAGGCCGATCATTCAGTTATAAGTCGATGTGACAGTGAGGGTTCCGGTATAGCTGCCGGTGGGGTCGTTACTGTCGATCGCCAGCGACCCCCCGACATAGCTGATCTTGCTACCAGCCGCGCCCGCCGTACCGCTCAAGGTCGTGCCTCCGGTGCCCGACCCCGTGGGGACCAGCGTCATTTGACCGCCGCGCGATCCGTATAGGATCACGCTGGAGGGAAGGGAGACGGTGATGGCGGAAGCACCTTCGCCGGTGGTGGTGAATTTCGCTCGCGTGGCGCTGGGGTCGTTGATTAGCACGACGCCGCCATCCACGCTTCGCGGGTTGGTCGATAGGGTAGGATCGATGATGACATGGCCTGTGCCCGAGGGCGGCCGCTTGACCTGCCCGAAGATCAGGTCGGTGTTCTTGGCGATCGATATTGCGCGATACATGATCGTCCGTATCGTGCCGGTGACGCCGCCACTAGTCGGCGCTGTGTGTACGCCGGCAGTGACCCGATAGACCACGTCAAGGTTGTTGCTGGAGCCGGTCTGGGCAATCGTCATCGTCTGGCCGATGTTGAACGTGACGCTGCTCGAGGTGCTGTTGAACTGAACCGTCCACACCATATTGTTCGTGCCGGAAGGCGCGACCGTCTGATAACCGCTGACATAGTTCAACGCGCCGGCGGTCCATTGATTGACTGTTATGCGGGCGTTGGACGACGACGTCATGATGCGGATCTGGACTTGATTGGAGCTGCCGACACAGGTGCTGCTCGTACAGCTCACCGTAACCGATGGCGGCGACAGGGCGGTGCTATCGAAACGCAAATGGCCACTGGACGTATCGGGCGAGCGGCTGACGGAGCTGGACCAGGGCTCGACCGTGAATGCCGTTGCCGCCGTACCTTCGGCGACCTTGCCCAGGTCCGACGTCGCAATTGATGGAGTTCGCGTGACGCTCAACTGTGCAAGACAAGGCGCGCTAAGCGTCGTCAGCGCCGCAGCGGCAACCAGCAGACGCATGAACATAGTCCATAACGGATTCATGCCCTGCATGCTTCTGCAAGGCCTCATGGCGACGAATCGGACACTGGTTTGGGCCTCAATCTCACCATAATGGTGACTTCGCCCACATAGCCCCCCTTGGGGGAAACAGTAAAGGGCACGGGGGCATCGGCGACCAAGCCAAGGCTATTCATCTGGGCCGCGTCCATCTGCAATTGATAGGTGCCTACCGGTAGCCGCTCGATGAAGACCGACCCGTCAAATTCGGTGCGGGCTTCCATTACAACCGACCCGTCGGGACGGGCGACTTCGATCTTGGCCGCCGACAAGCCGCGTTTATCCCCCGCCGCTGTCAGCAGCATGACGTGCGCCTGCATTTCGCCGCTCCGCCGCAGCGGATATTCAACAGCGGCCACGCGACCTGGTCCCGGTACCAGTTGCACGGTTTGTGGCGGAGCAGCCAGATACGGATCGGCCAGGGCATCCAGATCGACTTGCAGCCGCGCCCGGCCCACTCCCGCTACGTTGGAGATCAACGCGCGCCCGTCGGCACCGGTTGGGGTGGTGCGGCTGCCGCCTTCCACGGCAATGCCGGGCACGGGCTCTTCCCCCGGATCGAGCACGCCGTTTCCGTTCGTGTCGACAAAGGCGTGAAAAGCGACGGTTCCGCTCGATGCCGCACCCGGCCGCGTCAGCACATAGCGGCTCCGGGCGGGGTTATAGACCAATCCAACAGCGAATTGCAGGGACAGGCGGTAATCCATGGCCTCGGGCCGGAACTCGCCATTGAGCGCAACGTCGCCGAACGGGAAGTGGCGGGTGCCCGCCGCCTGGATCGAGGTGGCGGCGCCCGATCCAAATGACCGGATGATCCCGATGCGATAGCTCAGATCTTCCGAGACATCGCGATCGGCGGTGAGGGTCAGCGTGCGCGCGCGCAATGTTGGCACCACGTCGAGGTTGAGCGCTGCGCGGAGTTGCCAGGTGCGAACGGTGGTGGAAGCATCCAGCGTCGCCACCAGATGCTCATCGGCGAAGTTCACCTGATTCCGCCGGGAATATTCCACCCCGCCTGAGAAATATGCCCCGCCCAGATTTACCGTGGAGCGCGCACTCGCCTGATACAGCGTCGATCCGTCCGTATATTGATCGCGCTCGAGCTCGGTGGAGATTGGCAGCCGCAGATTGGCGCCGATCGGAATCGTGATGTCCGCCCGGACGTTGGTGGAGCGGACTAGCTCGTCGTTTCCGCTTGGCAGCACCTCGTCGGAGAAGCCACCGCGATATTCGGCGTGGCGCGCCACAACCGCCACGCCCTTGACCTGGCCCGCCAGCGAGAGTGCCGCACCCGTTGCCCCCTGGTTGTTCACGGCGGCATCGAGCTGCGTCGCCATGCCGAAGAAGGAGGTACGCAGGCCGACCGCACCAAGCGCGCTCGTGTCACCCTGATCGGTCGTATAGCGGGCGGCGCCGGCGGTGAGCGTAAGCGACGGCGTAAAACCATGGGCGACGCTGATCACGGCGCGCAGGCCGTTGCCCGAGTTGATGTCGGACAGTCCCGCCCGGTCCTCCAGCGTGAAGAGCGACCGCCCTTCTTGCGCCACGCCCATGTTGATTACGGTCTGCCCCTTTGACAGCACGCCCGAGCCGACATTGATCTGCCGCACTTCCTCGCGCCGCTCGCCGCGTGGCCCGTAGAAAATGAGACGGATCACGTTGAGGCCACGGATCAGCGAGATATCGGGAAATTCGTAGCGGCCTTCCACCGGCGTCGCCTGCGATCCGCGCAGGGCATCGTTGACGTATAACTCTACTTCGTAGCCGAGCGGCAGTTCGCCGCGCAGCACGATCCGGTCGAACACGCTCGCCTGCTCGACGGGATCGGAGGATATGATGAAGCCCCGGCCGAACGTGCTGCGCGGCCCGATCGAAAGCGCGGGCGTGTAGATGTCGCCAACCGCCACGCGGGTCGCATGAAGCGGCCCGAGCAGGTGCCCGTCGGGATCATCGCGCTCCAATGTGGCGCGCACGCTGGTTGGCTTGCCGTTCTGGTTGGAGCCGACATAAAGCTGGTAGTTCGACCACAGCAGGTCGCCGGCCGCGCGTAGATCATAATGGGTCGTGCGCGGCGTGTCCGAATTGCCGAACCCGCCGTCCGCATTGATGTCGATCGAGGGCGCAGTGAATGCGCGATAGGGGGTCGAGATGTTGAGCACGTCGGCGGTCGTGCCGCCTTCACCTTTGTTTTCGCTCAATTGTGCACGCCGGGCTCGACGTTCCTCGGAATCCTGAAATGGCAGCCGCTCACGGGGGGTCAGCGTCGCTGCAAGCGAGGATGTGTCCAGCTCCAGCCGGATCGGCAAAACGGCCTGCAGCAGGTCCTGCCGCAGGTAGATGTCGCCCCCCGCGACAAGGGCCTGGTTGCGCGTCACCGGGATGGTCCGACCGCCGACGCTTAATTGCAACGCGGCGATGTCGAGCAGGAGCGGTGCCCGCGCCGCACCGATCGTTCCGGTCGCGCGCGTCCCGTCGATACGGATGTCCATCTCGAGAATACGGGAAAGTTCGCCCAGCGGCAGATAAACGCCCTGATCGGTGGCGTACGTTGACATAGCATCGGACAGGGTATGGCCGCTGAACCGCAGCTCAAGCAGCAGTAACTGATCTTCGGTTACCGACGGCGGGCTGTCGGGCGATGCAGCGGGTGCAGCCGGGGCGGCGACCGGCGGCGCCACGACCGGGGCTGCTGCTGCCGGAACGGCTGCAGCTGTCGTGGCCTTAGCGGGCGGGGAAGAGGCGGCCCCCGGCGGGGCAGCAGGCGCAGGGGCGCTGGACGCTGCCACGGCGCCTGCACCCGGCCCTTGCGCGAGCGTCGCGGTCAGGCAGAAAAAAATGAACCCTAACGCCACAAAAAAAAGCTAACCTAAACGTCCGTGCGGAGGCGGCCGCTACCGCTTGCCTCAGGAAGCCGGAAAAGTCGCCTTTGCGAGCTCGGTCCCTGGGGATTGGTCATCATCCTTGAAGACGATCGTCAGCTGTTCGCCGGGGCTCGGTACGCGTGCAAGCACCATCTTGAGGTGGCGGCGATCGATTTCGGTATAGACGCCGACGCCGCGCATCTGTGCGAGCGGGCCGCGCTTGGCATCGGCACTGCGGATGTCGACATCGCCGAAGAGCGAGCTCGATCCGCCGCGCACCAAATCGATATCCAGCACCGCCGCCTGATGGGCGGGAATCCCGGCTTCGGCCGGCAACATCTCGCTGCTAATGCGCGGATTGGCGAACGACGCCTTCACGTCGGCAGGTCCCTGTCGGACGATCAGCGGAATGCTCACGCCCATGATCGTGTTGACGCGAAAGGCGAGCTCGCCACGCGCCCCGTTGGCGGCTTCGGCCGGCGTGAACCCCTGATCGGGCGGCGGCAATGCGGCCACCGTCAGGTGGGTGCGATATTCGCCCGCCGGCAGGTCCGCCGGCGCGATCGCGCGGATACGGATCGTCTGGCCCTTGCCCGGCTGCAGCGTCACACGGCGCGGGGTCACGATCATCATCTTGGCGGCCGATTGAAGCTTCGGGGCGATAGCCGCTATTTCCGGCGCAGGCGTACCGTCGCCCAACGGCTTGATCTCGCCCGACGGGGTCATGACTCGATCGACCAGCGTGATATCGAACACCCCAGGTGTTGAACCCTGGTTGAAGACGAATACGGTCGCCGCCTGACCGGGGCGGGAGAAGACAAGGCGCTTTGGCGTAACGTTTGCGGTCTGTGCCGTCGCGGGCGATGTCACCACGGACACACCGGCGAATGCCAACGCCACCGCCACCCAGAATCGCAGGCCGCCGTACTTATTCACAGCGACGCTATGCTTTATCATCGCCATATATCCTAGAAGCCGGAGCGGACGTGACCCGAAGACCGGGCCCGTGACCGCCGGGGAAATGTTCAATGGAATGCAGCGGTGACGGTCAGCATGCTCATGTAGCTGCCCGTAACCGTCAAACTAATCATCGAGGATGCGCCACCCCTATCAACCGGGGGAGAACCAAGTGCGATCTTCGCGTAGATCATTAGTAGCACCCCCGACCTCAGTCATTACTGACTAGGCGCGCGACATTGCCCCCAAGTCGCAGGCCTACCTCTCGGCAAGCCTGATCGCGCCAAAAAGCTAAATAGCCAAGTTCGATTTGTTGTCCAGCGCTTTTCAAGAGGCTGCAGTCCTTATCAGGGACGCGATGGCAGCTTCGTTGGCCTTGAAAACGCCGGACGTGGTGGATGCATTAGCGCTCGACCCCGAGATGCCTCGGCGGGGGTCGGCAGCCTCTCTGGCAGAATCCGGGAAGCGCGGCTTGCGGTTCGTCGGGCCATGGAAGCCGCGTCGAACTTAGACCAAATGATATGCTAAATGCTGCGCTGCAGCATCGCATATGGTCTATTCTCCGGATTGTGCGGTGGCAGCGCGCCGTTACTATGCTGCACATGCGAAATGGCGTGGCGCCGACTATCCCTGAGTATGCGGGAGGTGAAGAGTGAAGCAGCCTAGCATTGCGGTGGCGATAGCAACGGCCGGTCGGCGCGAGACGTTGACGGATATATTGGGTGAGCTCGGCAGCCAGCAGCGCCTTCCGGATAGAATTGCAGTCTGCCCGGCCCGACCCGAGGATGCGGATCGCAACGCGCTCGAACGGCTCCCCTTCCTGGTCGAAATGGTGAGCAGCCCGATCGGGTTATGCGCCCAGCGCAACGCGCTGCTTCATATGCTGTCGGACGTCGATATCGTGCTGATGCTCGACGACGATTTCGTGATGGACCGGTATTATGTCGCCGAGTGCGTCGATCTGTTCGCGCGTCATGACGACGTCGTGATGATGACGGGCGAAGTGATCGCGGACGGCATCCTCGGCCCTGGCCTGGAACTGGCCGAGGCCCGCGCGGCGCTCGCCAAGGATCGTATGCCCGAAGCCGAAGCACTGCGCGCAGTCCATAACGGCTATGGCTGCAACATGGCGTTCCGGATGGCCCCGGTGCGCGCCCATGCGCTGTTGTTCGACGAGCGTCTGCCGCTGTACGCGTGGCTGGAAGACGTGGATTTCAGCCGCCGGCTCGCGCCTTATGGCCGCATCGTCAAGAGCCAGCGCTGCCGCGGCGTCCATATGGGCGTGAAACGGGGGCGCAGTCCCGGACTGCGCCTGGGATATTCGCAGGTCGCCAACCCTTATTATATGTGGCGCAAGGGTTCGCTTTCGGCGCGCTTCGCTTCAATCCAGACGGCGCGCAACCTCGCCGCAAATTTCAGCCGTATGTTGCGCCCCGAACCCTGGGTGGACCGGGGCGGACGCGTCCGCGGCAATCTGCTGGCAATGGGAGACTTGGTTCGGGGCCGGATCGATCCGCAACGCGCCCGCGAGCTCGGCTGAGCGTCGTGGCCACGACGCATCTTGCTCCGGCCGGCATGGTGTCACCGGCGGGTCGTGACGAACCTGTCAGGCAGACGTCGAGGCTGGGATGGGTCGACGTCGCCAAAGGCATCGGCATCGTGCTCGTTGTCCACGGCCATGCTGTCGACGGATTAATGTCGGCAGGCCTGCTGTCGAAGAGCGGCCTTGCCGCCTTCTCATTCTTCGCGGTCTATTGCTTCCACATGCCGCTCTTCTTCCTGTTGAGCGGCCTGTTCGTGCCGCGGCAGATCGAACGCGACCGGCGTCGTTTTGCGTGGCGGCAGGTCGGCACTATCGTTTGGCCGTATCTGTTGTGGTCGGTCGTTCAGGTTACCATTCTGTACCTGGCCTCCACTTATACCAACCGGCCGAGGGAGGAGCTCGGCTATGCCGAGATTCTATGGGCGCCCCCCAGCCAATTCTGGTTTCTATACGTCCTGTTCCTGTTTCACATGGTGGCCGCTGCCCTGGTGAGGCGCGATACCGCCGTTCCGATGCTGGTTACGGGCATCTTTGCCTTCGTGGCCTTTCATGTGCTGTGGCCGCGCGCGACCGTTCCGCATTTCTTCACCGAACTCCTGATCTTCTACGCCGCGGGGATCGCGTTTGCCGGCCAGATTACGGCCCTGCCGGGATGGTTTGTGCGCCATCGTGTCTGGGTGATCGCGGCCTGTGCGGCGATCCTGCCTTATATCTGGTTCGGCTTCTCCCGCGGGCTCGGCTATGCCGATCTAGCGATGGTCCCGGCGACGCTGGTCGGAATTTGCGCAGTGCTGACGGTCGCTACTGCGCTTTCAGGCCGCGTCGCAGCCCTGTTCCGCTTCCTCGGCGAGCGGGCGATGGCGATCTATGTCCTCCACGTACTATTCGTAGCCGGAACGCGGATCGTGCTGGCCAAATTGTTGGGCGTCGAGAACGGTGCCGTGCTGTGGCCAATCCTGTTGGCAGTAGGCGTAGCCGGACCGGTGGTCACGTTCGAGCTCCTGGCGCGGGCGGGATGGAATCAGCGTCTTGGCCTGGGTGCGCGGCCGCGGGCGACGAAAGTCGCCAATGCCTGAAATCGCGGTCAATGGACGCTTCCGTCGCCAGCGGCTGACCGGGACTCAGCGCGTGGCGGCGGAGATCGCCGCCAGGCTGAAGATCCCCCACCGGATCATCGAGCCCCGAGAGGATTTGAGTGGCGGCCGGGGCCATGCGTGGGAACAGATTGTCCTGCCTCTGCGTGCGCGGGGGCAGATGCTGTGGGGGCCTTGCAATACCGGCCCCGTCGCGGGTCGACGCCAGATCGTCACGATCCACGATGCCGCCGTGCTCGAACATCCCGAATGGTTCGCGCCCAATTTCGCACGTCTCTATGGCCGGTTGCTGCCCATCCTGGCGCGCCGGATCGATCGCGTCGTTACGGTGTCTGAATTCTCCCGCGAACGGTTAAGCGCACTGCTCGGGATCGGTACCGACAGGATCGAGGTGGTCCCCAACGGCGTGTCCGACCATTTTCGGCCCGTGCCGGCGGAACAACGAGACCTGCCGCCCGCGCTTGCGGGGAGGCCCTATTTTGCGACCCTGTTTACGCGCGAACCCCGCAAGAATTTGGATCTTGTCCTCCAGGCCTGGAAATTGGCGAAGCCCATGCTGCCGCCCGGGACCGCGCTGGCCATAATCGGCGGCCGCGGCGCAGCCGGCGTCTTCGGTGAAGGGAGCGCCGTCAATGGTATCGACGACGATGGCGTCGTGTACTGCGGCTATCTGCCGGACGCCGTGCTTCCAGGCCTGCTCTCGGGCGCGTGGGGGTTGGTCTACCCCAGCCTCTACGAAGGCTTTGGACTGCCGGCGCTGGAGGCAATGGCCTGCGGGACCCCCACAATCGTCACGGCACTCACGAGCTTGCCCGAAGTGTGCGGGGATGCCGCGCTCTACGTCGATGCTCATGATCCGCGCGAACTGGCGGAGGCCTTACTGACGCTGGCGGGCGATCCCGGGCTGCGCGCCGCGTTGGCGCGAAAAGGCATCGAACGGGCACGCACCTTCACTTGGGACCGCGCGGCCGCACGGATGGACAATATCCTGTCGGAGCATGTGTGAGGCGATGAAGGTAGCGATCATCCACTATTGGCTGGTCGCGATGCGCGGCGGCGAGCGTGTGCTGGAGCGGCTTTGCACGCTCTACCCGCAGGCGGACATCTTTACCCATGTCTATCAGCCCGAGGCGATGTCGGCACTTATCCGCTCGCGCAAGGTGACGACCAGCTTCATCCAGAAGCTGCCCGGGGCGACGCGCCGCTACCAAAGTTACCTGCCGCTCATGCCGCTCGCGCTCGAGCAGTTCGATCTGCGCGATTATGATCTGGTGATCGCATCAGAAGCAGGGCCGGCCAAGGGCGTCATCACGCGCCCCGACGCGCTCAGCCTCTGCTATTGCCATTCGCCGATGCGCTACATCTGGGATCAATATCCGGTGTATCGCGCCCAGGCCGGAGCGCTGACGCGCTTAGCAATGCCTCTGCTTAGCCACCGCTTGCGGATGTGGGATACGACGAGCGCTTCGCGGGTCGACCGCTTCGCCAGCAACTCCGCCTTCATACGGTCGCGCGTACGGAAATATTATGGCCGCGACGCGGAGGTGATCCACCCGCCCGTACCGGTCGACGATTTTGCAATAGCCGAGCCCGGCGATCATTATCTCTGGTTGAGTCAGCTCGTGCCGTACAAGCGCCCCGACCTGGTGGTCGATGCATTCAACGCCAACGGCCTGCCGCTCTTGATCGTCGGCGACGGTCCTTGTGCAGCCGACATGCGCAAGCGCGCCAAAGGCAATATCCGGTTCGAGACGCGGCTCAACTATGCAGGGTTGCGCGAAGCCTATTCCCGTGCCCGCGCGCTGATCTTCACCGCCGAGGAGGATTTTGGGATCGTTCCGGTAGAGGCAATGGCGTCTGGCCGTCCGGTCATTGCTTATGGACGGGGCGGGGCGCTCGAAACCGTGGTCGAAGGATCGACCGGGCTGTTTTTCGGAGAGCAGACGCCGGCGTCGCTCAACGAGGCGATCCGCCGGTTCGAGGACTGGTTGCCGGCGTTCGAGCCGGAAGTGGCCCGCGCCCATGCGCGTAAATTCGCGCCGGAGCGGTTCGACGAGCAGTTCCTGGCTTTCGTGGAGCAGGGCATTGACCGACGTTTCGGATAGGCCTTTGTCAGCCAGCGCGCGGAGCGCAGCCGCTAAGCGCCACCTGATCATATTCACGACCGATGCGGGCTTCATGATGCCGACGATGTCGGTGATCGATCAGTTGCTGACGCAGCCCGCGGTTCTGGCGCGTGCCGACATCATCGTTTACCTGGTCGACATCGACCCGGATCGCCAGCGTGCGCTGGAGGATGCGTTCGGCCACTTGCCAATACGCTTCGTCGAAATTCCCGCCGACCTGCTGCAGCTGTCCGGCGAGGTCAGCTTCAATCCCACGCATGTGCCGCACTCGACGCTGGCGCGGCTCTCGCTCGGCACATTGCTGCCCGAGCAATATGAGCATGTCCTCTATCTCGACGGAGACATCCAGCTGCTGGGCGATATCGCGCCGCTGGTCGAACATGAGGTCGCGCCCGGCAAGATCGCCTCGGTCAACGAGGGCGTGTGGATGTATCAGGGCGACGGCGGCGGCTATTGGCGGGGCATGAGCGCTTATCTGTCAGGGCTCGGCCTGCAGTCGCCGCTCGATTATTTCAATGCCGGGATCCTTGCGTTTCGGCGCGACACGTGGCGGGCCAAATCGGCCGAGGCGCTGCGGTTCTTCACCGAACATTCGGACCTGTGCCGCTTCCACGATCAAAGCGCGCTGAACTTCGTGTTCAACGGTCGGCGCGAAGTGCTGTCGCCGCTCTACAATTACATCTCGAGTTACGCCGATCTCGGCCTCGCCGACCGGCTTCAGCCGCGGATCGTGCATTTCACGGGCGCCGCCAAACCCTGGTTCAGCCGGGCTCATCCCTGGAAGGGGCGCTTCTTGCCTTACTATGACGCGCTGCGCGCGCGCTATCCGGTGCTGGCCGCATTCGAGCGGCCGAAGAGCGCGGCTGAGGTGGCGCGGGTCGACAGCGAAGCGAAGGCGCGGCGCCGCAAGATGATGCTGCTGACGCCTTGGCGGCCGATGCTGCGCCGGCAAAAGCTGCTCCGTTATTTCCGGGATACGCGCTTCGCTTTCTGAGTGAGCCAACAAAGATGGGACCATGCCGATGAGGCTTATCGCTCTGCTGGACACCAGCGTTTCGTCAGACAATCTGGGTGACGAGATCATCATGGACGCGGTTCGGCACGAGTTGCTCGAGGCGCTGCCCGATGCCTATTTCACTACCGTCGCAACGCACGATTATCTCGGTCGGATCGGCCGCAAGATCCTGAAGCAGGCCGAGTTCGGCATCCTGGGCGGCGCCAATTCGGTGGGCTCGCAGATGTTTCGCGGCGCCAACTGGAAACTCTCACCGATCGACCTGCCCGCCATGCAGGACAAGATCGTGCTGATGGGTGTGGGCTGGCAGGATTATCATCCTGCCGCCAGCCGCTACGCCCGCCATGTCTACAACCGGGTGCTGTCGCGGAAATATACTCACTCCTTTCGCGACAGTTATTCACTCGGCAAGGGCCAGCAACTCGGCCGCAAGATGTCCAACACGGCCTGCCCCACAATGTGGCGGCTGGACGCCGCCCACTGCGCCGCCATCCCCACGACCAAGGCTCCGAGTGCGGTGGCGGCACTGACCTACTACCGCCCCGATCCGGAAAATGATCGCAAGCTGATGACGAAAATTTGCGCGAGCTACGATAAAGTCTATTTCTGGAGCCAGCAGGCCGAGGATTGGGATTATCTCCATTCGCTCGGGGATTTTAAGGTCGAGCTGATCCATCCCAACGTGCGCGCCTACACGGACCTGCTGGAAAGCGAGGACGTGGATTTCATCGGCAGCCGTCTCCACGGCGGCATCAGGGCGATGCAAAAGGGACGACGCGCGCTGATCGTCATCGTCGACAATCGTGCCGCTGAGATCGGTCGCGACACCGCCTGCCCGACGGTGGCGCGCGACGATCATGATCGCATTGCCGCCTGGATCGCAGGCAGCGCCGCGGTGCAAATCAGGCTTCCAATGGAAGCAATCGACGCCTGGCGCAGCCAGTTCGCCTGAGCCAACCTCAGGCCCTGCTGAAGGCGGTCCTGAGATCGCGCACCAAAGCGCGGGCGGTCGTCAGCACCAGCCCGCCATAAACCACCACGCCCGCGACCATCATCAACCCTATCCGGCTGGTCGGGGGCAGGCCATGCAATAATGGCCGTAAGAGTAGCAGCGCGAGCGCCATGACGATCGCGGCCGCCAGCGGATAAGCGACCGCGGCAAGGACGGGCCGGCTTTCTATCCCTGTGCTCCGGCGCAGCAAATAAAGGCTCAGCGGCAAGGTCAGGTATGTCCGCACGACATGGGCCACGACCACCGCGGTGAGTCCGAACGGCGCGGCGATCGCGGTGATCACGGTCGCGGACGCGACGATTACCAGGATGCCGCGTGCTGCCAGGTCAGAGCGGCCGACCGCGGCCATTGCCGGCCAGGTGAAATATTGGAGCGTGATCGGGATCGCGCTGAGACACAGGATGGAGAGCAACTCGCCGCTGGGCGCCCATTGCCGGCCGAACGCCAGCGTGACCAGATCCGGTGCGACCAGCGCGAGCCCGAAATAAGCGGGGAAGGTCATCAACGCCGACGTCCGGACCAGCCGCAGGAACGCCCGCGACAGGGCAAGCCGATCATGTTGGAGGCGCGCCATGGTGGGTAGAGCCACCGACGTGAGTGGATTCACCGCGAACTGGGTTACCATGTCGAGCACGCGCGAGGCCACGCGCATAAAGCCGACCGCCGCCGGCCCCATGAAGAAGCCGAGCAGAAAATCGAAGATGCGGCCATTGAGTGACATCAGGAACGTGACCAACGTCATATGCGCGCCGAAACCGGACATCTGCTTGAACGCCGCGGTCGAAAAGCGCAGGCGCGGCACCCAGCGGCAGCTCAGCCAGATCAGCCCCACCGCGATCATCGAGCCGATGAGCCGCTGCGCTACGAGGCTCCACACTCCATAGCCGTCCAATGCCATCACGATCCCGATCAGGCCGCTCAGCAGATTTGCTATCAAGGTCCGCATTGCCAGCGCCTTGAACCCGAAGGCGCGGGTCAAACGTCCCTCATGGGTGGCACTCAGCGCAGTAATCGGCAGCAATGCCGACAATGCCTGGAGCACGGTGCCAAGCGTCGGACTGGCGAAGCTGGTTGCGATTACCGGCGCTAGTAGAAAGAGGCCTGCCCCCATCACCAGCGACAGGCCAAGTCCGCTCCAGAAGCAGGTATCGGCTTCGATCTCGTCCAATGTTTCGCGCTGGATAAGCGCTTCGGGCAAGCCAGCGCGCATCAGCGGCGTCATGATCTCGATAAAGGACACGGCCAGCGCGACGACGCCGATATCGCTCGGTGACAGGAAATGCGTGAGCACCAGAAAGACCAGGAACGACGTCGTCTGGTTGCCCATGATCTGGACGCCGGACCAAAGCGTCGATCGCGCGACGTGCGCCTTCAGCGACATGATGGCGCTCTCCTGCGGATCTCCGGAAGCACCCGAACGTTCGCCACTATGGCATTCGCGGTCAAGCCCGGACCGGTCCATAATGGCCATGGTGCACTGCGGTATAAAGGCGTTTGAAGCCGCAGTCCCGCGCAGATCCGGGTTTATCCACGAATTACGGCAGGGATCATGCTATAAAAGAAGGCCAGAGGGCCTAAAGGCGCGACGAAAAGAGTATCGGAGACGATGTCAATTTCCCCCATTTTGCCACCTAATCCCGACGAGGGGGACGCAAACGAGGCACTTCGGACGCGCGATACTATCGCGCGTCCGCGGGAAATCGGCTTTGGCGAGGATGCGGCCCGATCCCACCCGCACGTGTGGGCGAACACGCACCGCGCCCCCGAGACTCGGCGAATCTCATTGCTTGGCTGGGGCCTCGGCGCCGTAATAAGCTTGGGATTGTGGGCGGCAATCCTCTATTTGATCCGATAATATCTGCGAGTTTGGATGCACATTCGGCTTGTTGCGGCGCAGCAAGTCGGACACTGAATTCGACTTGCAGAAGGGATCCGCGTCATGAGTGAAGGCAAGCCTCGTTCGATCCTCGTAACCGGGGGTGCAGGCTATATCGGCAGTCATGCGATCCTCGCGCTGGACGAGGCGGGCTACCAGGTTACCGTCATCGACAATTTGTCGACCGGGTTCCGCTTCGCGGTACCTGCTCACATTGCCTTTTACGAAGGCGACATCGCCGATCGTGCGCTGCTGGATAGAATAATCGCGGAGCGCGGGGTCGAAGCCATCATGCATTTTGCCGGCTCGATCGTCGTGCCGGAATCCGTGACGGACCCGCTCAAATATTATCGCAACAATACCGTTGCCAGCCGTGTGCTGATTGAGGCCGCCGTCGAAAATGGCATAACGCGCTTCGTTTTTTCGTCGACCGCGGCCGTCTATGGCGAGCCCGCCGACACGGTCGCGATCGTCGAGACGACGCCGACCGCGCCGATCAATCCCTATGGCGCATCCAAGCTGATGACGGAATGGATGCTGCGGGACGTCGCGAACGCACACGACTTCCGCTATGTGGCATTGCGCTACTTCAACGTTGCGGGCGCTGATCCAAATGGCCGGACTGGCCAGTCCACCGCCGGCGCCACCCATCTCATCAAGGTCGCGTCGGAAGTGCTTGCCGGCAAGCGGGACGGGATCGCGGTCTTCGGCAACGATTATCCGACTCCCGATGGAACCGCGGTCCGCGACTATATCCACGTCAGCGATCTTGCAGCTGCCCATGTGCTGGCGCTCGACTACCTCTTTGCGGGCGGCGCTTCGCTCGTGGCGAACTGCGGTTATGGGCAGGGATTCTCGGTCAGCGAAGTGCTCGACGCGGTCGAAGCCACGATGGGACGCAGCGTCAACCGCCACATCGCGCCGCGGCGCGCTGGCGACCCCCCGATGTTGGTCGCCGACAGCGCCCTGATCCGTTCCCGCTTGGCCTGGCAGCCGAAGTGGCGCGATCTGGCCCTGATCATCCGTCATGCGGTGGCCTGGGAAGAGAAGCTGCTGTCGACCAGGACCCCGGTTTCGACAATAGCGTAACGTCCCGGCTCCAAGCGCCCTGCGATCAGCCGGCGCTATTTGGCTGATAGGCGCGAATATAATCGATCTGCATCGTCGACGGATCGGGGATTCCGCCGATCGGCCACCCTCCGCCCGCCGCAAGGTTGGCAAGCATCATCATCGGTTGCATGAATTCCGGCCGTGACGCGATCTGGGCCACCTGCTGGCGGTCTAAATAGAAGGTCACGAAATCCCCCGCGACGGATACGCCGTAAAGATGAAAGCCGCTGGTCGCCATACCGGGCGTGATCGCTACGCGCGCGCTGCGTTGATAGAGGTCCTTACCATTCTGCCAGAGATGCAGATTGACGTAATAATTCTTATTGTCCTGCCCGTAATATTCGACTGCATCGACCTCGGGCTTGAGGTCCCCTGGGGCGCCGAGCGAGGCCAGCCAGAATGCCGGCCAGACGCCCGCGCCTTCCGGAAACTGCGCGCGCATCTCGAAATAGCCGCCCGATTGCGTGAAGCCCTTGCCTGCCGGGTCCACCGAAGCAAGCAGACCGGATCCCCATTTACCATCAGCACCGCGTCGCATCGTAATCGACAGCACGCCCCCGCTGGCTTGGGCCGGGCCGTTCGGTCCGGGGTCGAGAAAACGCGCATCACCGAAGTCTCCCTTCCACGGCGTATGCGCGATCCAACGGGTCCCCGGCCCCCAGGCCGAGAGATCGAGCGAGTCGAATTCCTCGGCGAACGTCAGCCGGTAATCGGCGATATTGAGCGGTGGCGTCGCGGGGCTGGCGCCCGATACGCGCTGCCATCCGACAGCAAGCACTGCCACCAGCATTGCCAGCAGCGCGGCTCCAATGATGCCACGTCGGAAAACGATATCACCACTTGCGCTATGGGTCATGAGAGCATTCTCTGACGATGTTGACGATAAGAGATCGTGGCGGGATCCGGCATGGCCGCCGCCCGGAAAATCGGCCGTTTCGTCGCGCTTTCGCTCCGGAATGGCCGCTTATTGATTTGGCCGGCTTCGCAGATGCAGCATAAGAAAATTCTGCCCATTCGAACGGGTAGCCGGCGAGGTGTTCCTCATGGCCTATGCAATTTTCTGGAGCATCTTCGGATGGACCGTGAGCCGGCGCCGCGAGTGGATGCTGGCGCTGTTGTTCTGCGCCATGAGCTTCGGTGCTTTTTCGGTCCTGCCGCCAGCTGCGACGGGCGGCATCACAATTTTGCCGCGCACACTGTGCGCTATGGCGTTGCTCGCGACGACATTGGCAACGCCCGCCGGGTTGACGAGAGCATGGGCCTCGATGGTGGATCCGCGTCGCCTCGGCCTGCTCACCGCCTTCATGCTGGTGGCGGTCGTAATCAGCCTTTTCATGCCGCGGCTGTTCGCCGGACATGTGACGATCATGGGTCTCAATTCGACGCAGCCCGAGCTGCTCCAGCCCTCGACCACGATCTACACCCAGATCATCTATCTCACATCGTCTTATTGCGTGGCGCTGGCGCTCAGCCTGATCGGCGACACGGGCGATGGCCGGCGGGCGATTGCCAACGCGATCATCCTCGGTACCTTGTGCGCCTTCGTCACCGGGCTGCTCGATGTCGGGACGCACGGCACCAATCTGCTCGCACCCTTCCGGACCGCAACGTATCGCCTCCTGATCGTAGGAGAAATCCTGGGCTCGTCGCGCATCGTCGGGTTGATGCCGGAAGCGTCGGCTTATGGCGGATTGTGCATGGGCCTTGGCACTGCCGCTTATTTTATTGGGCGGGTCATTCCTGCCGATCGCCGTTGGGGCAAGGTCGCGCGGATCGTACCTTTTCTGGCGCTGGCGATGGCTGCCTTGTCGACCTCTTCCGCCGCATATCTGGGCCTTGCCATGTTCTTCGTGGTCGCATCGTTGGATTGGGTCATCCGCTTCATGCGCAACAAGGAACAGCGCGATCGGCGGGCACTGTTCCGTGAATTCGCGCTCTTCTCGACCTTGCTGATCGTGGTGGGATGCATTGCCGCGATCAACACGCGGATATTCGCACCCGCCATCGATATGATCGACCTGATGGTCTTCCATAAATCGCAGAGTGCTTCGTTCATCGAGCGCAGCAACTGGAACAGCGTCTCGTTGCGCGCGCTGGCGGACACGTGGTGGCTCGGCGTCGGGGTGGGTTCGACGCGTAGCTCGAGCTGGCCGGTTGCGCTCGCGAGCGGCACCGGCATACTCGGCAGCCTGCTGATGGGCGCTTTTCTGCTGCGCTTCCTCGCTGCGTCGGCCGGGAAGGGCGACGATCGCACCAGCCGGCAAATCCTCTACGGCGCCAAGCTCTCGTGGCTGGTGGTATTCATACCCGGAGCGGTCTCCAGCCCGAGCGTTGACTTCGGGATCATGAGCGCGGCGCTCTTCGGAATGGCCGCCGGAATAAGGCCTACCGATCCGAGCAGAATTTCCAATGATCGCCGTAAGCCGCTTTCCAGGCGAGATATCCGCCGTCCGCTTGCGCGGAGTGGCGCCTGACAGCGCACTGCCCATCCCCGTCAGTCGGCCATCATCGTGGCGCCGACGACCTTGATGCCGAGATCCTCGCAATCGTTGATCAGCCGCGCGGTCGGGCGAACGCGGCTTTCCCCTGCGCGCGTCACCACCAATGCGCCGCCGCAGGCGGAGGCGATCGTCTGGTAATCGTTGCTCTCGCAAGCCGCCGGCGTATCGAACAGGATCACGTCGCAATTCTTCTCGGCGGCGCCGATCAATTCGACGAGCGGCGGCCCGAGCAGCAATTCGTGCGTATCCGCCGGCGCGTCGCCCACCGGTAGCACCGACAAGGTCGCCGGATCGCCGATGTTGGGATAGGCGGAGTCCCCCGACAGCCCCTTCAAATAGCTGGCCAGCCCAACCCGGTCATTCACGCCGAACAGCTCGTGCTGGCGCGGCGATCGCATATCGGCGTCCACGAGCAGCGTCCGCAGCCCGATCTGCGCGAAGCATACTGCGAGGTTGGCGGCGCACGTGGAACGGCCCTCCTTGCGGTTCGCGCTGATTATGGCGAGCGAGCGTGCGCCTTCGGAATGCTTGAACCAGCGCAGCGACAAAGCATTGCGCAGCGAGCGAAAGTCTTCGGCGTGGCTGGAGCGGGGGCGGTGGGCGACCACGATATCCTGATGAAACAGGCTATGATCCAGCGTTCCGGCCTGGGCGCGACGCGCCGCCATGAGCTGGCGGAGATCTTGCGCCGAAATCAGGCCAAGCTCGACGGCCACTTCGCCATAGGGACGCCCGCCTTCCCCTTGCGCCTTGGCGACCTCCTCGGCCTGCTCAGGCGAGATAAGTCCCAGTCGCACGAGGAGATCGCCAAGGTCGGGAGGCATATCCCCCTTGCCGCTGCCGAATTCATGAAGGGCTCGCGCCATATCAATAAGACCTTCCTGGCAGCGGAAGGAGCCGCCCGACCCCGCTCATCAGGCGCCGGCGCGGTTCGTGGGCGCCGCGCCGGATCGCGCCCAGGCTGCGCACGCCCAGCCACGCCTCAATATCCTCCACTTTGCGCAGCCGCTGGTCGGCCATTTCCGCAATAATCGAATAGCCGATGCCCGCGAACGTGCCGGCGACCAGGCCCAAGGCCAGCATGACGAAGGGGCGCGGCCATGCCGGTTTTACCGGCGTTGTCGCGAAAGACAGCACCGACACATTCGTCTGGCTGCCCTCACTCAAAATCCCAAGCTGCGCGCGCCGCGTGACAATCTGCTCATAGGTCTGCTTGAGATTGGCGACCTGATCCTTGAGTAGCGCCACCGCATCCCGATTGGCGCGCGCCCCGATCGCCCGTCCGCGCTGGGCGGCGACCTCAGCGGAAAGCCGCCCTACGCTCATGCCGCCTTGCGCGGCCGCGGCCGAGGCGCTTTGCGCAACCAGCCTGTGCTGCTGCGAAAGCTGGTCCCTCAGGGCTGCAATCTGGCGGTTGATCTGAATCAGATCGAGGTTGTTGGGGCCGGCATAGCTCGCGAGCTGGGCACGCTGCGCCTCTAATTTGGCAAGCTCGCCCTGGATGCCTTGCGTGACCGGGCTGGCGATCGCGTCGGGCAGCGCGCCGTTAGACGCGCGAGCGCCTAATGTCGCCGCCTCTGCCTGCGCGGTGGCGAGCTGGCCAGACAGGCTGTTGAGGCGGTTGATCTCCGCATCGCTCTGGTCGCTATCGGACGTGATCGCCAGGAAGCGCTCCTTTTCGGACAAGGCCCGCTGGGCCTCGGCGATCTGATCTTGCACCGCCCGCGCCTGTGCCTCGTAGGATGCGACCGACTGCCGCGCCGGCTCCGTCTGCAACTTCAGGTTCGTATCTTGATAGGCGCTGGCATAGGCATTGGCCGCAGCGGCAGCGAATTGCGGATCCGCGGCCGAATAGGTCAGCGACACGACACGCGAGGTGGATACCGGCGCGACCGAAAGGCCGGCGCGGATGCGATTGATCAGGAAGTCCTGGAAGGAGGAGCTTTTGCTCGCGCGAAACGCCGCGCGCTGTTTCGCATCGGTGTCGAGGCCAAGCGCCTTGACCACCGCGAGAGCAACACGGCGACTGCGGATGATGTCGACCTGGGTGGACAGATAGTCCGGCGCGAGCTGGTCCGCGAACGACTGACTGCCCACCGTCTCCGGAGCGCGTACATTCACCAGCAATTGCGCAGTGGCATCGAAGGTGCGGGCGCTGGCAAAAATCCAGCCGATGGCCAGCATTGCGCCGATCGCGGCCGCGATGACGATCGCTCCCATCCTTGCGCGGAGCAGATAAAGAAATTGCAGGAAGGTCATCGCGCGCCCCCTGTCAAAACAATCGTGACCCGACGATCAACAGGTCGCCAGGCTGAACCGAAACGCCGCCTTTTACCGATCGCTGGACGATCAGCGCGCCATCCGCGCCATGCCGCTCGATCCTGACTCGCGCAGCGCTGCCCCGGTCGGTCAGCCCGCCGCCGATCGCGATTGCCTGGCCGACGGTCAGGCCGGCCGTGACCGGATATTCCCCGGACCGGATCACTTCGCCCCGGATGTAGAAGGTGGGTGGCGCCTGCACGAAGAGAACTTCGCCCGGACGCGCGATGCGATTATGGCCGCCGGAAGCCAGATCGACCAGATCGAACTGCTCGCGCGCTCCGCCTGGATCCACGACGGATACGAAGCCTGATGCTGCCGTGAAGGTCGTCCCCGCCCGGGCAAGGACTTCGGCTATCGTCAAATTGGGTCGGTCGAGTATGATCTCGCCGGGCTTCAGCACCGCGCCGAGTACGGAGACGGTCTTGCTGTGAAACTCCACGACCATGACATTGACGGACGGATCGAGGAAGATGCCGCGAGACTTCAACCCGGCCGCGACGATGCCGGCCACTTCCGCCGCAGTCTTCTCCGCCACGTCGATCGCGCCGATCGCGGGAAACACTATCTCACCCTGGTCGGATACACGGACCGTGCTCTCCATGTCCGCGGCACGATAGACCGTGATCTTCAGCACATCGCCGCGGCCAATCCGGTAATCGTCGGACGCAGGAGCGATTGCTCCGGCCATGCCCGTGGCGAGCACGGCGGCGAGCAGGATCACCAGATGAAGGAATCGCGTTAAGTCGCGCCGCAAGCCACCAGCTTCGCAACGATCATGGCCCACCAGAGCACCAGCCGTTCCGGTCGACACCGAAATGCTATGGTCAATAGCAGCCACGTGCTCGCAGCATGGCTGGCACTGTACGCAACATGATGGTGAGATCGAGCGACAGCGACTTGCTCGCGGCGTATCGCCTGTCGAGCTGCACCCGTTCCGCATAGGAAATGTCGTTGCGGCCACTCACCTGCCACAAACCGGTCAGGCCGGGCCGCACCGAGCAATAATCTGCGAAATGCAGGCCATATCGCTCGATTTCCGCCGGGACGATCGGACGGGGGCCGACGATGCTCATATGCCCGACCAGCACGTTGAAAAGCTGCGGAAGCTCGTCAAGGCTGCTCTTGCGAAGAATGCCGCCGGTGGGGGTGATCCGGGGATCGACGCGCAACTTGAAGTCCTTGGCCCACTCCGCGCGCGCGTCCGGATCCTGCTCGAGCAGACGTGTCAGCATCTCGGACGCATTCACGTGCATCGTGCGTATCTTGAGGCACGGAAACATCGCCCCCGCACGGCCTACGCGTTGCTGAACGAACAGCAGAGGCCCCGGACTGGTTACCTGCATGAGAATCGCGATCAGAAGGAGGAGCGGAAGGAAAATGATGATCGCCACCCCGGCAATCACGACGTCCGCCAATCGGAAGAAAGCGCGATCGAGCTTGCCGTGGGCCACGCCGAACCGTGACGATAGCTGGTCGTGACCGGGCAAATGGCTGAGCGGCCTTTCGATACCGGTGCCGGCAACCCACGGATCCGCCGTGTTTTCGACCGGACTGCCGTCGAGCAAATAAGTCTCATCGAAACAGCTCGATCGTGCAGTAGAATTCTCATTCATGAATGAAGCATTGTCTACCATGACGCCACCCAAATCCACGAGGTTGTGAGATTGTCATTCTTGCCAACGATTCACAAATTGTTTCAAAACACTCTGCTATACTGGAAAAATACCGGCATAGTTTGCTATTTTAACATCCTCATATTTGGATCGTTTCTGTTATCATAGGATTGCCTGGCATATGTTCTAGGTTGGAGGAGGGGGTCCTACCAAGCCTGAAGCAATGGCGTTCATCTGAAGTTCACCGTTAACCGCGCCGCAATAATCCCCATATTGGCTTAATACTTTGTCCAGATTGGACTAACGCCGATCCACTTTGGTTAAACGCCTGTCCAATTTGGTCCAACTTTCGTGCTGCAGCCTAATGTCTGTCGATCTGTTCCAAATTGTGCGCTGCAGTGACCTGTATGTCAATGGTCTGCTCGTCTTGTTTATCTCACAGGCCATCATGTAATCGTTTGCCTATGGCAGAGCGCCTGTCATCCTGGCGTGACTTTATTGCATATTATTATAATGCGCCGCACATAGCCTGATGCGGTGCAGCAATGGGCGGCTGCGATCCCTCTGGACGATGGGCGTGCATGTGACTTCCGCGCCTGAAAAAATGGCTGGCAGAGAAAGGAAGGACCGATTCCGGATTGGTTGGCAGGCGGCGGCGCTGGCTCTCGCCTCGGGGTTGATCTTTCCGGTGCACGCCGCTGACTTCACGATCAGCGGCCACGCCGAGACATGGCAGGACGACAACCTCTTCCGCAAGCCGGACCCAGACCGCCAGTCGGACCGGATCTACGCCGCCAGCCTCGGCGGAATGCTCCGCCTGAACGGTAAAGGGATGACCGGAGACATCGGAGGGGAACTGAACCGAAGCTGGTTCGGACGGAACGATTATCTCAACAATAACGGCTACATCGTCACGGGAAGCGTAACCCGGCCAAAGGGGCGGCTGACGTTCGATTTGAGCGCGAGCCGTCAGCGGCGGCTCAGCGATTTCTCCGAAATCTTCTCCAGCGGGAAGAATATGCAGACCTTCACCCAGGCCGATGGCCAGATGCGGCTCGCCTTAGCCGGCGATTTTCGCGCGGTTATTGGCGGATCGCTGATGCGCAACGAGAACTCATCCGCCTTGGCTGCTGGTTATAATACCAGCGGAGCGATTGCGGGGCTGGGCTATTATCCCTCGACCGGCAATTACATCACCCTGCTCTTTCAGCGATCGACCAGCCGGGGCATCGGCCGCCAGCCTGTCCACATTGCGGGCAACGAACAGATTTATCGCCAGGATTATGCCGAAAGCCGTATCGGTGTGGCGATCCACTATCAGTACTCGGCGCTGCTGCTATTGGACGGGCGGATCGGCCATCTCAGCCGCGACGACAAATCGATCTTCAACAAGAATTTCTCCGGGCTTGTCGGCGATGTTTCTGTCACCTGGCGCCCGCGGCGTACGATCGAGTTTGTCGCCCGAACTGGTCGCCAGCTTCAGTCTGACGGCTATATTTATTCGGACTCGATACGGCAGGATTTTGTCACGCTGCTTGCCGGATCTGCGGTTACCAACTGTCTGCAGGCGGAACTGTCCGGTTCTTATGCGAGAGAGCATTTCGTCTATGACGTCCTCGCGCCTCAACCGGTCGAGCCGAGAACTGATCGGTTGTGGCGGCTGAAAGGCGGCCTGTCCTACGCCCTGTCGAGCCGCATCGCGCTTCGCTTGGATGGCCGCCGCGAGTGGCGCCACTCGACCGAAAACTCGTACCGCTATACCGCGACCGCCGCCATCCTTGGCCTTAAAATCACGCTTGGACAGGATAAGAAGATGTCCAGATGACTCAGGTCTTCGGCATAATTACCCGGCTCCGATTGGTGGCCGGACTAGATGTAAGTCGTTGAGAAGGTGGTGGACGCACTAGGGCTCGAACCTAGGACCCGCTGATTAAGAGTCAGCTGCTCTACCAACTGAGCTATGCGTCCATGCCTACGGCAGGAGCGGCCGTGCCGCTTGGAGGCGCGCCGTTAGCAAGGCGCATCCCGCTTGTAAACAGTTGGTGGCCTCAGCGGTTGCGCGCGCGGCCCTGGCGGTCGATCGCCATCAGCAAGCCAAGGCAGATAAGCACCGTCATCATCGCCGAGCCGCCGAACGACACCAACGGCAACGGTATGCCGACCACGGGCGCCAGCCCCATCACCATCAGCAGGTTGATCGCCACGTAGAAGAAGATGGTCGAGGCGAGGCCAGCACCCGCAATCCGGCCGAAGCGCGAGCGCGCTCGCATCGCCACGCGCATCCCCCAGCCAATCACGAAGCCATAAGCGAGAATGATGCCAAGGCCTCCCAACAGGCCCCATTCCTCCGCCATCGTGGCGAACACAAAATCGGTATGGCCTTCGGGCAGATAGTCGAGGTGGCTCTGGGTGCCGCGCAGGAAGCCCTTGCCGGTGATTCCGCCTGACCCGATCGCGATCTGGGACTGGATGATATGGTAGCCGGCGCCGAGCGGGTCGCTTTCCGGGCTGAGGAAGATCTCGATCCGGCGACGCTGATAATCGTGCATCGCATGCAATGCGATTGGCGTCAGCGCGGCCACCGCCACCGCCGCGCCGATGAACAGTCGCTTCGGCACGCCCGCCAGGTACATGGCGACCACACCACCAAATGCTATCATCAGCGCGGTGCCGAGGTCCGGCTGGACGAGTACGAGCAGGAACGGCGCGCCGATCAGCAGCGCTGCCGGCCAGATGGCGGAGAAACGCCGAACCTCTGCCGCCGGCATCATGTCGTAAAAGCGCGCCAGCACGAGCACGATCGCCGGCTTCATCAGTTCGGAGGGTTGCAACCGGATGATCTTGAGATCCAGCCAGCGGCGGCTGCCGCCGCTCACCGCGCCTAACGCCTCCACTCCGAACAGCAATAACAGGAGCAGCAGGTAGATCGGCCAGGCGATATCCTTGAGCTGTTGTTCGGAAAGGCGCGACAGGATTAGCGCTCCGCCCAGAAACGCCAGGAAGCGGACTCCTTGGGGGAGCGCCCACGGCATCAATCTGCCGCTCGCCGCCGAATAGAGGACGAGCAGGCCGAAGCCGGTGAGCATGGTCACGACCAGCAGCAGCCCCCACGGCATGCGGGCGACCGATCTCGGGACAAGCGAATTGTCACTCAATCGGGTTGCTCCTGGCTCGGCGCTTCCGCTGCCGCATCGTCGGCAGGAGCGGGCGCCGGCGTACCCTCCTGTTGGGCCTGCCAGCGCTGCGCGTCGGCGGCCATGCGCGTGGCGATGTCACCGCCCCATTGCCGCTCGAACGCGGCGAGGTTGGTCATCGCCCGATCGGGAGCGAACAGCCAGGTCATGACGTCGCGGGCAACCTGTGCCGCCGCCGCGCCATGGCCGGCATGCTCGAGCGTGACGCCGATCGCATATTTGGGCTGCTCGACCGGTGCGAAGCCGATGAAATGGCCATGGTCGCGCAGCTTCCACTCTCCCGCCGTGCCGAGCGCGTGGGCTCGCCCCGCGCGGCGATCGGCCATGCTGATGCGCCGCACCTGCGCACTACCGGTCTTGCCCGCCATCTCCACCCCCGCGACCGGCAGGCGCGACGCGCCCGCCGTGCCCGCGCCGCCGGTGTTGATCACGTCGCGCATCCCGCGATGCACGACCTCCAGATGCTCCGACGGAACGTTGAACGACGGACCTTGGGGGGTAGCATAGCGCTTGTTGACGATCAGGCGTGGCGCGAGCGCGCGGCCGCTGGCGATGCGCGCCGCCATCACCGCCAATTGCAGCGGATTGGTCAGCACGTAACCCTGTCCGATCGAGGCGTTGATCGTGTCTGCCGTTGTCCAGTCAGTCTTATAGCGGCGCTGCTTCCAGGCGCTGTCGGGATAGGTGCCATAGCGCTGCAACGTTGCCGGAATATCGAACTTTTCGCCCAGGCTGAGCTGCCTCGCCGTCTGGGCCAATTTGTCGATGCCGATGCGCCGCGCCATTGTGTAGAAATAGACGTCGCATGATTGCTGGATCGCGCGACGCATGTCGATCGCGCCATGGCCACGCGGCCGCCAGCAATGGAAGAGCGAGCTGCCGACGCGGAAATAGCCGGGGCAATTCACTGTCTCCTCCGCGTCCACGCCCCACCGCAGCAGCGCCAGCGCGTTCATCGGCTTGACCGTCGAACCGGGGGGATAGAGGCCGAGCAAAGTCTTGTTCATCAGCGGCAGATGGTCGTTGCCCGATAGCATCGCCCATTCGTTCTGGCTGATGCCGTCGGTGAAGCTGTTGGGGTCGTAGGACGGCATCGAACACATGGCGAGCAGCCCGCCGGTCTCGCAATCCACCACCGTCACCGAACCGCTATTCGGGCCGATCCGGCGCGCGGCGAACTCCTGCAGCCCGGCATCGATCGTCAGGCGCAGCGTGTGGCCCATTTCTTCTGGCCGCGTCGTCAATTCCTGAACAAGCCGGCCGTGCGCCGTCACCTCAGTGCGCTTGGCGCCGGCCCGTCCGCGCAGCCACGGCTCCATCACCTTCTCCAGCCCTTCCTTGCCGAGCTTGAAGCCCGGCGTGACAAGCAGCGGATCGTGGGTCTTCTGGTAATCTTCGGCCGAAGCCGGCCCGACATAGCCGCACAGATGGCCGACTGCGGCACCCGCCGGATAAGCTCGGGTGAAGCCGCTGGTCGGCGCGACGCCCGGCAGTTCGGCCTGACGCAGGCTGACCGCGGCGAAGCGCTCATAATCCAGCCCTTCGATCACCGGCACGGGCTGATAGCCCGGCGCCTTGTCGAGTGCGTCCTTGATCCGCTCCACATCTTCGCGGCTCAGATTCAAAATGTGGCGCAGCTCGTCGATGGCGCGATCGGGGTCCTGCAGCCGATCGGGGATGAGATCGACGCGGAAGCTGGTCTTGTTGACCGCGATCGGCTTGCCATTGCGGTCGATTATCCAGCCGCGACGCGGCGGGATGATCTGGCTCTGGACGCGGTTGGATTCAGCCAGGCGGTCATATTTGTCGCGCTCTGCGATTGCCAGCCACGCCATGCGGCCGCCCAGCAGCGCACCGACCGCCGCCTGCGCGCCCCCCAGGACGAGCGCGCGGCGCGTGAAGCTGAACACCAGGGATTGCTCGGTGATCACCCGGCCCGGGCGCTTGAAGCGGCTCACGTCCGCAGTCGCCAGCGGTCCAAGGTGGCGCACAACCGCGCAATCGGCGGAAAGGCGAGGATCGCTATCAATGTCGGTGGGATCATCGGCCAAAAAGCGCCGCCGCCGGAAACGAACCGGCCGGTCGCCCAGGTGCCAAGCGCGCACCACGATATGGCGAGCGCGGCGATCCACCAATCGAGCCAATGGTCGCGCCACATCGGCCGGCTGTCGACCAGGTCGATGCCCAGGAACGTGATGGTCCATAATGTCATCGCCGTACCCGGAGGCGCGCCGACAATGAGATCGTCGGCCAGGCCCAGCGGCAAGGCCGTCCAGGCGGGCCACAATTCGGGGCGCAGCAGGCGCCAGCCGAGCGCCATCAGCAATCCGAACGGCGGAATCACCGGCGCGCTCGCTACGAATGGCAGCAGTCCGATGCAGGATGCGATCAAGGTCGACGCGATCGGTAAACCTTGCAGCCGAAAGGCGGACGGCCGGCCGAGCAGGTCCGATTCGAGGATGGTCATCGGCCGCGGCGCCCCGCGGGCGGCGCCAGCGGCGGCGGGGTCGCCTGTTCCGGCAGCACGATCGCGAAATCGAGCCGCGCCGGATCGGCAAGCGGACGAGCTGCCGCAATCTCCCCGCTCGTCCTCATCACCACTGCGACCGGCACGTCAGGCGGATAGACTCCGCCCACGCCGGAAGTGACGAGCAGGTCACCTCGCCGAAAGCCCGATCCGGCAGCCGTGGTGGAATGGATTTCGATCGCGCCGTCGCCGCGGCCTTCGCCGAGCACCGCCTCGCCGGTGCGGACCACGCGCAGCGGCACCGCACTACCGCCATCCGTCAGCAGGACGATCCGCGCGGCATGGCTGCCGACTTCCGCGATCCGCCCGACCAGGCCATCGGCGGCACGGACCGGCTGCCCCGGCCTCACGCCGTCGGTACTACCGGCAGCAAGGGTTGCGAAACGGCGCATGCCCGATAGGCTCGATCCGACGATGCGAGCCGCGACGATCGGTCGAACCTGTTCGCCGACCAGCCTGAGCGTTCGCTTCAGGCGTGCATTCTCGAACGCCAGCACGCGCGCCTGAACCAGCGCCCGGCGCGATTCCGCCAGTTGCTGACGCAGCATGCGGTTGGTGCGTGCGGCATTGAGATAATCGCCGACGTCGCTTGCCAGAGATTCCGTGCCGCGCACGATCGGCCGGGTCGCGACCGAAACCGGCGTGGTCACGTCAAGCGCCAGCCCGCGTATTCCCTCGAACGCGACGGGATCGAAGCGTGCGATCAGCAGGAGGGCAATGCCGGCCACCGCCCCCATCGCGGCGGCGACATAGCCGAAGAATAATCCATATTGGATGCGCCGCGAAAAGCCGCGGTGGCGATGGCGTGGCGGGGCCATGGCTCCGCCCCCGTCCCGGTCTTAGGCCGTGTGCAGCACGCCGCGGAACATCGGATCTTCCAGCGCGCGCCCGGTACCGAGCGCGACGCAGGTAAGCGGATTGTCCGCGATCGTGACTGGCAGGCCGGTTGCCTGACGCAATACTTCGTCGATGCCGTCAAGCAGCGCGCCGCCGCCGGTGAGCACGATGCCCTGGTCGACGATGTCGGCGGCAAGCTCCGGCGCCGTATTCTCGAGCGCCATGCGCACACCTTCGATAATCGCGGACACCGGCTCGCTCAGCGCTTCGGCGATCTGCGCCTGCGTAATCTCGATTTCCTTGGGCACGCCGTTGACGAGGTCACGCCCCTTGATGAGAATCCGCTCGCCGACGCCGTCGGCCGGCATCTGGGCGGTGCCGTGCGCCTGCTTGATCCGCTCGGCGGTCGCCTCGCCGATCAGCAGATTGTGGTTGCGGCGGACATAGGATCCGATCGCCTCGTCCATCTTGTCGCCGCCGACGCGGACGCTGGTGGTATAGGCCAGACCACGCAGCGACAGCACTGCCACCTCGGTGGTGCCGCCGCCGATATCGACCACCATCGATCCGATCGGTTCTGTGACGGGCATGTCTGCGCCGATCGCGGCCGCCATCGGCTCCTCGATCAGGAAAACCTGGGACGCGCCGGCGTTGGAGGCGGCATCGCGGATCGCGCGGCGTTCGACCTTGGTCGATCCCGACGGCACGCAGATGATGATCTCGGGCCAGCGCGGAAAGCGCCTTTGGCCATGCACCTTGTGGATGAAATATTTGATCATCTGCTCGGCGACGTCGATGTCGGCGATGACACCGTCGCGTAAGGGGCGGATGACTTCCATATGCTCGGGCGTCTTGCCCATCATCATCTTGGCATCGTCGCCGACCGCGCGGACCTTCTTGACGCCGTTGACCGTCTCGATCGCCACCACGGAGGGCTCGTCGAGCACGATCCCGCGACCGCGGACGTAAACCAGCGTATTCGCGGTCCCCAGGTCGATCGCCATGTCGTGCGACATGAATTTGAACCAGCGCATGAAGCCCATAAACCTGTTGTCCGTCCGTCGCGCGACCGGCGGTGAATCATCTTTACCGATGGGTGAAAGCCCGGTCGCGGAAGGCCGCTGACTGGGCTAGAGGCTTGCCCATGTCAATACGCCGGCTCCCCGAGCATCTGGTCAATCGTATCGCTGCCGGCGAGGTCGTCGAACGTCCCGCATCGGCGCTCAAGGAACTGGTCGAAAATGCCATCGACGCTGGCGCGCGCAACATCCTCGTGCGCCTCAGCGACGGGGGGATAAGAGGCATCGAAGTGACCGACGACGGCAGCGGCATGACCCCGCCGGAGATGGCGCTAGCGCTCGAACGCCATGCCACGTCCAAGCTGCCCGATGACGCGATCGAGCGGGTCGCAACGTTGGGTTTTCGGGGCGAAGCGCTGCCGTCAATTGCCAGCGTTGCGACGTTGGCGATCGAAAGCCGGGTTCGCGGGTCGGAAGGCTGGCGCCGCATCGTCGACAATGGCGCGCTGGTGGAGGAGGGGCCGGCCGCGCTTCCGCCCGGTACAAGGGTCAAGGTCGAAGGTCTGTTCGCGCGGGTCCCGGCGCGTGCCAAATTCCTGCGCTCGGCACGGTCCGAATATGCCGCCTGCGTCGATATCGTCCGCCGGCTGGCGATGGCGCGGCCCGAAATCGGCTTCACGCTGGAGCATGACGGGCGGCGTTCGATCGCGGTCCAGCCCGGCGAGACCCGGCCCGAGCGGGTGGCGGCTCTGATCGACCGCGAGCTGATCCGCAATTCGGTCGCAGTCGATCATGGCCGCGAGGGATTGGTACTCGGCGGGGTCGCGGGCCTGCCGACCTTCAGCCGTGGAGTCGCCGATCATCAATATCTGTTCGTCAACGGCCGTCCGGTGAAGGATCGCCTGCTGATCGGCAGCGTGCGCGCCGCCTATCAGGACCTCCTCGCGCGCGATCGTCACCCCGTGCTGGCATTGTTCCTGGAAGTGCCGGCGGAGGAGGTCGATGTGAACGTCCACCCCGCCAAGACGGAGGTGCGCTTCCGCGAGGCCGGCCTGGTGCGCGGCATGATCGTCGGCGGGCTCAGGGCGGCGCTCGACAGTGCCGGCCACCGCAGTGCCGCGCGCCCGTCCGCCGCCGCGCTCGGCCGCTGGCAGGCTGAGCCGCTCAGTCCGCAATGGACGCCGATCGCGCCGCCCAGCCAAGGCTCGGTATGGGCCAGCCAGCCGAGCTACGCCCCGCAACCCTCTGCGCGCGCCGAGCAGGCTTATGCGCCGCCGCCCGCGCAAGCCGATTTCCCGCTCGGTGTTGCACGCGGCCAGGTGGCGGCGACCTACATCGTCGCTGAGGCGTCGGACGGCCTGATCCTGGTCGATCAGCATGCCGCCCATGAGCGGCTGGTGCTCGAACGCATGCGCCGCGCGGTGGCCAGTGGCGGTGTCGCGCGTCAGGCCCTGTTGCTGCCCGAGGTCGTCGAGATGGACGAACCGGCCTGCGATCGCCTCGAAGGGCGCATCGCCGAACTGGCCGAGCTGGGCCTCGAGCTCGAACGCTTCGGTGCCAAGGCGATGCTGGTGCGCGCAACCCCGGCCTTGCTCGGCGCCAGCGATCCCGCTCAGCTCGTAATCGATCTCGCCGACGAACTCGCCGCTTATGATGAGGCGCTCAGTCTCAAGGAAAAGCTCGACGGCATCGCCGGCACCATGGCCTGCCATGGTTCGGTGCGCGCCGGCCGCATCCTTTCGGTCACCGAGATGAACGCGCTGCTGCGCGAGATGGAGGTCACGCCCCATTCCGGCCAGTGCAACCATGGCCGTCCCACGTGGATCAAGCTCGGCCACAGCGACATCGAGAAATTGTTTGGGCGGAAGTAAGCGGGCGGGCGGACGCCACTCATCTGCGAGCAATGGAACTTCTGCGATCCATATCTATTTGGATATAATATCATCCGATATGGATGATTACAAATATCGGATCCGATGAACATGTACGCGAAAATCGCGATTGGCGCGCTGCTGGTTGTCACCTCAGCCCCCGCGCTGGCGCAGTCCACTGCCACGGCCAATGCTTCGTCGACCACGACGATCCTGTCGCCGATCAGCCTGACCAAGGTTCTCGACATGCAGTTCGGCAAGGTCGTCCGTCCCGGCAACGCCAGTTCCAATACGGTGCTGGTATCGGCGGCAGGTGGACGCACCATCAGTGGCACCGGTAACGGCGTGCTCGTCGGCACCGCCGGCCAGCAGGCACAGTTCACCGTCGCAGGCGAAGGCGCTGCCAGCATCAGCGTCACCGTTCCGGGGACGTTTGCGATGGGGCCGCTCACGGTCACGACGACCGGCACCTATCCGACCGCAATCGGCGGCACCGCCGGTTCGCCTGGCACTGCCACGATCAACGTCGGTGGCTCGTTCCCGATGACCAGCGCGACCGCGACCGGCAGCTATACCGGCACGCTGACCGTCACCGCCGCCTACAACTGATCTCGGCGAAGTTCCGGGGCGCCGATTACAGGGCGAACGGCGCCTCGCGGAAAAGCCAAGCTCAGATTGCGTCATAGCTGAACGTCCATAGCGCCGAGGCCTGCTGGCCTTTGTCGCCGCGGCGCTGCAGGCGCCCGACCAATGTATAGCGCTGCCCCTCCCTGATCGCGCCCGATGGCATTAACCCCGCCGTCTGCGGCCGGATGTACAGGATCACCGGATAGCCATCGTCGGTGGTCATGCTCACGGCTCGATAGGCCAGCGGCCCGTTGACGATCGCCGGCGTCACCTGGCCCATCCCCTGCGGCGGATTGAGACTGGTGACCTTGCCGCTGATGCGCAGCAGCTCGCCCAGCGGCTGATCGACGGCATCGCTCCACGCGCGATGCGTGCGCGCTCGCTCCGCGCCGACCTGATCGTAATGCGTGATCAACTGGCCCAGCGACTGATAGTTGATAGCCCACTTCGTCCGGGCGACATTGCCAAGCGTGAAGCTGAAGATGTTGAACAGATTGTCGGTCCACCCCTGGCAGCCGTCGCCATCGTCGCAATAGCGCCAGCCCGCATCGATCCACTCCAGCAGCATCTTGTTAGGGTTGGAGAATTCGGCCTCCTTAGCGAAGCCCGGGCCGAACGCCACCGCCGCCTGGCGCTGGCGTGGCGCCACCACCACGACTGCGCCATTGCCGACGTCGAGCTTGCCGACGCGCAGCTGGCGCATCATCGCCCACGCATAATCCTCGGCCGAGCGTCCGCGCAGGTCGTTGACCACCAGGATCGTGAACTCGGCGCCGACATCCTTGGCGAGCGTATAGAGCTTCTGATCCATCGCGCGTGCCCGCACGGGATCCAGCTTGCCGGTTTCGTCGATGATGAAGCGGCCATATTTGAAGGGGATCGAGCCCGGCGCCGGCAGCGTAAAGGTGGCGTTGATCGGTGACGTGGAGCTCGATCCCCCCGCCGCCCCATCCGCCGTGGGGTGCACGGGCACTGCGCCCGTGCCGCTGCCACACTCCCGGCCGCCCTGTTGCTGACATGCCTCTTGCCACCCCTCGCGGATAGCATTGGCCCGCGTCAGCTTGTCGGGGTGGGTGGGGGAGCCATGCGCCGCGCCCACCGCCAGGATCATCTCGGTCGCCGCGCTCTTCGGCGCGCCCATCTTCTCCATCACAAAGCCGGAGAATTTATCCGCCTCCAGCTCGATTTCGGGCCGGCTGCCGCCGGGGGTGATCGTATGGCCGGACAGATGATGCGCGATCTCGTGCGCCAGGATGCTGGTCGGTCCCCACGGATCCCCGCCGACCTTGGCCATCGCCGCCTGCATGAAATTGGGGTTGAACGCGATCACGCGGCGCGGAACGCGGTTCTGATCAAGCATGATCAGCGCCGCGGCATTGTCGACCGGACCCGCCGTGACGACGAAATTGGCGGGCAGGCCGGTATAATCCATGATCTTCTTGACCGCGAGCTGGCAGTTTTCCGGTGCGGCGCCCGCAAACGCCGCAGCCTCGCCCGTCACCGGCCGGCCATCGTAGGAACAGGCCTGCAGCGTCGACGCGATCGCCTCGACCTTCTCGCGTCCCGACAGCCCGATCGCGCTGCCTGCATCTGCGGCCGGTCGTTTGCCGCAGGCGCCGAGCAATAGCGGTGCCAGCAGGGCCGCGGTTTTCAAGCGTTGCGCTTGCGTCATCATCCTCTCCTCACGCTGTTCGGTTCACGATCCACAAAATCGCCGCCGCATAGAGGCGCAGCAGGCTCCAGCTGGCGATGGCATAGACCAGGCAGGCGAGGATCAGCCGCGGCCAGTCGCGGGCCAGCCGCAGGCGGAAGAATTGGCTATAGGCGATCGCGACGATGCTAAGCTTGATCGCGTACAGATAATAAGCCGACGCCTGCTTGTGCAGCAGGATGAACCTCGGCGTATGCCAGATGAGCGTCGGCAGCAGGTTGAGGATGACGACCGCCAGGATCAGGTTCTGGCAATAGACTGCCAGCACGCCATGCTCGATCGCATTGTAATGGAGCCGCCGGCCGAAACCGACCCGGCTGCCCAGGAAAATAGCGAAGATCCCGAGCGTGAAGCTCCAATTCGCATAAGCCATCACCCGCTGCGCCATCAGGTCGACGTCGCGGCTCTGGCCCGCAAACGCGAAGCGCTCGAAATATTGGTTGGCGGCGAGGATCAGCAACAGGATCGCCACCAGCGCGACCAGCAGCTTGAGCGGGTGCATATAGGCGGCGCGCTTGCCGCGCACATAATCGCGTGCAACCAGCCCGGGGGACGTTACCAGCCGCCACAGCGTCTTCACGCTGCTCTTTTCGAACAGGCGGATCCGCTCCCAGCCTTCCTTGCCGAAATCCTTAAGCGACAGGCGCCGCGCCGCTTTTTGACCGCAGCCTGCGCAATAGGGCGTTGTCAGCGGCGCATCGCAATTGCGGCACAGCGGGGCTTCGAACCAGCCTGGGCTAATCGCGTCCTCAGCCACGCCGGCATCGGCCGCATCGTGCGGTGCCGCCATCTCAATCGTGGAGCGCAATTGCGGCATCCATCTCCTCACGCCGCCCAGCCGGCATTCCGATCAACGCAGGGTACGTTACGGGGTTGCAACAACAGCGCACCCGTCTTGGGACGTCCGCTTTCCGCTGCCCTCCAGCGCGATCGCGCGCCAATAACGCGCTCATGACCTGCCCCATACCTGTTGCCGCCGCCGCAACCCGCGCGTCGATGGATCGTTAGCGCGCCATGGACCCCAAGCAATTGGTCGCTTCCGTACGCGAAGCGGCGCGCCGCCATAATACCACTTGGGAAGCGCTCGTCCCCGATCGCTTCCAGGTGAATTTCTCCCACGAGGAGGCAGAGGAACTGGCTTATGCCGAGATGGCGGCCGCCAAAAGCGCTTTGCGCGACCATATCTGCGAAACCTACGGCCTGTCCGTTCGCGAACTCGCCAGCCTCGCCGCGCCCTGACGTGCCCCTAAGCGGAGCTTCGATCATGCGCGCTCTCACCGCCATAAAGCACCCCGATTTCGGTCATTGAGAAATCGGCCGGCCCAGCCCACAACGGCTTGTGCGCGGCTCCAAAGAAAATGAGCGATCCTCCGGTCATGTGCGATGGCTGATCATCGCGATCATCTTCCTGGTGTCCGCCGTCTCCTATCTCGACCGGACCAACATCTCGATTGCGGCCCAGCCGGTCCGCGCGGAGTTCGGTCTCAGCCAGGTCCAGCTCGGCACGATCCTCACCGCCTTCATGCTCGGCTATGCGCTTACCCAGCCCTTCGCCGGGCGGCTGGCGGACCGGTTCGGGGGATATCGCGTTATCGCCGGCGGTATCGTCTGGTGGAGCGCGCTGACCGCGCTCACGGCCTGCGTTGCGTCCGGCACCGCTTACGCTTTCGCCCTGCTGATCCTGATGCGCGCCTTGTTGGGTATCGGGGAATCCGTGATCTACCCGGCCAGCAACCGGCTCGTCGCCAACTGGATCCCAGTCCACGAGCGCGGGCTTGCCAACGGCATCATCTTCGCCGGGGTCGGCTTCGGCGCAGGCGTCGCGCCGCCGCTCGTCACCTTTGTCATGCTCGTTCATGGCTGGCGGGCGTCCTTCTGGATCAGCGCCGCGGTGGGGCTCGCCGTCCTCGCGCTCTGGATCTGGTTCGCACGGGAGCGCGCCGGCGACCACCGGTGGGTCGGCGCGCGCGAGCTCGATCTTATCGAGAAGAATATTGCCGGTGGGAAGCCCGTTAGCGATCCGCCGGAGGCGCTGCTCCGCTGGCGCGCAATCGCCTCGAACCGAAACATACGTCTCCTGACGATCAGCTATTTCTGTTTCGGTTATACCGCCTTCATCTTCTTCACCTGGTTCTTCACCTACCTCTCGACCGTCAAGGGATTGGATCTCAAATCGAGCGGCCTCTACGCCATGCTGCCCTTCATCGCGATGGCTATCGCCTGCGCGTTCGGCGGCTGGATGTCGGACCGGATCACGTTTCGCCATGGCAAGCGTATCGGACGCTGCTGGCCCGCCGCCGCCGGCATGGGATTGGCTGCGATGTTCGTCGCCTTGGCCACCCAGGTCGCCGATGCCAGGCTGGCGGCGCTCGTCCTCGCGTTCGGATCGGGCTCGCTTTACCTCTCGCAAAGCGCCTTCTGGACGCTGAGCGCCGATCTTGGCCGCTCATCGGCCGGATCGGTGTCGGGCTTCATGAATCTCGGCTGCCAGCTGGGCGGCGCAGCGGTCGCGCAGATAACCCCAATCGTCGCCGGCCATTATGGATGGACCGCGTCGTTCCTGGTGACATCGGTCGCGTCGGTGATCGGCGCGGTCTGCTGGCTTCTCATCGATCCCAAGGCGGAACTGCACGGGGTCCGGTCGGCGTCGATTGTTGCGCAGCCGCCGCTTGTGGCGGACGTCCGCAAAACGCCTTAGCCTCATCCTATGTGGAATTTCCTTTGGCATCTGCGCGGCGCTACCCCCGTGCCCGCGCGGATTTCCGATGCGCAAGTCCTCGAGCGTGTGGAGAAATTGCTCGCCGATCAGCGGAAGCCGGTGATACCCAGCCGCCCTACCGAGCTGCGCTTTGAATCTCCGCTGTGGGACAGCCCGCTCGGCCCGAATTGGCTGGCGATGGTCATCTACGATCGAGGCTCGTTCCGGATCGAGCACGGCGCACATGGGCGGCGCCTGCGTTATGACCTGCGCAGCCTGCATGGCTTTGTGTTCTGCCTGGGCGCAGCGATCATATTTTTCGCCGCTGGAGTCATGAACGCGCGCCTGCCCGGCGGCGTCCGATATGCAGCATTTGCGTTCACCTGGCTGTACGGCATGAACATGGTGCTGGCATGGGCGCGCGTCCCGCGTGCGATCCGCAAAGCCGTGTCGGCGGAATAACCCGCTTTCGTCATCTTATGCGGTTCCGAGAGCAGCCCGCCATTTCCGCGCTGACTCAGCCGACCTCGACGCCCTTCCAGAAAGCGATGCGATCGCGGATATTCTCTGCCTCGGCTTTTGGATCGGGATAATACCAGGCGGCATCCCGATTGTCGGCACCGTCGACGTGCAGGCTGTAGTAATGCGCCGTCCCTTTCCACGGGCAGAGCGTGGTGGTGCTGCTCGGCCGAAGCACCGCGGCATCGACCGCGGCTGCGGGAAAATAGTGATTGCCTTCGACGACGACGGTGTCGTCACTGCTCGCGATCAGCGCGCCGTTCCATCGTGCTTCAACCATCATCTGTCTCCTGAAATGAGGATGGGTGGGTCGCCATGCGCCCGCGACAAGCGACATTAGCGGACATCCGCCGACCTGCTATGCCTTCTGCATGAAAGCCTGTTTCGCAGCGATGGTACTTGCGCCCGTGCTGGCACTGTCGGCCTGTCAAAAGCGCGTGCCCAGGAGCCAGTTGCCACACCTTGGCACCTTCTGTGTGGATCGTAGCAGGTGGGAGGACATGTTGGCCGTGATGAGCGATTTTGCGCGTGCCAGGGGATTGGAGCTCCACGGCGGCATCGAGGAAACGCCAGACGGGACGCCGCTATTCAATGCCTATGTCGCCCGCGGCTACTCCTATTGGTTTGGTGACGATCTCGATCTTTGGTTCGTCAGCGATCCCTTCCGGGCTGGCGGGATGGACCTTAACGGTATCGCCAAGCGGCCTTGGACATCGCGCGATGGAGACACCGCACGGGCACTGATCGCGGCGATCAAGCCGCTTCGGTGCGGCGCTGTCTCCAACCCCAGCCGCCAAGCAGCGTCGGAACGGCAAGTTTCGGGGCACGTTCCTTCTCGGTGAACTATCTCTATTTGTTTGCGGCGGTGCCGTTGATGGCGGCGAGCCCGGGCAATATCGCCTCGATGCGCTGGGAGCGGCGCATTCTCCTGGTCGCTGCGCCCAATGCGCAGGACGCCCGGCTCGCCGCGCAGCGCCGCGTCATCGCGGGTTGGCGGGCGGAGGGTGAGGCGCGCGACCTGAGCATCGTCGAGATCGTTGCGGACAAAGTTGCCGGCGCGACCGATACGGGCGCCTCCCTCCGCGGAAAATACCGGCTGCCGACGGACGCTTTTGCCGTCGTGCTGATCGGCAAGGATGGCGGCGAAAAATTGCGCAGGGCGAGCCCCATTTCGGCGACGCTGCTGGAACAGACGATCGACGCCATGCCGATGCGTCGGCATGGTGAGAGGTAGCAAGGGCGCGGGCCACGGCTTCGGCTGCCCCCCGATGAAGCTCCGCCGGACCCAGCCCGGAATCGACGGAGCTTAGCACCCGAACGGCCAGGCAGAGGTTCAGGCCACCTGGTTGCCACGGAAACGGATATATCTTTGGTCCGTTCCCGTTGTTATTCAGCGAAAGCCAACCTTCTCCGCCCGCTCGGCCGCGCCCTTCGAGCTTGCGCCCTCGCTCGTTCGTGTCAGCCACGCTCCCCGCCCTCCGTCGACCCTCTACGCACCGCCCGATAGCTCATCGATAATCGGGCAATCCGGCCGCTCGCCGCCCGAGCAACGACCCGCCAGGTCGAGCAGCACCGCCCGCATCGCCTCCAGCTTGCGCGCCTTGGCATGCAGCGCGTCTGCCCGCGCGAGCGCCAGCTTCTTCACCTCCGCGCTCGCCCGGCCTTCGTCGCTCCACAGCGCCAGCAGCTCCGCAATCTCCTCGGTCGCAAAGCCTAGATCGCGCGCATTGGCGATGAAGCGCAGGCGATGGAGGTCGGCCGCCGCATAATCGCGGTAATTGCTGTGGAGCCGCGGCGGCCGCGGGATAAGCCCGATCGTCTCATAATGCCGGATCATCCGCTGGCTCACGCCGCTCGCCGCCGCCGCCTCGCCGATCTTCATGCGCTTGACCTTGACATGATGTCAGGGATTAGAGCGATCCGCATGATTGGAAAAGCCTGCTCCCTCGGCCTCGCGCTCGCTGCCCCCGCGCTCGTCCCCACGGCCGCCCACGCACAGGCGATGCCGGACATGCCCGGCATGCACATCCCGCCGCCGACCCCGGCCGCGCCGACGCCCCCATTGCCTCCCGCCACGATGCTTCCGGCCACGACGTCTCCGGCCACCCCGCCGGCGGCTGCCACGCCCCCCTCGGTGCCACCTGCGCACGATATGGCGGCGATGGTCCATGACATGGCGGCCATGCCCGGCTTGGATCATGCCGCAGCGATGCGCGGCCTGCTCGGCCCCTACAGCATGGCGCGCGAGGCATCGGGCACGTCATGGCAGCCGGACACCACTCCGCTCGGCGGTATCCATGTCCCCGCCGGCGCCTGGATGGCCATGCTCCACGGCGATGCGACGCTGGTCCATGACAATCAGGGCGGCGCGCGCGGCGGGGCCAAGACCTTCCGCCAGTCAATGCTGATGGCGATGGCGAGCCGCCCGTTCGGTGGGCGCGGCACGCTCGGCCTGCGCGCGATGATCTCGCTCGATCCGCTGATGGGCAGGAACGGCTATCCCTTATTGTTCGCCACCGGCGAGACCGCCAACGGCCGCGACGAGCTGGTCGATCGCCAGCATCCTCACGATTTCCTGATGGAGCTGGCGGCCAGCTACGCGCACGATCTCGGTCAAGGGCGCAGCCTCTATCTCTATGGCGGCCTGCCGGGCGAGCCCGCGCTCGGCCCGCCTACCTTCATGCACCGCATCTCTGGCATGGACAGTCCGGAGGCGCCGATCGGCCATCACTGGTTCGATTCGACCCACATCACCTTCGGCGTGGTCACGGCCGGCTTTTCGGCGGGCACCTGGAAGCTCGAAGGCAGCGCCTTCAAGGGGCGTGAGCCGGATCAGCATCGCTGGAATATGGAAAACCCGAAGCTGGACAGTTGGTCTGTGCGCGGCTTCTGGAACCCGTCGCCCAATCTTTCCTTCCAGCTTTCCACCGGCCACCTCCATTCACCCGAGCAGCTCCACCCCGACCAGAACGAACAGCGTACTACCGCCTCGGTCACCTATAATCGTCCGCTGGGGCATGCCGGCAACTGGGCCTGGACCATCGCCTGGGCGCGCAAGGACGAGCGGCCTGGCCCGGCGCTCACGGGCTGGCTGGCCGAGACCTCGCTACGGCTGCGCGCGCGCCACGTCCTGTTCGCGCGCGCCGAGCATGTCGAGGAAGCCGAATTGTTCGAGAGCGGCCCGCTTCACCACGACATCATCCCCGTCTCGAAGCTCAGCGCCGGCTATGCTTACGAGCTGCCAATGGGGCAGGGGCCGGTGCGGCTCGCGCTCGGCGGGCTGGCCAGCGCTTATTCTTATCCCGATCGGATCAGGCCGGCTTATGGTAGAGCGGGCGTGAAGAGTTTCACGCTGTTCGCGCGTTTCCGGCTCGCGAACGCAACCGATTGAGGAATATCGCCATGGCCCGCATCGTCCCCCTGCTTGCATCGATCGGCTTGATGGCCGTGCCCGCACTGGCGCAGAGCCCGGTCAGCGCGCCGTTCAAGGGCATCACCGGATCGGTCACCGTCTCGCCAGCGCCCAAGGGTGTGCTCGTCCACGTCGAGGCGGCCGGCCTGACCCCCGGGTGGCATGCGGCGCATTTTCACGAAAAGGCAGATTGCGGCGACGCGGCCTTCAAGCTGGCCGGGGGGCACGTCCATGGGGCCGCCCCGGTCGTCCACGGGTTGCTCAATCCGGCGGCAACCGACAATGGCGATCTGCCCAACCTCTATGCCGGCGCCGACGGCAGCGCCAAGGCGGAATTCTTCACCACCGCGCTCACTATGGCCGCCCTGCAGGATGCCGACGGATCGGCGGTCGTGATCCACGCCAAGGCCGACGATTTCATCAGCCAGCCGATCGGGGGCGCGGGCGATCGCGTCGGTTGCGCGGTCATTCGCTAATCGAGCGACCGGCAGGCCTGCGACGGGCCGCGGACCTTAATCGATGTTAGTCCGTTTGATCCGCGCAACAATAATGGAGCGCAGGATGAAATTGTCAGGTCTCACCATGATCGCCATCGCCGCCGGCTCGCTGTTCGCAGCGGCCCCCGCTGCCGCTCAGCGTCACGTCGAAGTGCATCGCACGGTCACCACCGAGCGCACCGTCAATGGCGGCGGCTGGCACGATAATCGCCGCTACGAAAAGCGCCATCACCGTCGCCAGGTCTGCACCAAGCGTTGGGTCAATCATCATCGCGTGACCCGCTGCCGCTGGCGCTAAGCACGCGGCATAATCCACGCTGTTTTCGCGGTAACAGGGGCTTTCCCTGTTACCGCCCAAAATCGCTTCTTATCGGCGCAGACGCGAGAAATCACCTGTAAGCAGGAGTGCGCTTTTAGACGGCGTTAGCGGCCCCCAGCAGCGCCCGTACCGACGCCGTCGCGACATCGGTATCGATCCCCACGCCGAACACGGTCCGCCCATCCTCCGTCCGCGCCTCGACATAGGCGGCCGCCTGCACATCGCCGCCATGGCCGATCGCATGCTCCGAATAGTCGACGATATCGAGGGCGATCCCGAACCCGTCGCGCAGCGCCGCCAGCACGCTCGACAACAACCCGTTGCCGCGCCCGCTCACCGATGTCTCGACGCCCGCATGCCGTACCCGCCCCGTGAAGATGCGGTCGCTGCCGGCATGCGTCTCGCTATAGTCGATCAGTTCATAGGCCTGCGGCCCCTCCAGCTTATAATGCTGCTGGAAGCGCCCCCAGATGTCGGCCGCGTTGAGCTCCCGGCTGGTCTCGTCCGCCAGCGCCTGCACCGCGCGGCTGAGGTCGGCCTGCATCCGCTTGGGCAGCTTGAGTCCCTTGTCCTGCTCCAGCACCCACGCGACACCGCCTTTGCCCGACTGCGAATTGACGCGGATCACGGCCTCGTAATCGCGGCCGAGGTCCTTGGGATCGATCGGCAGGTAGGGCACGTCCCAATATTGGTCGTTGCGCTGCTCCTGCGCGGCAAAGCCCTTCTTGATCGCGTCTTGGTGCGACCCCGAAAAGGCCGTAAACACCAGGTCGCCCGCATAGGGATGGCGCGGGTGGACCGGCAGATTGTTGCAATAGGTGACCGTGTTGATCACCTCGTCGATATCCGAGAAGTCGAGCTTCGGATCGACGCCTTGCGTGTAGAGGTTGAGCCCGAGCGTCACCAGATCGACATTGCCGGTCCGTTCGCCATTGCCGAACAGGCAGCCCTCGACCCGGTCCGCGCCCGCCATCAGCCCCAGCTCCGCCGCCGCCACGCCGGTGCCGCGGTCATTGTGCGGGTGGAGCGAAATCACCACGCTGTCGCGGTTGCGGATGTTGCGCCCGAACCATTCGATCTGGTCGGCATAGATATTGGGCGTCGCCGCCTCGACCGTTGCCGGCAGGTTGAAGATGATCGGGTGATCCGGCGTCGGCCGCAGGACCTCCATCACCGCCTCGCAAACCTCCAGGCTGAAATCCAGCTCGGCGGTCGAGAATGTCTCAGGGCTATATTCGAAATGCCAGTCGGTGTCGGGCCGCTTGCCCGCCTCGTCGCGGAGGATCTTCGCGCCAGTGACGGCGATGTCGCGGATTTCGTCGCGGGTCATGCCGAACACGATCCGCCGCCACGCGGGCGAGACGGCATTGTAGAGATGGACCACCGCCTTGGACGCGCCCTCCAGGCTCTCGAAGCTCTTCTCGATCAGGTCGCGGCGCGACTGGGTCAACACCTGCACCAGCACGTCGTCGGGAATGCGATCCTTGCGGACGAGGCCGGAGATGAAGTCGAATTCGGTCGCGCCTGCGCTCGGAAAGCCAACCTCGATCTCCTTGAGCCCAACCTTGCACAGCAGCTCGAAGAAGCGGGTCTTCTTCTCCTCGTTCATCGGATCGATCAGTGCCTGGTTGCCGTCGCGCATGTCGGTCGACAGCCAGCGCGGCGCGCGCGTGATGGTACGGCCTGGCCATTGCCGATCGGGCAGGTCGATCTGCGGGAAAGGGCGATATTTGACGGATGGATCAGCGAGCATGGGCATTGATAATCTCGGCACATAAGAGCGTCGGGGCGCCTCTCTTGGCGCGGCGGCGGTCCCTTAGGCGGTGAGCGGCGGCCTTGCGGGCACGCCAAGCAATCGACGCGCCTAAGGGCGCGTAAGTCGTAGCTTCGGAAGGCTGCGGCCGGATTGCATGCCTGCCCTCATAAAGGCAGGCGGAGCGGGGGTCCAGCCGTTTACGCTATTGATCCCGAGAGCGATGCGATCGCCTGTCGGATCAGGCGCGCATCCCCCGCCGCCACGATTTTGCCTTCGCTGGCGGCATCCAGTGCGCGGCCCTGCCAGTCCGTCATGCGCCCGCCAGCACCCTCGACGATCGGGACCAAAGCGGCGAAATCGTACAGCTTAAGCCCATCTTCGATCACCAGATCGAGATGCCCGGCCGCCAGCAGCCCGTAATTATAGCAATCGCCACCCCACAAAGTGTCGCGCGCCACCACCCGCACCCGCTCGAACGCGGCCCAGCTCCGCGGCGTGAAATAGCCCGGCCCCGTCGTGGCGAGATGCGCATCCGCCACCGCCGCGCACTGACGGGTTCGCACCGCCGTGCCATTGAGCGTCGTCGGCTTGCCGGCCGCACCGATCCAGCGTTCGCCCGCGATCGGCTGGTCGATCAGACCAAGGACCGGCCGCCCCGCCTCCAGCAGCGCCACCAACGTGCCGAAGATCGGTCGTCCGGCGACGAACGAGCGCGTGCCATCGATCGGATCGAGCACCCAGACCCGCCCGGCATCGGGGCGGTCCGCGCCATATTCCTCGCCGATTACGCCATCGTCGGGCCGCTCCGCCGCCAATAGCGCGCGCATTGCCCCTTCGGCGGCGCGGTCGGCCTCGGTCACCGGGGAGAAATCCGCCTTGGCTTCCATTGCGAACGGCTTGCGGAAGAAGGGGCGGATGGCGGCGCCAGCCGCATCGGCAAGGCGCTGCGCCAGCGCCAGATCGGCATCCGTCATTCGAGATTGCGACCGGAGGTTTCGGGGATGGCGAGTGACACGATCAGCAACGCCATCCCAGTCACCCCGATCGTATACCACAAGCCCGCGAACGGATCGCCGGTCTTGGCGACGATGTACTGGTTGATGAAGGGCAGGAAGCCGCCGAAATAGCCCGACCCGATATGATAGGGGATCGACAGCGATGTGTAGCGCACGCGCGCGGGGAACAGCTCGACCAGCAAAGCCGCCACCGGGCCGTAGGTCATGCCCGAGATGAAGGCGATGACGATGATCCCGAACGCAACCTTCATCGCGCTCCGCAACGGCGGCGTGACCTTGCCGATCGGATAACCCGCATCCTTGAGCCCCTGTTCAATCGCGGCGTCGTCGGACGATGCAAGCACGCGGCTGCCGATCGTCACCATCGGCGCGCCCTGTGCCATCTGTACCTTTCGATAGGCGATGCCGCGCTTGGACAGACTGTCGAGCACCCGGCCGCAGGCGGTCGACTGCCCTTGGGTCGCAAGCGGATTGAAGCTGCAATCGCTGCCGCGCACTACCACCGGCGCGCGCGATACCGCCGCGGCCAGCTCCGGATTGCCGGCGGACGACATCATATGGAATAATGGGAAGGCCAGGATCAGCATCAGCACATAGCCCGCGATGATCGGCGGCTTGCGCCCGATCTTGTCCGACAGCCAGCCAAACAGGATGTACCAGCCAATGCTGAGCAGCGCGGACAGGCCGACGATCAGCCGCGCCGGCGTGTCGTCGATCCGCACCGCATTCTGGATGAAGTAGAGCGACTGAAAGTGGGCCGTATAGAAGATCACCGTCAGGCCCGCGGTCACGCCGAACAGCACCACCAGAAGCTTGCGCCATTTCGGCCAGCTGTCGACGCTCTCGCGCAGCGGGTTTCGGGCGAGCGTGCCGGCCTTCTGCATCGCGAGGAATACCGGGCTCTCGTGCAGCATCAGTCGAACCCACAGCGAGATCGCTAGCAAGACGAGGCTGAACAGGAACGGGATACGCCAGCCCCAGGAAGCGAAATCCTCCCTGGCGGCGAAATTGTTGGCGGCGAGCACCACGCCGATGCTGAGCAGGAAGCCGCCCGCAACGCCGGCATGGATGAAGCTGGTGTAGAAGCCGCGCTTCTTGCGCGGTGCGTGCTCTGCGACATAGATCGCCGCCCCGCCATATTCGCCGCCCAGTGCCAGCCCTTGCGCGACCCGCAACAGCACCAGCAGGATCGGGGCGGCAATGCCGATCGACTGATAGGTCGGCAGCAGGCCGACGCCCGCAGTGGCCACGCCCATCAGCGATACGGTCACGAGGAACGTATATTTCCGCCCCAGCTTGTCGCCGAGATATCCGAACAAGACGGCGCCGACTGGCCGCATGCCGAAACCAACGCCGAATGTGGCGAGCGCGATCAACAAGGATACGGCGGCATTGCCGGACGGGAAGAAATTCTGCGCGATGACCGTCGCGAGCGTGCCGTAGACGAAGAAGTCATACCATTCGAACACCGTGCCCAGTGTCGAGGCGAGGATGACAAGGCGCACCGGCGATCGCTTGCCTACATCTACGGCTTCTGGCTTCATTATGTCCCTCTCCGGACGCGGTGTATCGCCGCGCGTGGGCTACGCCAAGCGGGGAGGAGAATGGATCGCGGGAAGACCTTACCCAACCACCCCGGGATGGTTCTGCCCATCAAACGAGCTGATCGTGGCATTTAACCCATGCCCTTCGTCCAGGCAGCGAAAATTGACGCTGACATGCTTGGGATGGGATCGCGGCCGGTAGAAGCTCTTGATCCCGCATTGAGTGCAAAAGATATGCTGCGCCGCGCCCGTGCCGAAGCGATAGGTCGTCGTCTCCTTGCGTCCCTCAATCAGCCGGAAATCGTCCTGTGGCACCAGCAGGTGCAGATACCCGGTCATGCTGCAGATCGAGCAATTGCAATCCTCGACAGTGACGGACGCATCCGGCAGGTCGGCCTCGAACCGCACCAGGCCACAATGGCAGCCGCCCTCTACCATCATTCGGCCATCTCCACGGCGACCGCGGTCGCTTCGCCGCCGCCGATGCACAGCGCCGCGACCCCGCGTTTCAGGCCGCGCGCCTTCAGCGCTGCGATCAGGGTGGCAAGAATGCGCGCGCCCGAAGCCCCGATCGGGTGACCCAGCGCGGTCGCGCCGCCATGCACGTTGACCTTGTCGTGAGGGATGCCGAGGTCGCGCATCGCGATCATCGTTACCGCCGCAAAGGCTTCGTTGACCTCGAACAGGTCGATGTCGTCGATCGACCAGCCGGCTTTCGCGAGCACCTTACGGATGGCGGGCACGGGGGCGGTGGTGAATCTGGCCGGCTCCTGGGCATGGGCTGCAGTTGCGATGATCCGTGCCTCGATCTTCAAACCCTGCGCGCGCGCAACGCTCTCGCGCGCAAGCACCAGGGCTGCCGCCCCATCAGAGATGGACGAGGCGTTCGCGGCCGTGATCGTGCCGTCCTTGCTGAATGCGGGACGCAGCGACGGGATCTTGTCCGGCCGGGCCTTGCCGGGCTGTTCGTCCTGCTCGACTAGGGTGTCGCCCCCGCGGCCCTTCACGGTTACCGGCACGACCTCGTCGGAGAAGTGGCCTCCGCCGATCGCGGCATTGGCGCGACTGAGGCTTTCGATTGCAAACGCATCCTGTGCTTCGCGCGTAAACTGATATTCCCCGGCCGTCGCCTCGGCGAACACGCCCATGGCCTTGCCCGGCTCATAGGCATCTTCGAGCCCGTCGAGCATCATCGAGTCCATGATCTGGCCATGGCCGATGCGCGCGCCCGCGCGATGCTTCGCGAGCAGGTAGGGGGCGTTCGACATACTTTCCATGCCGCCGGCAATCGCGATATCAATCGAGCCCGCGCGCAGGGCCTCGTCAGCCATGATCGCCGCCTGCATACCAGATCCGCACATCTTGTTGACGGTGGTCGCCTCCACCGACTGCGGCAGGCCCGCGCCGAGAGCGGCTTGGCGCGCGGGTGCCTGGCCGAGGCCGGCAGGAAGTACGCAGCCCATATAGATGCGGTCGATCTTCGCCGGGTCGGCGCCCGAGCGCTCAACCGCGGCCTTGACCGCGGTCGCGCCCAGTTCGGTCGCGCTGACGCTCGAGAGCGCGCCCTGGAAGCCCCCCATCGGGGTACGGGCGTAGCTGCAAATGACGGTGGGATCAGACATGAATCACTCCTTGGCGGCCCATATAGGGTGCCAAGGAGCGTTCGTCAGGCGTCAGGCGGCGTCGCCGCCCGCCTTTTCCTTCTTCTTCGCGAAGACCCGCACCGGATCCTTGCGGCCGTCGACCACATCCTTGTCGATCACGATCTCGTCCACCCCGTCCATCGAGGGCAGGTCGAACATCGTATCGAGCAGCATGCCTTCGAGGATCGAGCGCAGGCCGCGCGCGCCGGTCTTGCGCAGGATCGCCTTCTTGGCGACGGCCGACAGCGCCTCGTCGTTGAAGGAGAGCTTTACGCCCTCCATCTCGAACAATTTCTGATACTGCTTCACCAGCGCATTTTTGGGCTCGGACAGGATCTTGACCAGAGCCGGCTCGTCGAGATCTTCCAGCGTCGCAATAACGGGAAGGCGGCCGACGAATTCCGGAATCAGGCCAAACTTCAGCAGATCCTCGGGCTCGCACTGGCGCAGCACTTCGCCGGTCCGGCGCTCGTCCGGCGCCGCCACGAACGCGCCGAAGCCGATCGACTTGCCCTGCAAACGGTCGCCGATGATCTTCTCGAGGCCCGAGAACGCGCCGCCGCAGATGAACAGGATGTTGGTCGTGTCGACCTGCAGGAACTCCTGCTGCGGATGCTTGCGGCCGCCCTGCGGGGGAACGCTTGCGGTGGTGCCCTCCATCAGCTTGAGCAGGGCCTGCTGCACGCCCTCGCCCGACACGTCGCGCGTGATCGAGGGATTGTCGGCCTTGCGGCTGATCTTGTCGATTTCGTCGATGTAGACGATGCCGCGCTGTGCCCGCTCGACATTATAGTCCGATGCCTGGAGCAGCTTGAGGATGATGTTCTCGACATCCTCGCCGACATAGCCGGCCTCGGTCAGCGTGGTCGCGTCCGCCATGGTAAAAGGCACGTCGAAGGTCTTGGCGAGCGTCTGCGCGAGCAGGGTCTTGCCGCAGCCGGTCGGGCCGACCAGCAGGATGTTCGACTTGGCGAGCTCGACGTCAGCACCCTTGGCGCCATGATTGAGCCGCTTGTAATGATTGTGGACCGCGACCGAGAGCACGCGCTTGGCCTGCTTCTGGCCGATCACATAATCGTCGAGATGCGCGTTGATGTCCTGCGGGGTCGGCACGCCGCCATCCTTGCGATTGACGAAGGTCGCCTTCGTTTCCTCGCGGATGATGTCGTTGCACAGCTCCACGCACTCGTCGCAGATGAACACGGTCGGGCCGGCGATGAGCTTGCGCACTTCGTGCTGCGACTTGCCGCAGAACGAGCAGTACAGGGTGCTCTTGGAATCGCCGCCACTAAGCTTGGTCATAATTATCCTAATCCTCGGTCGACCGAGTCGACCGCCATCCTACCCCGGAGGAGAGCGGTGGCAATGCCTATATGCCGCCGCCTCGCACCATCCGGCTCACCACGGCCTCACGCGGCCTGCGCAATTTCCTCCGTCGGCGCCGGGCGCTTGTCGAACACCTCGTCGATGATGCCGAAGGTCTTGGCTTCTTCCGCTTCCAGGAACTTGTCGCGGTCCATCGCATGTTCGATCTGCTCGATCGTCTGACCGGTATATTTTGCATAAAGCGTGTTCAGCGCATGGCGCATACGCAGGATTTCGCGTGCCTGGATCTCGATGTCCGCCGCCATGCCCTGCGCGCCGCCGGAGGGCTGGTGCACCATGATGCGGCTGTTGGTCAGCGCGGAGCGCATGCCGGGCTCACCCGCGGCCAGCAAAAAGCTGCCCATCGATGCCGCCTGGCCGATGCAGACGGTACCGACGCGTGGCCGGATATATTGCATCGTGTCGTGGATCGCGAGGCCCGCCGTCACCACGCCGCCCGGCGAATTGATGTACATGAAAATGTCCTTCTTCGGGTTCTCGGACTCGAGGAAGAGCAATTGCGCGGTGATGAGCGAGGCCATGTGATCCTCGACCTGCCCGGTCACGAACACGATTCGCTCGCGCAACAGGCGCGAATAGATGTCGAAGCTGCGCTCGCCACGGGTCGATTGCTCGATAACGATCGGCACGAGCCCTGCGGTGATGTCGGCGTGGTCGGTCATGGGAAGTACGGTCCTTTGGCGCTCTGGTCTCCCCAACATCGGCGTTCGTTGGCGCCGGTTCAAGGGAAACCATTTTGAAGCCCGCTCGCTATTTTCTCCGCCAGGTGAAGAGCGACGACATCGCATAATTCCACACGACGCTGATCAGTACACCCGGGATCGCCGACAGGATCCAATAGGTGTTTCGCCCGAACAGCCAGTCGGCGATGCCGATATTGGCGGCGGCCCCCGTGGCGCAGACCAGGTTGAAGCTGATCCAGCCATAAAGCAGCGATCGGCCGCGCAGGCGCTGATCGCGATAGGTGAGGGCATTGTTGAGGAAGAAATTGTTGGAGATCGCGACCACGCTGGCCACCGCCTGCGACTGATCGAAACTCGCCCCGACCAGCTTGTACAGCAAGGTCAGGACCAGGAAATGAACAACGATGCCGAACCCGCCGACCAGGGCGAAACTCATGAAGCGGGCAGGAATATAGCGGCCAAACGCCTTGTCGAGGACCAGCTGGAGATATTCCCATAGCACCAACGTGTCGAGCTTGCTCTCGCCGTGCTGTCGCGTCCTGAAAGTATATGGCACCTCCGCGATATGCAGGGGCGTGGGCGCGCTCGCGGCGATATCGAGCAGGATCTTGTAGCCAACCGACGAAAGGTTCGGAAGCGACCGCATGAATGCATCGCGGCGCACCAGGAAGAAGCCGCTCATCGGATCGCTCATCGGCACGCGCGTCAGGCCTGACGCGATCCGGGTGGCCAGCTGGCTTGCGAGGACCCGCTTGCGAGACCATTCGCCAAGGCCGCCACCCTCCGTGTAGCGGCTGCCGACCACCAGATCGACGCCATCCTGTTTGATCCGTGCCAGCATCTCCCCAAGAATGCGTTCATCATGCTGATGGTCGGAATCCATCACCGCCACATAAGGGGCAGCGGTGGCAAGGATGCCCTCGATGCAGGCGGTGGCGAGGCCCCGACGGTTGTGACGATGCAGGATGCGGATGCGCGAATCCGCAAGCGCCATCCGGCGTACCTTGTCGGATGTGCCGTCGGACGAATTATCGTCGACGAACACCATTTCCCAACGCACGCCGGGAAGCGCGCGCGCCACCGCCTCCGCCAGTTGCTCGACATTCCTCACCTCGTTGAAGGTCGGAACGACGATTGCAAGCTCGGCCGGAAGCAGGCGTGTGAACCAGGGGTCGATGTCGGCCATCACCGCCGCGCCTAATCATTTTCGATGAACGTCGCGTTAAATCGTACAGCTGCGACCAGGACGGCCGGCTGGAGCAGGCGGATAATGCCGGCCGACGCTAACCTTCCACCGCGGGCAAGGCGAGGTAAGCGAGGCGGCGTACTTCGCGCCGCCCGCGAACGACCGTGTCGAGGATCAGCCCGGTAAAAAAGCAGAGGAAGGCCACGATAACGAGGCCAGTCGCGAGGACAGCCGTGGGGAAGCGCGGCACCAGCCCGGTTCGGGCATAGGTCAGGATCAACGGTTCCGCGAGAACCAGCGCGACTAGCCCGAGTATGGCGCCGATCGACCCGAAATAAAGTACCGGCCGCTCGATCCGGAATAACGTCAATATGGTGCGCAAAATGCGCCAGCCGTCGCGATAGGTCGACAGTTTGGATGCCGATCCTTCCAAGCGAGCGCCATAGCGGGTGACGATCTCGCCCACCGGCATGCGCAGCTCGAGCGCGTGGACACTGATCTCGGTTTCGATTTCGAATCCCGACGAGAGAATCGGGAAGCTCTTTACGAAACGGCGCGAAAAGACGCGGTAGCCCGACAATATGTCGCTGAACGTGCGCCCGAAGAGGCGTGACAGGATAGTGGTCAGCACGGCGTTGCCGAATCGGTGGCCGCGGCGATAGGCCGCATCGACCTCGCTCGCGCGCGCCCCGACCACCATGTCGAGATGCTCGTCGAGCAGGCGTTGGATCATGTCCGGGGCGGCGGCCGCATCGTAGGTCGCGTCGCCATCCGCCATCACGTAGATGTCAGCCTCGATGTCCGCGAACATGCGGCGGACGACATGACCCTTGCCCTGCATCGGCTCGCGCCGGACGGCCGCTCCGGCCAGCGTCGCAAGCTCGACGGTGCGGTCGCCGCTATTATTGTCGAAAACGTAAATCGCGGCGGCGGGCAGCGCGGCGCGAAAGCCCGCAATCGTCGCACCGATCGCCGCTTCCTCATTGTAGCAGGGCAGGATGACGGCGACGCGCAAGCCCGCCGCCGTCGATCCCGACGCCATCGGGCTTACGCCTTGGCCTTCTTCGGCGCGGCCTTCTTGGCGGGCGCAACCTCGGCGGCTACCGCATCAGCCGGCGGGGCAGCCTTCTTGGCTTTGGCAGCAGGCTTGGCTGGAGCTTCCTCGGCGGCCGCGGGAGCAGCCTTCTTTGCGGAAGACTTCTTGGCCGGAGCCGCAGCAGCATCGTCGGTCGGCGCAGCAACCGCTTCGACCGGAGCCGCAGCGGCCTTCTTGGCGGAGGACTTCTTCGCCTTGGGAGCGTGATCGTGACCATGATGGTCATGGCCGCAGTCCGGACCGTGGACATGCTCGGCGGGGCTGCCGTCATCCTCGGCCTCGATCGCCGCCTCGAGCTCTTCGCGCGTGCTCGTGCGGTCGGTGACCTCCGCCTGGCTGAACAGGAAGTCGACCACCTTGTCCTCGTACAGCGGGGCACGGATCTGGGCGGCGGCAACGGGGTCGGACTGGACATATTCCATGAACCGCTGGCGGTCCTTGGGGGCATATTGCTGCGCGGCCTGGGCCGTCAGCATCTGCATCTCCTGGTTGCTGACCTCGACATTATGCTGGCGGCCGATTTCCGACAGCAGCAGCCCAAGGCGCACGCGGCGCTCTGCGATTGCGCGATAATCGTCCCTGTCCTTTTCCATCTCGGCAAGCGCGGCGGCCGGATCTTCCTCGTGGCTCGCCTCATGCTCCAGCTGGCGCCAGATCTGCTCGAACTCGGCTTCCACCATCGACGGCGGCACGGGGAAATCGTGGCCCTGGGCAAGCTGGTCGAGCAGCTTGCGCTTCATGTGGGTCCGGGTCAGACCGTTCAGTTCCTGCTCGACCTGGCCTTTGAACAGCTCCTTGAGCTTGTCGAGGCTGTCGAGCCCAAGCGTCTTGGCGAAATCGTCGTCGATCGTCGCTTCGCTCGCGACCTTCACGTCCTTGACGACGATGTCGAACGTCGCCGGCTTTCCGGCGAGGCTCTTCTCGCCATATTCGGCGGGGAAGGTGAGGTTGAGCGTCTTCTCGTCACCGACCTTCACGCCTTCAAGCTGTGCTTCGAAGCCGGGAATCAGCCGACCCGAGCCGAGCTCGACCGCCATGTCCTCACCGGTGCCACCCGGAAAGGCGACGCCATCGGCGGTCTTGCCGACGAAATCGATGATGACCTGGTCGCCTTCGATCGCCGGATGACCTTCGGGCGCGGAGGTGTAGCTCTTCTGCTGGGCGGCAAAGCGCGCCACTTGCGCGTCGATCTCTTCCGCGCTTGGCTCGACCGTCAGACGTTCGAGCTTCAGGCCCTCGATCGACGGAGTCGGCACGTTCGGCAGCACTTCCAGTGCAACCTTGACCTCGACATCCTTGCCGGCGGCATAATCTTCGTCGAGTTCGACCTGCGGCTGCATCGCCGGGCGCAGGCCCTGCTCGTTGATCAGCGACTGGACGCCTTCCTGCACGGCGGTGTTGAGCGCCTCGCGCTCCAGCGCCTCGCCATGCATCTTCTTGATCAGGTTCGGCGGCACCTTGCCGGGGCGAAAGCCGGGCATCTTGATCGTCGGCGCGGCGCGCTTCACCTCGGCGTCGACCTTCGCCGCGATCTCCTGCGCGGGGATGGTCAGCTTGTAGGAGCGGCGGAGGCCCTCGTTCAACGTCTCGACAGTCTGCATGATCGCTACTCAAAGCCTTGAAAAATGGGTGGCGGCCGGATCGGGCGAGCTGGTGCGGGCGAAGGGACTCGAACCCCCACATCTTGCGATACTGGAACCTAAATCCAGCGCGTCTACCAGTTCCGCCACGCCCGCGGGACGCTCTTCGGAAGCGGGGCGCTTATAGCAGCGGGAACGCGAGGGCAAGGTTTGCGGGGAGCCGGCGGCGACGCAATTCGTTGATCAGCCGAACACGGAGACAAACATGGCCAGCCACCCCGACGCCAATCCCGATTCCGATCCCTCCGGTCCCTCGGACTCGCCCGAACAAGTGACGCCTGCCGATACTCCCGGCCGGGAAAGCGTCGAAGACAGCCCCGGCGATTTTGCAGGCACGGCAGGGACCGGTGGCGAGAACAAGGTGCAGGATCAGAGCTTCGAGCGCTGACCAGTCCAGAAAGCCTCAAGCGCACTGGTCCAGCAATCGCTGATTAAAGCCGCGCCAAGCCTGGGCTAGCTTCCTTCCGATAGGATCAGGGAGGAAGTATGGACAAGGTGCGCCAGGACGTGATTTTGCTCGTCGCGGTGGTCTTGATCGGGCTCGGCCTGCTCAACATCGGCTATCGCGACAGTTTGATGACCTGGCAGCCATTTCCCGATGGCGCGGCTGGGCGGGCTTTATTTGCCTACCTCTCAGGCGCCGTTCTGATTCTTTCCGGGGCCGGTATGTTGATCCCGGCCTGGCGCACCGGCGCCGCTGCGGTCGCGGCCAGTTGGCTCGCCTTGGGTGCTATCGTCTTTCATCTGCCGCACATCGTGAAAGCCCATGACGTGGCGGCGCTGTTGGGTCTGGCCGAAGCCTCGGCCTGCGCGCTCGGCCTTGCTACCCTTACCGGCTGGTTCGATACCCGCCCGCGAGCAAACGCGCATCGCCTCGGCTTCGGGCTGTGCCTGCTTGTCTTCGGAATTTCGCACTTCGTCTATGCCGGCTTCACCGCGGCGATGGTGCCGGCCTGGCTGCCCCAGCGGCTGGGCATCGCCTACCTGACGGGGGCAATCCATATCTTGACCGGCCTTGCCTTGTTGGCGGGTCTCCGCGTCCGGACAGCCGCCACGATCGAGGCGCTGATGATGTCCTCGTTCGTGCTGCTGCTGCATATACCGGGCGTCATCGCTGCGCCGCATGACCGGTTGCAGCTGACGATGCTGGGCATGGCGAGCCTGCTGACGTGCGCGGCATGGCTGGTCGCGAGTTCGCGGGCCTTGCCCGGAGGCGGCCTGCTCAGCCGTCGAGCGCCTTCTTGAGCAATTCGTTGACCACGCCGGGATTGGCCTTGCCCGCCATCGCCTTCATCGTCTGACCGACGAAGAAGCCGAACAACTTATCCTTGCCGCCGCGATATTCGGCGACCTTGTCCGCGTTGGCATCCATCACCTTGGCGATTTCGGCTTCGATCGCGCCGGTGTCGCTGGTCTGCTTCAGGCCGCGCTCCTCGACGATCTTCGACGGATCGTCGCCGGTCTCGAGCATGATCTCGAACACCTGCTTGGAAAGCGTGCCGGAAAGCGTGCCGTCGGCGACCAGCGCAATCAGCTCGGCGGCCTGCTGCGGCGAGACCGGGCTGTCGGCAATGTCCTTGCCCAGCCGGTTGAGCGCGCCGAACAGTTCGGACGTCAGCCAGTTGGCTGCCGGTTTGGCGACCTCCGTTTCGGGTTTGCCGGTCGCGGCCAGCAGCGCTTCGAACCAGCGCGCGGTCTCCACATCGGCGGTGATCACGCTCGCCGAATAAGCCGAGATGCCGAGCACCTCCTCATAACGACGCCGCTTGGCATCGGGCAGTTCTGGCAGGCTGCCCTCGCACTCGGCAAGAAAAGCGTCGTCCAGCTCCAGCGGCAGCAAATCCGGATCCGGGAAATAGCGATAATCGTGCGCATCCTCCTTGGAGCGCATCGAGCGCGTCTCGTTACGATCGGGATCGTAGAGCCGCGTTTCCTGGATGATCTTTCCGCCCGCCTCGAGCACCTCGACCTGGCGCCGTGCCTCGCCCTCGATCGTCGCCATCACGAAGCGGACCGAGTTGACGTTCTTGGTTTCGGTGCGTGTGCCGAACTCGTGTCCCGCCTTGCGCACGCTGACATTGACGTCGGCCCGCATCGAGCCCTGCTCCATATTGCCGTCGCACGAGCCGACATAACGCAGGATTGCGCGCAGCTTGCGCAGGTAGGCGCCGGCCTCGGCGGGCGAACGCATGTCGGGCTTGCTCACGATCTCCATCAAGGCGACGCCGGATCGATTGAGGTCGACATAGGAGCGGGTCGGGTGCTGATCGTGCATCAACTTGCCGGCATCCTGCTCGACATGGATCCGCTCGATCCCGATCGTCTTGGTCACGCCTTCGGCCGGCTCGATCTCGATCGCGCCTTCGCCCACCAGGGGGTGGTAGAGCTGGCTGATCTGATACCCCTGCGGCAGATCGGCGTAGAAATAATTCTTGCGGTCGAACTGGCTCCAGCGGTTGATCTGCGCCCCGATCGCCATGCCGGTGCGCACCGCCTGGCGGATGCACTCGCGATTGGGCACGGGCAGCATGCCGGGCATGGCGGCATCGACCAGGCTGACCTGGGTATTGGGCTCCGCGCCGAACGCCGTCGCCGCTCCGGAGAAGAGCTTGGCGTTGGACGTGACCTGGGCATGGACCTCAAGGCCTATCACGACCTCCCACGGGCCGGTCGCGCCCTCGATCACATAAGCAGCTTCAGTCATGCTTGGGTCCTTACCACCACTCGCCCGGGCGCGCCGTGAAGCCGGCGCGTTCCTCGATGGCGAGGCAGGCATTGAGTACGCCCTGTTCGTCGAGGGGCTTGCCGATCACCTGCAGCCCCAGCGGCAGGCCCGCCTGGTCGAGCCCACCCGGCACCGACATGGCTGGCAGGCCCGCCAGCGAACTGGGCACGGTGAAGACGTCGTTCAAGTACATGGCCAGCGGGTCGTCGGCCTTCTCTCCCAGCGCGAACGCGGCCGAAGGCGCCGTCGGCGTCAGCAGCAAGTCGCATTTTTCGAAGGCTTCCGCGAAGTCGCGCACGATCAGCGCGCGCACCTTCTGCGCCTGGGTGAAATAAGCGTCGTAAAAGCCCGCCGACAGCACGTAGGTGCCGATCAGGATGCGGCGCTTTACCTCGGCGCCGAAGCCGTCGGCGCGGGTGGCGGCATACATGTCCTGCAGATTGGCGCCGTCGGGCAGGTCGCGCAGGCCGTAGCGGACGCCGTCATAGCGGGCGAGGTTGGACGAGGCCTCCGCCGGGGCAATGATATAGTAAGTCGGCAGCGCATATTTGGTGTGCGGCAGCGACACCTCGATCACATTGGCGCCGGCGTCCTTGACCAGCTGGATGCCGCGTTCCCACAAAGCGTCGATCTCGCGCGGCATATTGTCGACGCGATATTCCTTGGGGATGCCGATCGTCTTGCCGCGCAGGTCGGACGACAGGCCCGCTTCCCATTCCGGCACGGGCAGATCGAGCGAAGTCGCGTCCTTCGGATCGAAGCCCGCCATCGCTTCCAGCATGATCGCGCAATCCGTGACGTCGCGCGCCATCGCGCCCGCCTGATCGAGGCTGGAGGCAAAGGCCACCACGCCCCAGCGCGAGCAGCGGCCATAGGTCGGCTTGATGCCGGAAATGCCGGTGAAGGCCGCCGGCTGGCGGATCGATCCGCCGGTATCGGTGCCGGTCGCGCCGGGCGCGAGCCGCGCGGAGACCGCCGCCGAGCTGCCGCCGGACGATCCCCCGGGCGCGAGCGGCGCGTTGCCGCCATCGTTGCGCCGCCATGGACTCAGCACATTGCCGAAATGGCTGGTCTCGTTGGACGAGCCCATCGCGAACTGGTCCATGTTCAACTTGCCGAGCATGCCCGCGCCGGCGAGGAACAGCCGCTCGGTGACAGTCGATTCATAGGTCGGCACGAAGCCTTCCAGGATATGGCTCGCGGCGGTGGTCTGCACGCCTTCGGTGCAGAACAGATCCTTGATGCCCAGCGGGACGCCCGACAGCGGGCGCACCGCGCCCTCGCTGCGCTCCTGATCGGCGGCGTCCGCCGCCGCGAGCGCATGTTCGGGCGTTTCGACGATGAAGGCGTTCAGGCCTCTGCCCATGGCGACATTGGTATTGAACGCCTCAGCCACTTCGCGCGCGGTGAAGTCGCCCGCGCGGAAGCCGTCGCGGATTTGCGCGATGCCGAGATCGGTCAGGTCGTCCATTATTCGATCACCTTGGGCACGGCGAAGAAGCCATGTTCGGCCTGCGGCGCGTTGGCGAGCACCTCGTCGCGGATGTCGCCATCGGTGATGACGTCGTCGCGCAGGCGCAGCTGGTTGGGGACGACCGCGGCGAGCGGCTGGATACCCGCAGTATCGACCTCGCCGAGTTGCTCGACCCAGGTCAGAATATTGTTGAGCTCGCCGGTCATAGCCGCGACCTCGCCGTCGGAAACGGCGATGCGGGCAAGACTCGCGATCTTGCGGACTGTGGTTTCGTCTACGGACATGAAGGCGCGGCTAGCAGTCGTGCTGCCGGCCATCAAGCATGTCGCGGCTGGACCAGGTCCCAGCGATTCCCGAACGGATCGACGAATACGGCAACGGTGCCATAGGGCTCGTCGCGTGGACTCTCCACGAACTGCACGCCCCGGCGGAGCAGCGCCGCGTGATCGCCCGCAAAATCGTCCGTGGTGAGGAACAGGAAAACGCGCCCGCCCGCCTGCTTGCCGATCGCCGCACGCTGATCCGGACTGGCCGCCCTGGCGAGCAGGATCGCGCATTGCCCGCCGCGGGGCGCCACCACCACCCAGCGTTTGTCGGCCGAGATAACCGTATCCTCGCGCAGCTCGAAACCAAGAACCTCTACGTAGAATTGCAGGCCCTCTTCATAGTCGGGCACGAGCAGCGAGACGAGAGCGAGATGTGAAGGCGCCATAATCACCGCCTAGCCCGATCGCACCGTCAAGAATATCCGCGAACGAAGGCTCGCTATCGAGCGGGTTGGCGCGGGCGCGGCGACGGCCTATCCGCCTCGCATGCTCGCCCGGCGCTTCCTCTACATCATCGCTGCCCTGATCATCGTCATCCTTGCGATCGGCCTCGCCTGGAGCCTGATGCAGGATCGGCTGATGCGGCTGGCGTTCGTCCCCAACACCGCGTTCTCCGCCATGCCCGATGCCACCGCGCCGGATTATGCCAAAGCGGCGGCCTGGCTCGCGCGTCCTGACTTTCCGGATGATCCGACACGGTGGACGCCGCCCGGGGCAACCCGCGGCCCTGCGGGACAAGCCGCCATCTTCTATGTTGCGCCCACGACCTATCTCGACCGCAATCACTGGAACGCGCCGCTGAACGATGGCCAGGCCAATTACCGGCTTGGGCTGTTCGCGCGCAGCCAGGCGAGCGCATTCAATGACGTCGGTCAAATATGGGCGCCCCGCTATCGCCAGGCGACGCTCGGCGCCTTCCTCGCCGCGACGGATCAACGCTCGGCCAAGGCGATCGACTTTGCCTATCGCGACGTGGCTCGCGCCTTTGATGCCTTCCTGGCAGCGATCCCCAAAGATCGCCCGATCATTCTCGTTGGGCATAGCCAAGGATCGCTCCACCTGCTGCGCCTGTTGCGGGAGAAGGTCGCCGGCAGCCCGCTCGCGCGGCGGATCGTCGCGGTCTATGCCGTCGGCTGGCCGATATCGACGACGGCTGACCTGCCCGCGCTTGGCTTGCCGGCTTGTGCGACGGCGGGGCAGGCGGGATGCATTCTGGGCTGGCAGAGCTTTGCCGAGCCGGCCGAGCCCCGCCTGATCGACGCCTATTTCGACCAGAGCAAAGGCCTCACCGGCGCGCCGCGCAAAGGCACCAGCATGCTATGCGTCAATCCGTTGACCGGCGTCGGCGGAGGCGCAGCGCCGGCCACCGTCAATCGCGGCGCGCTGGTCCCGCATGCCGATCTCGCGGGGGGTGACCTGGTCAGCCCCGGGGCGCCGGCGCGGTGCTCCGCGCAGGGCCTGCTGCTGATCGGCCCGCCTCCAGGCGGCTATGGCACCTATGTCTTGCCCGGCAACAATTACCACGTCTTCGATTACGCCCTGTTCTGGCGCAATATCCGAGACGATGCCGCCGCCCGGCTCAAGACATTTCTCGCGCGATGATCGGCAGCGATCTCGCCAGCTTCGCCGCGTCGTTGCCGATGCGCGGGCGGCTTGCGGGCCTCGACGTCGGGACCAAGACGATCGGTATCGCCATCTGCGATTCGATGTGGACCATCGCCAGCCCGGCCGAGACCATCCGGCGCGCCAAGTTCAGCGTCGATCGCGCGCTGCTGCGCGAACTTATCGCCAAGCAGCAGGTGAAGGGGCTCGTGATCGGCCTGCCGCTCAACCTTGATGGTAGCGACAGCCCGCGCACCCAGTCGGTCCGCGCCTTCGCCCGCAACCTCGCGGAGTTCGCGCTGCCGATCCTGCTGTGGGACGAGCGCTGGTCGACCGCGGCGGTGACGCGCACCCTGATCGCCGCCGACGCCAGCCGTTCGCGCCGCGCCGAACTGGTCGACAAGATGGCGGCGGCTTATATCCTGCAGGGCGCGATCGATGCGCTTGCGTCCGCGCACACTTGAGCTTCGGGCCGCCCGCGCTTAGGACGCGGCTTTAATGTCCACTTCGCCCCCCCGCCCGAACGATGGCCGCGAAGTGCACCCGTTTCCCCATCGCCATCTCACCGGCATCTTCGGTCTTCAGCCGCACGAAATCGCATTCCTGCTGGATGAGGCCGAACAATGGGTTGCGCTCAATCGCGGCACGGCCAAGCATGATGATCGCCTCGCCGGCCTAACGCTGATCAATGCTTTCTTCGAAAACTCGACGCGCACCTTGTTGTCGTTCGAAATTGCCGGCAAGCGGCTTGGCGCGGACGTCGTCAACATGGCGGTCGCGCAATCGAGCGTGAAGAAGGGCGAGACGCTGATCGACACCGCGATCACGCTCAATGCGATGCGCGCCGACATGATCGTCATCCGCCACGACGCGTCGGGTGCGGTCCAGCTGATCGCCGACAAGGTCGACTGCCCGGTATTGAACGCGGGCGACGGGCGGCACGAACATCCGACCCAGGCTTTGCTCGACGCGCTCACCATCCGCCGCCGCAAGGGGCGGATCGACGGGTTGATCGTCGCTATTTGCGGCGACGTGCTACACAGCCGGGTCGCGCGCTCCAACATCCTGGCACTGACCGCACTGGGCGCCGAGGTGCGCGTGGTCGGGCCGCCAACCCTGCTGCCGGGGGCGATCGAGCGGATGGGCGTGACCCGCTTCACCGATTTCGATGCAGGCCTCGATGGCGCCGACGTCGTGATGATGCTGCGTCTCCAGCGCGAGCGGATGACCGGCGGGTTCGTGCCGAGCCCGCGCGAATATCACGCACTTTATGGTCTGACCTATGATCGCCTCGCCAAGGCGGCGCCCGATGCCTTGGTGATGCATCCCGGGCCGATGAACCGCGGTGTCGAAATCGCCAGCAACGTGGCCGACGACCTCGATCGATCCGCCATTACCGAGCAGGTCGAGATGGGCGTGGCGGTGCGCATGGCCTGTCTCGACATATTGACGCGGTCACGTCGCGGAATCGCCGGATGGTGAACGCGATCGCGATCATGGGCGGCCGGGTCGTCACTACCGATGGCGTCGCCGAAGGCAGCGTGCTGGTACGCGACGGGCGCATCGCGGCGATCGGCGACTTCCACCCGCCTGCCGACATTCTCCGGATCGAAGCGCATGGCGCGCTGATCGCGCCCGGCCTGGTCGACGTTGGCGTGTTCGCGATCGATCCCCCCGCTTTTGCCGCAGGCGGCATCACGCGCGCAATGTTGATGCCCGACCGTGCTCAGCCGATCGACACGGTCGCCTTGGTTCAGCACGCCGCCGCTGCGGGTAAGCCCAAAATCTGGGTCCACCCGCTCGCGGCAGCAACGCGCGGCCTCGCGGGAACGGAGCTCGCCGAGATCGGGCTGATGCGCGAAGGCGGTGCGTGCGGGGTTGCCACCGGCCGGCAATGGATTGCCGATTCGGGCGTGATGCATCGCTTGCTCAGTTACGCAGGTGCACTGGGCTTACGCACCGTCGTCCATGCAGAGGATTCCGGTCTTGCCGCCGACGCCGTGATGACTGACGGTGAAACCGCGACCCGGCTCGGGCTCGCGGCGGCGCCCGCGGAGACGGAGGCGCTGGCGGTGGCACGCGATCTGCTGCTGGTTGAAGCGACCGGCGCACCGCTCCACTTCCGTCAGGTTACAACTGCCCGCGCGCTGGACCTGATCCGCGATGCCAAGAAAAAGAGGCTGCCGGTTAGCTGCGGCATTACGCCCGCGCATCTCTTTCTGGCGGACAGCGCGGTGACGGGCTTCCGCACATTCGCCCGCCTGTCGCCGCCTTTGCGCGACGAAAACGATCACCAGGCCTGCCTTGTCGCCATTGCCGACGGGACGATCGATGTGATCTGCTCGGGTCACGATCCGCAAGGGCCGGAAGCCAAGCGTCTGCCGTTCGCCGACGCCGAACCCGGCATGGCCGGCGCGGAGACATTGCTCACACTCGGTATGACCTTGGTGCGCGACGGTCTGATCTCTTTCGAGCGGCTGTTCGACCTGCTGGCTACTGCGCCAGCGCGACTGTTCGGCCTCCCAGGAGGCGCGCTTGTGGTCGGGGCGGAAGCGGATCTCATTGTAGTGGATCCCAATTCCCCGTGGAGGATTGAATCGGATAAGATGATTGCAGCGGCGGGGAACACGCCGTTTGACGGGTTGCCGGTGCAGGGACGAGTGATGCGGACGATCAAGGGTGGAGTATCTATTTTATGAAGCGGGTGGCGCTGGCGCTCTTGCTGGCGGTCGCGACCAGTAGCGCCGCTGCGCCTGCCGCGCCGGAATTGCGAGCCTTGCAAGCCAAGGCACAGACTGGCGACGCGAATGCCCAATTTGCCATAGCCGAAGCCTATCGCACGGGCCGGGGTGTGACCGCGGATCCCGAAACCGCGATTATGTGGTATCGGCGGGCCGCCAGTCAGGGCCATGTCCGCGCGAGCGAGGAATTGGGTTTCGCCCTGTTCGCGCATGGCGACCGGCGCGAGGCGATGCCCTATGTAGAAAAAGCCGCTGCGCGGGGCGACGCGCGCGCTTTGTATCTGCTCGGCACCGCGCATTTCAACGGCGACTACGCGACCCGCGATTGGCCGCTCGCTTATGCGCAGACGATGCGAGCCGCGTCGTCGGGCCTGCCTGCCGCGCAGCGCAATCTTGAATTGATGGATCGATATCTGCTCCCGGCCGACAAGGCACAGGCTGATCAGATCCTGGCGACCCTGCCGGCGGTGCGCATCCTTCCTCCGGCGGCACCTGCCACGCCGCCCCAATCGGTCGCTGCAAAATCGCAGCCGAAAGCAAAGTCACCGCTCGCAGCGGCAGCTTCGGCATCTGGCCCCACCCGGTCGGCCTCGGGCCCCTGGAAGGTTCAACTCGGCGCGTTCGGCTCGGCCGATCGGGCGCGCGCCCAGTGGACGACCGTGGCGGCCAAGGCACCTCGCCTTGCAACCTATGACCAGCGCGTCGTGCCATGGAAATCGGTGCAGCGCCTCCAGGCCTGGGGGATTGCCAGCAGGTCGGACGCGGAGGCGCTGTGCAAGCAGGTTCGGGCCGCGGGTGGCCAGTGCCTGATCGTCACCCCGTAAAGCGGGATTACTCGACCCAGTCGGCTCGGCGATAGCCCTGCGCATAGAGCAAGGTGGTGAGGTCGCCATGCTCGATCCGCGCTGCCGCGGCGGCGGCGGTCTTGGGCTTGGCATGATAGGCCACGCCGAGCCCCGCCTCCTCAATCATGGGGATGTCGTTGGCACCATCACCCACCGCAAGCGTCTCCTCGCGCAGCAGCCCTAGGGCTTCACGCTCGGCGATCAGCGTGTCGCGCTTGGTCCCAGCACCGACGATCGGGCGGGACACAGTGCCATTTAGCACGCCGCCACCGATCCCGAGATGGTTGGACAGCGCGCGATCGAACCCGATCGACTCGGCAACCCGATCGGCAAAAACCGTGAAGCCGCCGGAAACCAGAACGGTTCGTGCCCCATAGGCCTTCATCGTCTGGATTAGGGCCCGGGCGCCCGGGATCAGCCTGACTCGCTCGGCGCGGCAGCGATCGATCGCCGCTTCGTCCAGACCTTTCAGAAGGGCGACGCGTGCATCGAGTGCCGCCTCGAAATCCAGTTCGCCGCGCATTGCCCGCTCAGTCACTTCGGCGATCTGCGGCTTGATGCCGGCATAATCGGCGAGCTCGTCAATGCACTCGATCGTGATCATGGTCGAATCCATGTCGGCGATAAGCAGCTTCTTGGCGCGCCGGGACGCGCTTTGCGCCACGATGTCGACACCCGGCAGCAAGCCTTCCAGCGCGGCGCGGGCGCCTGCTCGGTCGGTCCGGCCGAACGGCAGATCCGCGGCAATACCCTCGTCGATCCAGACGGCTTGCCCGGGGATCGCGCCGATGCCGGCAAGCGCGTCCCGGGCGATGTCGATATCGGCGGAGGACAGCTCCCCGTTCGATGCTATCAAAGTCGCAATGTCCACGTCGCACCCTTCGGATCGGCCCAGGCTCGCGCTCATCGCAGGGCCGACCGCGAGCGGCAAGTCGGCGCGCGCATTGGAACTGGCCGAGCGCGAATCCGGCACGGTCATCAATGCCGACGCCAGCCAGGTCTATCGCGACCTTCTGATCCTAAGCGCGCGGCCGACGCCCGAAGAGGAGGCGCGTGCGCCGCATCGGCTATTCGGGCATCGCGATGGTGCGATACCTTGTTCGGCGGCGGATTGGGCGATGGAGGCGAAGGCCGCGATCGCGGAAGCGCACGCTGCCGGCCGGTTGCCGATCCTGGTTGGCGGTACCGGCCTCTATATACGGACATTGCTCGATGGCATCGCACCCGTCCCTCCCATCGATCCCGCCGTACGGCAGCGGGTTCGCGCCCTAGCCGCGGCGGACGCCCGTTCCGCTCTTGCGTCCGAGGATCCACCAGCTGCGGCTCGCCTTCATCCGAACGATACAACGCGTCTTCATCGCGCACTGGAGGTAATACGCAGCACCGGACAGTCCATCTTGGCCTGGCGCGAAGCGCGGGCCGGCGGCATGCGCGACCAAGTCTTGCTGGATGTGCAAAAGGTCGAGCGGCCAATCGCTGAGCTCTACGCGCGGTGCGACGCGCGCGTCGATCAGATGATCGCGTCGGGGGCGATCGATGAAGTGGCGGCGCTGCTCGGGCGGAGGTTGGATCCTGCGCTGCCGGTCATGCGGGCGATCGGTGTCAGCCAGCTCGGCGGATATCTGGACGGATCGATTGCGCTGGAAGAGGCGGTCGGCTCGATCAAGCAGGCGACGCGCAATTATGCTAAGCGCCAGGCGACGTGGCTCCGGCACCAACTGCAAGGTTGAAGAAAGATGCTTACATTACCCAGCAAAAGAAATAAAGTTGCGCGCAGCATCGCCTAATGGAAATAAAAAGATGCAGGCAGGTTGACAGCCACAGCGCCTGCGATTAACCGCGCCGCTCCTCACAAATGAGCAGCATCATGGCCCAGGAACGTACCGGCGCGGACATTTTGATTGAAACGCTGACCGAGCTCGGCGTCGAGGTCGTATTCGGCTATCCCGGTGGCGCGGTGCTGCCGATCTATGATGCGATTTTCCGCCAGGATCGGATTCGTCACATCCTCGTCCGCCAGGAAGGCGGCGCAGCGCATGCTGCCGAAGGCTATGCCCGCTCCACCGGCAAGCCCGGCGTCGTGCTTGTGACCTCCGGCCCGGGCGCGACCAATGCGGTCACCGGCATCACCGACGCGCTGATGGACTCGATCCCGATGGTGGTGATCACCGGCCAGGTGCCGACGGCCTTGATCGGCTCGGACGCGTTCCAGGAATGCGACACGGTCGGCATCACCCGCCACTGCACCAAGCAGAATTACCTGGTGAAGGATCCCGCCGAGTTGGAAGGGGTCATCCGCGAGGCATTCCGGATCGCGACCACCGGCCGCCCCGGCCCGGTGCTGATCGATCTGCCCAAGGATGTGCAGGTCGCGGCGACCGCCAGTAACGTATTGCGCAAGAGTCTCGGCTACCAGCCGCAGACAGAACCCGATGCGCATGCGATCGAAAGCGCGGTGGAGATGATCGCTGCCGCGGAACGCCCGATCTTCTACACCGGTGGCGGGATCATCAATTCGGGGCCCGCCGCCAGCGAGGCGCTGCGCACGCTGGTGAAGCTCACTGGTGCGCCGGTGACTTCGACCCTGATGGGCCTTGGCGCGTTGCCGGCCTCCTCGCCGAAATGGCTCGGCATGCTCGGCATGCACGGCACTTACGAAGCCAATCATGCGATGAACAAGGCCGACCTGATCGTCGCGCTCGGTGCGCGTTTCGACGATCGCGTCACCGGCCGGCTGGACGCCTTCGCCCCGCACGCGCGCAAGATCCACGTCGACATCGATCGTTCCTCGATCAACAAGATCGTGTCGGCGGAGCTTGGCATCGTCAGCGATGTCGGCCGTGCCATCGAGGCGATGATCGCGGTATGGCAGCAGCGCGGCCATCAGGCAGCCGATCTTTCCGACTGGTTCGCTCAGATCGATCAATGGCGGGCGAAGCGTAGTCTCGATTTCCCCAGCTCCAGCAAGGAGATCATGCCGCAGCTGGCGATCCAGCGGCTGTGGGAGGCAACCAAGCATCGCGCGCCGATCATCTCGACCGAGGTCGGTCAGCATCAGATGTGGGCCGCCCAGCATTTCAACTTCGAAGACCCCAACAAATGGCTGACCTCGGGTGGACTCGGCACGATGGGCTATGGCCTGCCGGCCGCGATCGGCGCGCAGATCGGCAATCCCGATGCGCTCGTGATCGACATCGCCGGCGAGGCCTCGATCATGATGAACATCCAGGAGATGTCGACGGCGACCCAATATGAGCTGCCGGTCAAGGTATTCATCCTCAACAACGAATATATGGGCATGGTCCGCCAGTGGCAGGACCTGACCTATCAAGGGCGCCATTCGCACAGCTATTCGGAAGCCTTGCCCGATTTCGTCAAGCTTGCGGAAGCCTATGGCTGGAAGGGCATGCGCATCGAGAAGCCGGATGCGCTCGACGACGGCATCGCCGAGATGCTGGCCTACAATGGCCCGGTGATGGTCGATTGCCGCGTGGCCAAGCTCGCCAATTGCTTCCCGATGATCCCGTCGGGCGCGGCGCATACGGATATGATCCTGCAGGCTAACGAGGTCTCCGGCGAAATGGACGACGAGGCCAAGGCGCTGGTCTAGGCGCCTGCCGCCCGGCACTTTTCCCTCCCGCAGGAACGAACATGCATATCCGCACCGAAGCCAATGAGCGTCACACGCTCTCCGTCACCGTGGCCAACGAGCCCGGCATTCTCGCGCGCATCGCGGGGATGTTCGCCGGGCGGGGCTATAATATCGAAAGCCTGACGGTCGCCGAGGTGACGGAGGACGAAACGGTCAGCCGCATCACCATCGTCACGTCTGGACCGCCGCTCGTGATCGAGCAGATCATCGCGCAACTCGACCGGCTGCCCCCGGTCCACCGCGTCCACGATCTCACCGCCGAAGGTCCGCACGTCGAGCGGGAGCTCGCGCTGGTCAAGGTCAAGGGCACGGGCGACCACCGTATCGAGGCGCTGCGCCTGGCCGAAGTATATCGCGCCCGCGTGGTCGATGCGACCATCTCCAGCTTCGTGTTCGAGGTTACCGGGGGCACCGACAAGATCGATAAATTCCTCGAGCTGATGCGCGAGGTTGGCCTGGTGGAGGTCGCGCGCACCGGCGTCGCCGCGATCACCCGCGGCCACCATACATTCTGACCAATCAAGCTACCGAAGGGGCAACCAATGCGCGTTTACTATGATTCCGACGCCGACATCGGCCTGATCAAGGGCAAGAAGGTCGCGATCGTCGGCTATGGCAGCCAGGGCCATGCCCACGCGCAGAATCTGCGCGATTCTGGCGTCCAGGAAGTGGCAATCGGTCTGCGCCCGGGTTCCGCCAGCGGCACCAAGGCGGCGGAAGCCGGCTTCAAGGTCATGCCCGTCGCCGAAGTCGCCCGCTGGGCCGACATCATCATGATCCTCGCGCCCGACGAGCATCAGGCCGGCATCTGGGAAAAGGACATCAAGGACAATATCCGCGACGGTGCCGCGATCGCCTTCGCGCACGGTCTCAACATCCACTTCGGCCTGATCGAGGCCCCCGCCGGCATCGACGTCTTCATGATCGCGCCCAAAGGCCCCGGCCACACCGTACGCGGCGAATATGTGAAGGGCGGCGGCGTGCCGTGCCTGATCGCGATCCATCAGGATGCGAGCGGCAACGCGCATGACGTGGCGCTTTCCTATGCCAGCGCGGTCGGCGGCGGCCGTTCGGGCGTGATCGAGACGACCTTCAAGGAGGAATGCGAGACCGACCTGTTCGGCGAGCAGGCCGTCCTGTGCGGCGGCCTCACCCACCTGATCATGGCCGGTTTCGAGACGCTGACCGAGGCCGGTTACGCGCCGGAAATGGCCTATTTCGAATGCCTGCACGAGGTGAAGCTGATCGTCGACCTGATGTATGAAGGCGGCATCGCCAACATGCGTTATTCGATCTCCAACACCGCCGAATATGGCGATTATCACACGGGACCGCGCGTCATCACCCCCGACACCAAGGCGGAGATGAAGCGCGTCCTCGCCGACATCCAGGGCGGCCGCTTCGTCCAGCGCTTCATCATGGATAACCGCATGGGCAATCCGGAGATGAAGGCCAGCCGCAAGCTCCAGGCCGAGCATCCCATCGAAAAGGTCGGTGCCGAACTCCGCGCCATGATGCCGTGGATCGCCAAGAACAAGCTTGTCGACAAGGACAAGAACTGACCTTTTGCCGGCACGGGGCGCCCTCGACCACGGGCGCTCCGCTCTGTGGAACATGGTCTGGCCGATCCGCCGCGAAGCTGATAGCGCTCTCTCTTGACTCCGCCGCATTGCGCGGCGATTTGGTAGCGCTAACAAGAAGCGCGCGGAGAGGGACGGCAGATGAATGTTTTCGCGCCGGCGGAAATGCTGGCGGAGGACTGGCGGGACGGGCTGTTCCTTGGCCGGATCGAAACAACGGAAGGTCCCACGCCGGTATTGCTTCAGGGTGGTATCCTGCATGACATGAGCCGGGTCGCGCCCACCGCAGCGCAATTGGTTGCAGATCGCGCGTTCGATGCGTCTGCGGGGAAGGCGCTGGGCGACCTCCGCGATTACTCCTTATCCGCCGCCGGCACGCCGCGCCTGCTCAGCCCGGTCGATCTGCAATGCGTCAAGGCGGCGGGGGTGACCTTCGCAGTATCTGCGGTCGAACGCGTGATCGAAGAGCGCGCGCGCGGCGACGCCGGCAAGGCTGCTGAAGTCCGCGCCATGCTCGAAGGACGGATCGGCGGTGGCATCCGGGGTCTCAAGCCGGGATCTCCGGAGGCGGTGGCGCTCAAGCAGGCGCTGATCGACGAGGGCATGTGGTCGCAATATCTCGAGGTCGCGATCGGCCCGGATGCGGAGATATTCACCAAATCGCCGGTGCTCTCGACCGTCGGCTGGGGCGCCGAGATCGGTGTGCGTTCGGATTCGTCCTGGAACAATCCCGAACCGGAAATCGCCATCCTCGCGGACAGCCATGGCGAGCCGGTCGGCGCCAGCCTCGGCAACGACGTCAATCTGCGCGATTTCGAAGGCCGCTCCGCGCTGCTGCTGGGCAAGGCCAAGGACAATAATGCCTCCTGTTCGCTCGGGCCGTTTGTGCGGCTGTTCGACCAAAGCTTCACGATGGACGATGTCCGCACCGCCGAAGTCGATCTGCTGATTGAGGGCGAAGACGGCTATGTGCTCAAGGGGCATAGCTCGATGCGCGAGATCAGCCGCGATCCGACCGACCTAGTCGAACAGGCGATGAGCGAGCATCATTATCCGGACGGCTACATCCTGTTCCTGGGCACCCTGTTCGCACCCACACAGGACCGCGACGATCCTGGTCGTGGGTTCACGCACAAGGTCGGCGACATCGTGTCTATTTCGACGCCGAAGCTGGGGCGTCTGGTAAATCGTGTGACACACTCCAAATCAGCGGCACCGTGGACGCTCGGCATATCCGGGCTGATGCAGAATCTCGTTTCGCGCGGGCTTATCGGCGCGCGCTAGCAAGGCAGAGAAACATGAAGCTCACCCATTTCATCGGCGGCCAGCAGGTCGAGGCGGATACGCCGTTCAACAGCATCAACCCGTCCAACACGGACGAGGTGATCGCCTCCTATCCGGCCGGTGGTAAGGCCGAGGTAGATGCCGCGGTGGCGGCGGCGCGCGCCGCCTTCCCCGCCTGGTCGATGGGCTCGCCGGAGCTCCGCTCCGATTTGCTCGACCGCGTCGGCAACACGATCATGGCGCGCGCCGCTGAACTCGGCGAATTGCTGTCGCGCGAGGAAGGCAAGACCCGCCCCGAGGGCATGGGCGAAGTGATGCGCGCCGCGCGCATCTTCAAATATTTCGCCGGCGAGGCGCTGCGCCGCCACGGTCAGACGCTGGAATCGACGCGGCCCGGACTCGACGTCGAAGTGTGGCGCGAGGCGGTCGGCGTCTATGGCCTGATCACGCCGTGGAATTTCCCGATCGCCATTCCTGCCTGGAAGAGCGCGCCGGCGCTGGCCTTCGGCAACACGGTCGTGCTCAAGCCCGCCAACCCGACGCCCGCCATCGCTCATGCGCTCGCGACGATCATCCATGAGGTTGCCGCTTCGCTCAACGCGCCGGCCGGCATCTTCAACATGGTGCTGGGGCAGGGCGGGGTGGGGTCGGCCATCGTCGATCATCCCGACGTCAACGGCATCTCCTTCACCGGCAGCCAGGGCGTCGGCGCGAAGGTGGGGCTCGCCGCCATGACGCGCCAGGCGCGCGTCCAGCTGGAAATGGGCGGCAAGAACCCGCTGGTTGTGCTCGACGATGCCGATCTCGAGCGTGCGGTCGCGATCGCGCTCGATGGCGGCTTCTTCCAGACCGGCCAGCGCTGCACCGCTTCGTCCAAGGTCATCGTCCAGGACGGCATCCACGACCGCTTCGTCGAGGCGCTCGCCGCGCGTGCCAAGGCGCTCAAGGTCGGCAGTGCGCTCGATCCGTCGACCCAGGTCGGCCCAGCCTCGTCTGACACCCAGTTCGAGCAAAATCTCCGCTACGTCGATATCGCAACCAGCGAAGGCGGCCGCCTGGTCACCGGTGGCGATCGCCTCAGCCTTGATACGCCGGGCTATTATATGAGCCCGACGCTGATCGCGGATACCAATCCGGACATGCGCATCAACAATGAGGAAGTGTTCGGCCCAGTCGTCTCGACGGTGCGCGCCAAGAGCTATGAAGAGGCGCTTGAGCTCGCCAACCGCGGCAATTTCGGCCTGTCGGCCGGCATCGTCACGACCAGCCAGAAATATGCGCGACACTTCAAGAAGAACATCCGCGCCGGCATGGTGATGATCAACCAGCCGACCGCCGGCGTGGATTATCACGTGCCGTTCGGTGGCAGCCGCGGGTCCAGCTACGGCGCGCGCGAGCAGGGTTTTGCAGCAGTGGAATATTACACGCAGATGAAGACCGTTTATGTCGGCGACTGAGGCGGCTCAGCGGACCATCTACCCCAGCTTGCGGGACAAGCGCGTCCTCGTCACCGGGGGCGGCAGCGGCATCGGCGAGGGCCTGGTCGAGGCGTTCGTTCGGCAGGGCGCGCGCGTCGCCTTCGTCGACATCGTCGATCAGGCGTCACGCGAGCTGGTCGAGCGTCTGAGCGACGCGCCACACAAGCCGATCTATCGGCAGTGCGATCTCAAGGATATCGAGACGTTCAAGCGGACGCTGGCGGAGATTGAGACCACGCTCGGCGGGATCGACATACTCGTCAACAATGCCGCTAATGACGATCGCCACACGGTGGAGGAGGTGACCCCCGCTTATTGGGACGATCGCATGGCGGTGAATCTGCGCCATCAATTCTTTGCCGCGCAGGCGGTGGTTCCGGCGATGCGGCGCGCCGGCGGCGGCGTGATCCTGAACTTCGGCTCGATCAGCTGGCACCTCGGCCTGCCCGATCTGGTCCTGTACCAGACCGCGAAAGCCGCGATCGAGGGGATGACGCGGGCGCTGGCGCGCGATCTCGGCCCGCATAATATCCGGGTCAATACGATCGTGCCCGGCAATGTGCAGACCCCACGCCAGATGAAATGGTACACGCCCGAAGGCGAGGCCGAGATCGTCAAGGCGCAGTGCATCGAGGGCCGGATCCAGCCGGCCGACATCGCCGCGATGGTATTGTTCCTGGCGTCGGACGATGCGCGGATGTGCACCGCGCACGACTATTTTGTCGACGCGGGCTGGCGCTGATGATGTCGGACGTCATCAGCGTCCTTAACGCCCGGGCGACGCTCGGCGAGGGCCCGGTCTGGGTCGCTCGCGAGCAGGCTTTGTGGTTCGTCGATATCAAGGGTCACAAGGTTCACCGCTTCGATCCGGCGACGGGCAATCATCGCAGCTATGACGCGCCTTGCCAGGTCGGTTGGGTGCTGCCTTCGGACGACGGCAAGTTCATCGCCGGGCTTCAGCAGGGCGTGGCGCGCTTCGATCCGGCCACGGGCGCATTCGAGGTGATCGCTACACCCGAGGCCGCCCTTCCAGGCAATCGCCTCAACGACGCAAGCGTCGATGCCCATGGCCGCATCTGGTTCGGCTCGATGGACGATAGCGAGGCGGCCGTCAGCGGGCGCCTCTATTGCTTCGATCGGGGTGAGGTACGCGAGAGCGGGCTCGCGCCGGTTTGCATCACCAACGGCCCGGCGATCAGCCCGGACGGCTGCATCCTTTACCATACAGACACGCTCGGTCGGGTGATCCACCAGGTGCCGGTCAATGACGACGGTACGCTTGGCGCGCCTGCGATATTCGCGACGATCGACGAGAGCGACGGCTGGCCCGACGGATCGACCTGCGATGCCGAGGGCTTCGTCTGGATCGGGCTGTGGGGGGGCTGGCGCGCGCGCCGCTATGCGCCGGATGGGCGGATTGCCGCCGAAGTGCGGCTGCCCGCCGCCAACGTTACCAAGATCGCGTTCGGGGGGACCGATTTGTGCACCGCTTACGCTACCACCGCACGAAAAGGGCTCGACGCGGCCGCCTTGGCCGGTCAACCTCTGGCGGGAAATATCTTCGCGTTTCACGTGGACGTGCCGGGCGCTCCCGGCAATCTGGCCAGCCTCGGCTGACCGGCAATAACAATGGTTCAAGCAGGATAGGGGAAAGCATGATGGAGCGAGGGGCAAGCCAGAGAAATCTAGGCTTTATCGTCGCCATCGTCGCGGTTGCGACGATCGGCGGCTTATTGTTCGGATATGACAGCGGTGCCGTCAACGGCACCCAGCCCGGCCTCAAGGCCGCCTTTTCATTGAGCGAGGCCGGGCTCGGCTTCACGGTCGGCTCGCTGCTGATCGGCTGCGTCATCGGCGCATTCCTTGCCGGCCGCCTGGCGGACGTGCTTGGCCGCCGCAACGTGATGATGCTCGCGGCCACCTTGTTCCTGATCGGCGCGCTGGTGCAGGGCTTTGCGCACGTCCAGCCCTTGTTCGTGGTCGCGCGCATGCTCGGCGGCATTGCCGTCGGCGCCGCGAGCGTACTCTCGCCTGCCTATATTTCGGAAGTCGCGCCCGCGAACATTCGCGGCCGTATGACCACGATCCAGCAGATCATGATCATCTCGGGCCTCACCGCCGCGTTCGTGGTCAATTATTATCTGGCGGCGAGCGCAGGCGCTTCGACCAATGTCTTCTGGGGCGGGCTTGAGGCCTGGCGCTGGATGTACCTGATGCAGGCGCTGCCGGCGGCGGTGTTCCTCGTGGCTTTGTTCTTCATCCCGGAAAGCCCGCGCTTCCTGGTTTCGAAGGGCCGCACCGAAGAAGCCAGCCATGTGCTGACGCGTCTGTTCGGGGCTACCGAAGCGAGCGCGAAGCTCTCCGAGATCCGCGCCAGTTTCAGCGCGGATCACCGCCCCCGCCTCAGCGATCTGCTCGATCCGGTGAAGGGCGGCGTGCGTCCGATCGTGTGGGCGGGCCTGCTGATCGCGGTGTTCCAGCAGCTCGTCGGCATCAACGTCATCTTCTATTATGGCGCGACCCTGTGGCAGCTGGCGGGCTTTACCGAAGACGATTCGCTCAAGATCAACATCGTCTCGGGATTGGTGTCGATCGCGGCCTGCTTCGTGACGGTCGGGCTGGTCGATAAGATTGGCCGCAAGCCGCTGCTGCTGATCGGTTCAGCCGGTATGGCGGTGACCCTGTTCACGCTGGTCTACGTCTTCCATAACGGCACGCTCGACGCCGCCGGCCATCTTCAGCTCTCGCCCGATCTGGGCAAGATCGCGCTGGTCGCCGCCAACCTCTACGTGATCTTCTTCAACGTCAGCTGGGGCCCGATCATGTGGGTCATGCTGGGCGAGATGTTCCCCAACCAGTTGCGCGGTTCGGCGCTGGCTGTTTGCGGCTTCGCCCAGTGGTTCGCGAATTACATTATCGCGCAAAGCTTCCCGGTGATGGCGTCGAGCCTGGGCCTCGCCGTGACCTACAGCTTCTACGCGGTTTCGGCGACGATCAGCTTCTTCCTGGTGAGGAGCTTTATCAAGGAAACCAAGGGCAAGGAACTGGAGGCAATGGAGGGCTGAGCACTCCGCCTTCCGGCCAAAAGAAGGGCCCGTCGCTCAATCGAGCGGCGGGCCCTTTTTTATGTCTGACAGGGAATCTTTAGCGCCCGTCGTCAGTGATTATGCCGCGGCGTGACGGCAGAGATGCCGCGATATTTGAGCGCGAATTCCAGCACCGCGCCTTCGTGCATCTGACCGGTCTTCTCGCGGAACAGTTCTTCCCACGGCGTGTGGCTGGGCGGGATGGGCGGGGCGGGCTCGGTCTTGCGGCGGGCGATCTCCTCCTCCGCTACCAACGCGTTGCAGCTACCGGCGTTGAGATCGATGCGGATCGTGTCGCCGGTGCGCAGCCAGGACAGGCCGCCGCCGGCCGCGCTTTCGGGTGAAGCGTTGAGGATCGAGGGACTGTCCGAGGTCCCCGACTGGCGGCCGTCGCCCAAGGTCGGCAGCCACATCACGCCGCGCTGGATCAGCGCATCGGGCGGCTGCATGTTGACCACTTCGGCCGAGCCCGGCCAGCCGATCGGGCCGGCGCCGCGCATCACCAGGATGCAATTCTCATCGATGGCGAGCACCGGATCGTTGATGCGGTGGTGATAATCGTCGGCGCCGTCGAACACGATCGCGCGCGCTTCGAATGCGCCTTCCGCTCCCGGATGGCTGAGATAACGCTGCCGGAACTCGTCGGAGATCACGCTTGTCTTCATGATCGCATGGTCGAACAAATTGCCCGACAGGACGAGGAAGCCGGCCTTGTCCTTCAACGGTTCGGCGAACGGCTTGATAACTTCGCGGTCGTGCGTTTCGCGGCCGGTGAGATTCTCGCCGATGGTGCGGCCGGTGATGGTCGCGCAGCCCTCATGAAGCTTCCCCGCCTCCAGCAGCTCCCACAGCAAGGCAGGTACGCCGCCGGCGCGATGGAACCGTTCACCCAGATATTTGCCGGCGGGCTGCATGTTGAGCAGCAAGGGCAGGTCATAGCCGTGGGTGGTCCAGTCGTCGGGCGACAATTCCACCCCGGCGTGGCGCGCCATCGCCATGATGTGCGGCTCGGCGTTGCTCGATCCGCCGGCCGCTGTGACGAACGCGATCGCATTGAGGAAGCTCTCGCGCGTCAGGATTTTTGACGGGCGGAGATCCTCATAGGCCATCTCGACGATGCGCTTGCCGGTGAGATAGGCCATCTGTCCGCGCTCGCGATAGGGGGCGGGAATTGCGGCGCAACCGGGCAGCGACAGGCCGAGCGCTTCGGCCACGCCGTTCATGGTCGAGGCGGTGCCCATCGTGTTGCAGTGGCCGGGCGAGGGGGCGCTTTCGGTCGCGCGGCGGAAGAATTCCTCCTCGTCGATCTCGCCCGCCGCGAGCTTGCGGCGCGAGCGCCAGATCACCGTACCCGAACCGACCAGCTCGCCTTCATGCCAGCCGTCGAGCATTGGCCCGCCCGACAGGACGATTGCCGGAATGTCGACGGTCGACGCCGCCATGATCTGCGAGGGCGTGGTCTTGTCGCACCCGGTGGTGAGCACGACCGCGTCGATCGGATAGCCGTAGAGGATCTCGACCAGACCAAGATAGAGCAGGTTCCGATCGAGCGCGGCGGTTGGGCGGCGGCAATTCTCGAAGATTGGATGGACCGGAAACTCCATCGGGATGCCGCCCGCGTCGCGAATGCCGGCGGCGGTGCGCTTGGCGAGCTCCAGGTGGATGCGGTTGCAGGGCGAGAGGTCGCTGCCGGATTGGGCGATGCCGATGACCGGCTTGCCTGAGCGCAGCTCATCCGGTGTCACGCCGTAATTCATGAAGCGCTCGAGATAGAGCGCGACCATGTCGCTGCGCGCCGGATCGGCAAACCAATCGCGCGAGCGGAAGGGGCGGACGGGAATTCGGCTCACGGGGTGCTCTCCGGAATGTCTGGAAAAGCTACAAAGCCTCGCCGCCACCCTGTCAAGCGACCGTCGGGGCCATTGGCGGGTGGGCGTGGATTGCTTCGCTCCGCCCGCAATGACGATAGTCGCTAAGTCCGTCATTGTGAGGCCGGCCGCGCCGAAGCAGTCCAGGCCCAGAAGCGGCCAGTGACTTCTTAGCTTCGCGCGCTTGGCCTCCGGCGCGGGGCAGCATCCGACTGCCGACGCACGAACGTATAGTCGAGCAGCACATGCTTGGGGGCGGGCCGCATCGGTCCGCGCTGTGCCCGGATCTCGGCCGCCAGCAATTCCATCGCCGCCTGGGACATGTCGCGGATCGGCTGGTGAATGGTGGTAAGCTCCGGCCAGATCGTCGTCGCGAGCGGGGTGTCGTCGAAGCCGCACACGGTGATGTCGCCCGGCACGTCGAGCCCGTGACGATGCGCGACCGCGACCGCGGCGGCGGCCATATCGTCATTGGCGGCAAAGATCGCTGACGGCGGCTCTTTCAACTCCAGCAGTCGTTCCGCTGCGTCGAGACCCGAGCGATAGGTGAACAGACCCTCGACGATCAGCGCTGGATCGACCGTCATGCCCATCGTCTCCAGCCCACGCCGATAGCCTTCGAGGCGGCGGCCGCTGGCAGTCTGGTTGGGATTGCCGGAGATGAAGCCGATATGCCGGTGGCCAAGCTTGGCGAGGTGGCAGGTCATATCGAAGGCGGCACGTTCGTCATCGATGCTGACCGCCGAAATATCGGCCGGCGGACGACCGCTGGCGACGACCACCATCGGCACGCCCGCTTTCTGCAGCACCTCGATCACGGCGATGGAATCGCACAACGGCGGGGGCAGGATCACGCCGTCGATGCCGATGCGGATAAGATGCTCGGCTGCCTGCACTTCGCGTGCGCCGATCTCGCATTGCTCGACCATCAGCTGGACATTGCCGCGGCTCGCCTGATCGAGCCCGCCGACCAGGAATTCGCTGAGATAGGCCGCGCTGGGATTGCTGTAGAGCAAGCCGATGCGCAATTCCTCGGCACCCGCGAGGCTGCGCGCGGCGCGATTGGGCGCATAACCCAATTGGGTGATGGCGGCATTGACCAGGTCGCGGGTGGCTGCGCGGACATTGGCTTCGCCGTTGATCACCCGGCTGACCGTCATCGGGGACACGCCTGCACTCGCCGCCACGTCGCTGATGGTCGGTGCGCTCCGCTGCCGGCGTGAAATCTTCTGGCTCAACCTGTGCTCCGACGATGCGGGCATAGCGCCCCCCGGATCGTGCTTATCGCTACTTGGACGCGGAGGCAAAACAATGGTGGCCGGCGTAACGAGCCGGCCACCCAGGGGAGAGTTGACAGGCCTTAGAAGGTCCCGCGCAGTCCGATCATATAGCTGCGGCCCGGGCGATATTCGGTGAAGGTCGCATTATCGAACTGGAAATATTGCCGTTGCTTGGCCTTGAAGATGTTCGTGACGTCGAACACGAACTGCGGCGCGTTGTTGATCCCGGTCAACTTCTCCAGATCGAAGATCGACGAGAAATCGAACCGCCGCAGCGGATCGTTGAACAAGGCTGCGTTCGGGATGCTGTTCTGATTGGCAGTCGAGGCTTGCGAACCGCCGTTATAGACCTGCGCCAGCCGCAGCTCGATACCGTTATTCTGATAATAGACGGTAATGTTATAGGATTTGGCGGGCACGCCGATCGCCACAGCCGGTGCCGCTCCCGATCCCTTCTGATCGACATAAGTGAGGTTGGCGTTGAAGCCGAAGCCCTTGATGCCGAGGTAGCGGTCGAGGATGAAGTCGAGCGGCTGCACCCAGTTGAACTCGAGTCCGTTGACCCGCAGGTTTCCGGTGGCATTGACCTGCTGCTGCTGAACGACGGTGGCTGCTGCCGGACCACCGCGCGAAGTGATCGCCGCCTGCTGCGTTGCCGTGATCGTGTCGAATGTGATGCCATAAGCGGCTAGCGACGAGAAGGGCACGGTGACCAGGAAATTGCTGGTGAAGCCGGTGACCGTCTTGCGGAAGGCGGCAATACCGAAATAGCCCTCACGGCCGGTATAATATTCAAAGCCAACGTCGATATTGTTGGAGATGAAAGGCTTCAGCGACGGGTTGCCGACCGTTACGTTGTCGGCCGACGGCGAGCCGAAGCTCACTCCGGGCAACTGGGCATTCGGATCTGGCCGCGTCATCGTACGCGACAGCGATCCGCGCACCACCGCACTCTCGCCGATATTGAAGGCGAGGTTTCCGGCCGGCAGCCAGTTATGATATTTGCTCTTGGTGTACACAAAGGTGTTGATTGAGGGATAGCAGGAGCCATCCGTCGGGAATCCGGCAGTGCTTGCGCCGGGGCAGGCGTTCGCAACGCCGGGAGGCTGGTTGCGCGCATCGGCCAGGGACCTGAACCCGCCGATCTGCTGATCCGTGCTGACGTAACGCATGCCAACATTATAGCGCAGCGCATTGTCGCCTAATTCGAGCCGGCCATTGGCCTCGATATAGGCGCCCCCTACGCGCTCGCGGATCGAACCGGCATTGGCGCCAGTATTCGCGCCGGTGGCGACTGGCGCGGCATCGTGGAATGCCTGGTATTGCGATGCCTGGGCGAATTTCGGCCAGTCGATCGTGATGAACCCGCTCGGCCCGGGCTTCAAATATCCCGGCAGTGCCGAATTGGGAATGAGCGAGCCGCCGTACGTGACCGGGCCGGTCTTGCCTCCGGAGAAACCCGTCCCATAAGCGGGATAAGAGGGATAGGTCCCTCCGGCAGCCGCCGGGTTTGCGGAGACCTGCGCGCCTGTTCCGGTGATGTTGAGGCCCTGGCAGGACGGCTGCCTGTTCGGTCCGGGCAGGAATACGTTGGGATTGTCGCCGCACACCGCATTCTGCCACGCCTGTGTGTTGTCGAAAGCGCGGATGAGGCGTGAGGTTTCGTCATAGGCGCCGCCGGCCTTGAGGCTGAACGCTTCGCCACCCCATGTCAGATTAGCGCGAGCCCCCTTAGTGATCGTGCGGCGCTTTTCGTCCTGGATGTTCACGCGGCCGCCGGGCCAGCCGAAGTTGTTGGGATCGTTGAGATTTTTACTGGATTCGATGGTGGGGACGCCGCCGTCATTCTTGTAGGTTACGGTGAGACCCGAACTGGCGGGCGTGATCACCAGCACCGTCGGCGACTCGCGATGGAAGTTGCTGTGGGTATAATTGCCCTGAACGTCGAGCTTGAGATTGCTCGTAATATTCCATTCGGCGCCGGGGTTGATGCCGTAGAATTTCACGTCTTCCTTGTACGGGCGATATTCCAGGAAGAATTGCGAATTGGCGTAGGTGCCTTCGGTCACGACGCAGCCGCCCGAGCAATCGGTGCGGTCATATTTGGTGTTGATCGGGATGGCGGCGCCGTTGCGGCCGACCCAGTTCATGTCGATCCGCTCGAAGCGGTTGCGCTTCCGGCCGTACATGCTGTCGACGTAGAAATGCAGATCTTCGCTCGGACGCCACTCGAGCGCGACGATGCCGTTATAGCGATCACGACGGCCAAACTCGTCGGCATCGCGGCCGAGGCGCGGGATCAGGCCATTGTCGATCTGCTGGAGGGTCGCGCCCGGATTGAGCGCGAGCAGCAGGTCCTGGTTGATCGTCGCGCCCGTGGTCAGTCCGTTGCCGGCATTGGCAGGAACAGTGCCTGGGATCGTCCAATTACCGCCGCCTGTCACGTTGCAGCCGCTCGTACCGGCACGGCATTGGGACGCAGCAATCTGCGCGGCCGTGGCATTGGCCGGCGGCACGCTCAAATTGGGGTTGGTCCAGCCGATCGTCTCGAAACCGAGCACGCGGAATTTGTTGCGCACCGCGGTGCCGCCGGCCAGGATGCCGAAATTGCCGAAGGTGGCGCTGGCGATCAGCGCGCCGCGGCCGCCCCAGCCGCCGGCATGATCGCTATGCGTCCCCTGAAGCGAATATGTGACGTGGGTGCCGGGGCGATCGAACGGGCGCGCGCTGCGCAGGTTGACGGTGCCGGCGGCACCGCCCTCGACCGTGTCGGCGGTCGACGTCTTGTTGACGGTCAACCGGGTGAACAATTCGGTCGGGAAAAGATCGAGATCGACCTCGCGGTTGGTGCTCTGGGCATCGGTGCCGCCGGTCGACGCGACCGCCACCGGCGCATCGTTGAGCAGCACGCGCGTGAAGTTGGTGCCGAGGCCGCGGATAGCGATGTTGAGACCTTCGCCGGTGATCTCGCGGCTAATGGTGATGCCGGGAATGCGGTTGACCGATTCCGCGATGTTGGTGTCGGGAAACTTGCCGATGTCCTCGGCGAAGATGGAGTCGGTGAAAGAGGTCGATTCCCGCTTGGCAGCGGTCGACTGCGCCAGACTCTGACGATAGCCGGTTACGACGATCTCCTGCGCGTCGGCATTGTTGCCGGAAGGATTGGTCGCCGATGCGCGCGATTCCGGCGAGCCGGCCGCGGGCAGAGCGGCGCTGGCCGGCGGGGCTGTCGGGGTGGAGGCGGCGGGTGCTGGCGCGTCGGACGGTGCCTGCGCGGCCTGGGCCATCGCAGGTGCGGCGTAGGTGGCAAGGATCGTTGCGCAGAGCAGCGCCGCGCGACGGGCACGCGTGGCAGGCGATAAGACTCGCATCTTCATTTCCCCTCTCCCTCACCGGTCGGCTTCGCCGATCCGGACATGTCGCCATGTTAGCGATCACATCGCGACGTATCCCGCGCTCCGCTTTTTCTGTCAATACCGCCCTTACAGGATGGTATTACCATTATCGACTTTGGTATATCCAGTTGTGTGGAAATCGATGTGGCGCTAAGCTCGCGAGAGGGAGGACGACGCGTCATGAAGAGTGGAGAACCGGCCAGCGCGCGCCTTTACGAGAGCATTGCGCGCACGCTCGAGCAGGCGATCGAGATGGGGCGTTATAAGGCCGGCGGGCGGCTTCCGTCCGAGCGCGAGCTTTCCGATCAATTCGGTGTCAGCCGTCCGGTGGTCCGCGAGGCGATCATCGTCCTGGAATTGCGCGGCCTGGTGCGGCGCCGGCATGGCGCGGGTGTTTACGTTGCCGCGAAGACGCCGCTCAAGGCGCTGGAGGGCGACGAAGCGGACGGCCCGTTCGAGGTGACGGAGGCGCGCCGCCTGCTGGAGGGCGAAATTGCCGCGCTCGCGGCGGGTGCGGCCAGCGATCAGCAGATTGCCGAGATGGAGGCGATCATCGCGCGCATCGGCGACATGCGCACCGATCAGGCGACGCGCGAGCAGGCCGACCGTGCTTTCCATGTCGCGCTGGCACGGGCGACCAACAATGATGTGCTGGTGGGACTGGTCGAAAGCCTGTGGGACAAGCGTTACCAGTCGCCCTTGTGCGTCTATTTCTTCAGCCGGGCACGCGAGGCGGGAATCCAGCCGCCGGTCGACGAACATCGCCTCGTCCTCGACGCGCTCAAAGCGCGCGATGCGGATGCGGCGCGCCAGGCGATGCGCGACCATCTTGCCCGCGTGACTGAGAATTTGCTGATCGCGACCGAAGCCGACGTGCTCGATCGCGCCCGGCTGCGTGTGGAGGAACGGCGCTTCGATTTCGCGCGACGCGCCGGGGTCAAGGTTTGAGGCTTGTTCCGCCGTTGCCCCTGAACAGAGTGATGATACCGGGAATCGTCATCGCGAGCGGAGCGAAGCAATCCAGCTCTCGTTCGGGCCTGGATCGCCGCGGCGCGTGCCGCGCCTCGCGATGACGGTGCACTCCGTGGCGATCGCCGCACCCATTTAATAAGGGTGGATCGACGCAGCGGGCAGAGCCTACAGGCAGGATATGGCTCCTCACCGCCCCACACAGCCGATCCCGATCCTGGTGAATCGCGAGGGCGGAACGGCGGCGAGCGCCGGGCCTGATCTCGAAGATACGATCCGCCAAGCCTGCACCGAGGTGGGCATTACTGCGGAGGTCCAGCTGCTCGATGGGGCCGAGATGACGGCGGCGGTCGAAGCGCGTAAGCATCATCCGCTGATCGTTGTCGGCGGCGGCGATGGCACGCTCGGTCAGGCTGCCGGCGCCCTGATCGCCGCGGGCTCGTCGGCGGTGCTCGGCATATTGCCGCTCGGCACGCACAACCACCTGGCCCTGCAGCTCGGCATTCCCAAAGACATAGCCGGCGCGATCCGAACGCTGGCCGAGGGCGAGGAGCGGCGGATCGATGTCGGCACGGTCAACGATCTCGTCTTCCTGAACAATGCCTCGATCGGCCTTTATCCGTTGCTGGTCCGGTCGCGCGAGGCAGGGCGGCGGCGGCACGGCATGCCCAAATGGCTGGCCAACCTGTTTGCCGGGGCCGCCGTGATGCGCCGGCTGAGACACCACCGCCTGCGCGTCGAAATTGCCGGCTCGGCGGAAACGATCCGCACGCCTCTGCTGTTCGTCGGCAATAACGTCTATTCGCTCGAACGCGGACAGATCGGCCAGCGCGCGGCGCTCGACGAGGGCAAGCTCTCCGTTTTTGCGGTGGCCACCAACACGCGGCTGTCCGTCATCTGGTTCGCCCTGCGCGCCTTGGTGGGCCGCACCGACGCTGAAAAGGATTTCGCCGCGCTGCAGACCTGCCGCGATTTCACCGTCAATGCGCACGCCGCCGACATCCACGTCGCGCTCGACGGTGAGCTCCACCAATTGCGAACCCCGCTCCGCTTCGAAAGCAAGCCTGGGGCTTTGCGGGTGATGGTGCCGCGTGAAGACGCTGCGAATTCATAACGCGATGGTTCGTCGGACCCGGGGCGCTAGTGTCCCGGTGCGAACGGGAAATCGAGTGCCTGATAATAGCTCAACGGATGCGCCGGCGCGGGGACACCCGCTGGCAAGGGGCGCTTAGAAAAGGTCTGGAAATAAGCCAGGCAGGCGTCGCGCCACCATTCCGCCTCGTGCAGCTGGATCGTCAAAAAGGCTTCGGTTTTCGCGAACCGTTCCTCATCCACATAGGGCTTCAGCGCCTGCCACTGGCGCTGCATCGCCACCACCTGATCGACGCCCGTCTGATAATGAAGCGCGAGCTCATCCCACAGGATCCGGCCCGATTTCATCCGGTAATCCCACGGCACGTGGTGGAACCACAGCAACAGGTTCTCCGGGGTGGTTTTAGGGTTCGCCAGCAGTTTGGCGATCGGCGGCGCATATTGGCTGATGGCATTGGTGCCGCTGGCGGTGCGATCGACGCCGATCCCGATCGCGTCCGCTTGGTGATAATAAACCGGGTTCCACTCGGCACGCGCCAGCTCGTGCACCCAGGGCGCGGGGCCGTGATGATGGCCGGTGCCCATGATGTGGGCCAGGCCGAGCGGCGTCATGTAATTCACCACCGCCTCACGTGAGGTCATCATCATGGCGACGACCGCCCTCACGAAGGCCGGATCGGGGGTGAAGGTCATCGCCGCCCACTCCGCCGCGATCCGTTCCGATGAAGCCTGTGGATCCCAGGCGAGGCGGCCAAAGGCGTACCAGTCGGCCTGGTTGAAGGTCGATCCGCTCCAGTCGCGGTCATTGCCGCTATTGGCGACGCCGGCGATGCCGGAAATCTTCTGGCTCTCCAGCACCTTGGCGACGGTCGTGCCGCGACCTTTGGTGAAGGTGTCCCACTTCAACACTTCCTCGAACAAGGCGCCCATATAGACGGCGTGCGTCGCCTGGCCGAGATATTCCTTGGTGATCTGCACCTCGAGCATCAGCGGCGTCTTGGGCATCGCCCCGATCAGCGCGGAGACCGGCTCGCGCGGCTGGAAATCGAGCGGGCCGTTCTTGACCTGGACAAGCACATTGTCCGCAAACTTGCCGTCGAGCGGCTTGAAATTGTCATAAGCCTGCTTGGTGCGGTCGACCTGGTGGCTGTCCTGCGCGGCATAGACAAAGGCGCGGTACATCACGATGCCGCCATGCGGGCGCACCGCATCGGCCAGCACGTTCGCGCCGTCGGCATGGGTGCGGTTATAATCCTGCGGGCCGGGCTGGCCTTCGGAATTGGCCTTGACCAGGAAGCCGCCAAAGTCCGGGATCGAGCGGTAGATTTCATCCGCCTTGGCCTTCCACCAGGCGGCGACCGCAGGATCGAGCGGGTCGGCGGTCGTGAGGCCGCCAATCTCGATCGGCGCGGTGAAGCGCGCCGACAGATAGACCTTGATACCCCATGGCCGGAAGACGTCCGCCAGCGCCTTGGCCTTCGCGATATAGTCCGGCGTCAGGCTGGCGGCGACGGCATTGACGTTGTTGAGCACGGTGCCGTTGATGCCGATCGAGGCATTGGCGCGCGCATAATCGGTGTAGCGCGGATCCTCGTAATCGGGGAGCTTCCACCAATCCCACAGCGAATCGCCGGCATAGCCGCGCTCGATATGGCCGTTGAGGTTGTCCCAATGATTGAGCACGCGCAGCGTCAGCTTGGGCGCCGAGACGATATCGACCTGATCGAGCGGCGTGCCCGTCTGGACCAGCCGCAGCAGCGCGAAGCTGCCATAAAGCAGCCCGCGATCGTCATTGGCGGCGATCACCGTGATAGGCTTGCCGCCCAGCGCGAGACTGCGGATGACATAACCTTCGCCGCCGAGCTTGCCGAGCGGCAGATTGAGCGTGGCCAGCACCGGCAGGCTGCGCGGCGTGCCGATCAGGATCGCGCCGCTGCCCTCGCCGCTGCCGATCGGGTGGCCGAGCAGGCCCTCCAGACCGCGATGCAATTCGCCCAACGCCGCCGCCAGCATCGGCGAAGGCCGGTCGCCGGCGACGATCGCCGTCGCGCGGCTGTCGAGCTGGGCGCGAACCGCGGTCGGCAAGGGGCGATAACGCAGCCACAGATCGTAGCCGTCGTCGGCCCAGGCCGGAGAGGTCAGGCCAATCGCGGCGCAGATGATGAGCAATAGCCGCGGCAGCCGCATCGGCGGGATCCTCTTCCTTTTCGGGCCGGCTTTTGTCATGCCAGTGCCTGCCCGATTGACTCGGTAGGCTCCGCTATATCATGGGAGCGCTAACAATAAAGACGTGCAGTCAAGGCGTTGCGCGTGCGACGCAACCGCGCGAGAGGAAATAAAGCAGGCGGTCGCGTTCGGCGACCGTGTCTTTTTGGGAGAGGCTGTTGCCCAAGATCACATCTGCCCGCGTCGTCGTAACGTGCCCGGGGCGCAATTTCGTGACGCTCAAGATCGAGACCGACGCGGGCGTCTACGGCCTCGGCGACGCGACCCTCAACGGCCGCGAGCTGGCCGTGCGTTCCTACCTCGAGGATCATGTCGTGCCGTGCCTGATCGGGCGCGACGCGCACCGGATCGAAGACATCTGGCAATATCTCTACAAGGGCGCTTACTGGCGGCGCGGGCCGGTCACGATGACCGCGATCGCTGCGGTCGACATGGCCTTGTGGGACATCAAGGGTAAGATCGCTAACCTGCCGGTCTATCAGTTGCTCGGCGGCGCCAGTCGCGAAGGCGCGATGGTCTACGGTCATGCCAATGGCGCGTCGATCGAGGAGACGATCGAGAATGCGCTGCTGTACAAGGAGCAGGGCTATAAGGCGATCCGCATCCAATCGGGTGTACCCGGTCTGGCCTCGACCTACGGCGTGTCCAAGGATCGCTATTTCTACGAGCCGGCGGATGCCGATCTGCCGACCGAGAATGTCTGGTCGAGCGAGAAATATATGCGCTCGGTCGTGCCTTTGTTCGAGGCGGCGCGCGAGGCATTGGGCTGGGACGTCCACCTATTGCACGACATCCACCATCGCCTGACGCCGATCGAGGCGGGGCGCTTGGGCAAGGACCTCGAGCCTTACCGTCCCTTCTGGCTGGAGGATGCCACGCCGGCCGAGAATCAGGACGCCTTCCGCCTGATCCGCCAGCACACCACCACCCCGCTCGCAGTCGGCGAGATTTTCAACTCGATCTGGGACTGTAAGGGCCTGATCGAGAATCAGCTGATCGATTATATCCGCGCCACCGTGGTCCATGCCGGCGGGCTGACGCACCTGCGCCGGATTGCCGCCTTGGCCGATCTCTACCAGGTCCGCACCGGTTGCCATGGCGCCACCGATTTGTCCCCGGTGTGCATGGCGGCGGCGCTGCATTTCGACATTTCGGTGCCGAATTTCGGCGTGCAGGAATATATGCGCCACACGGCCGAGACCGACGAAGTCTTCCCACACGCCTACAGCTTCAGCGATGGCCTGATGCATCCCGGCGACAAGCCCGGACTCGGCGTCGATCTCGACGAGGTGCTGGCCGCCAAATATCCCTATAAGCGCGCCTTCCTGCCGGTTAACCGGCTTGAGGACGGGACATTGTTCAACTGGTAGGCGACTGAATGGGCGGCCCGATTCACCGGGCCGCCCCCATTACGGAGACTTGATAATGGCGAAGCTCGCGCTTCACCCGGACCGCTTATTCCCGGCCGACGAGCGCACCCGCGCGATCGCGCGCGCGCTTTATGCGCCGATCAAGGACCTGCCGATCGTCAGCCCGCACGGCCACACCGATCCGTCCTGGTTCGCCACTGATCTGCCCTTCGCCAATCCGGCCGAATTGCTGATCGTGCCCGACCATTATGTCTTCCGCATGCTCTATTCGCAGGGCGTGCCGCTGGAGCAATTGGGCGTGCCGACGATCGACGGCAGTCCGACTGCCAGCGATCCGCGTGCCATCTGGAAATTGTTCGCGGACCATTATTACCTGTTCCGCGGCACGCCCTCGCGCGCCTGGCTCGATTGGGTGTTCGTGGAGGTGTTCGGCCTCGACGTGCGGCTCGAGCCCGCCACCGCCGATCTTTATTACGACACGATCGATGCGGCGCTGAAGACACCCGCCTTCCGCCCGCGCGCGTTGTACGAGCGGTTCAATATCGAGATCATCGCCACCACCGAAAGCCCGCTCGACCGGCTCGAGCATCACAAGGCCATCCGCGACAGCGGCTGGAAGGGCAGGGTGGTCACCGCCTATCGGCCCGATCCGGTGATCGATCCCGAGACGATCGGGTTCGCCGACAATCTCGCCCGCTTCGCCGCGCTGGCGGGCGAGGACGTCTCGACCTGGGCGGGCTATTTGCGCGCGCACGAAAATCGCCGCGCCTTCTTTCGCGAGGCCGGTGCCACCTCGACCGATCACGGCCACCCGACCGCCTTCACCGCCGATCTTTCGCCGGCCGAGTGCGAGGCGCTCTATGCGCGCGTCCATGCCGGCAATGCCAGCCTCGCCGATGCCGAGCTGTTCCGCGGCCAGATGCTCACCGAAATGGCGCGCATGTCGACCGAGGACGGGATGGTGATGCAGCTGCATCCCGGAGCCTATCGCAGCCATAATCCGAGGGTCGCCGCGCGCTTCGGCCGCGACAAGGGCGCCGACATTCCGGTCCAGACCGAGTTCGTGCGCAACCTGAAGCCGTTGCTCGACCGCTTCGGCAACGATCCCCGACTGACGCTGATCCTGTTCACGCTCGACGAGGATACGTACAGCCGCGAACTGGCGCCGCTCGCCGGCCATTATCCGGTGCTGCGGCTCGGCCCGCCCTGGTGGTTCCATGACTCGCCCGAGGGCATGCGCCGTTTCCGCGAGCGGGCGACCGAGACGGGCGGCTTCTACAATACGGTCGGCTTCAACGACGACACGCGCGCTTTCCTGTCGATCCCCGCGCGGCACGATGTCGCGCGGCGGATGGATTGCGCGTTCCTCGCGCGCCTCGTCGCCGAACATCGGCTGGAGGAAGATGAGGCGCACCAGGTCGCGCACGCGCTCGCTTACGACCTCGTCAAGGCGGCGTACAAATTGTGAGGCGGCTCGACGAGGCTGCCTTATCCTCCCTGCCGGCGTCGGTCGCACGGCCGCTCTATGATCGGCGCGCCGTCAGGACCGGTATCGTCCATCTCGGCCTGGGCGCGTTCCACAAGGCGCATCAGGCGGTTTATTACGAGGCGGCGCTCAACAGCGGCGACCTGCGCTGGGGCGTGCTCGGAGCGTCGCTGCGCTCGCGCGCAGTGCGCGATCAGCTCGCGCCGCAGGGCAATCTCTATACGGTGACCGCGCGCGAGGGGGCGGACGCGCGCACCCAGCTGATCGGCGCATTGCGCGGCGTATTGGTGGCGCCGGAAGATCCGACAGCGCTCGTCAGCGCGATGGCGGCGGCGGATACCCATCTCGTGACCCTGACCGTGACCGAGAAAGGCTATAAGCTCGATCCGGCCACCGGTGCCCTGATCCGCGACGATCCCGATCTCGCGGCGGACCTCGCCTCGCTCGCTGCTCCCAGGACGGCACCGGGCCTGATCGTCGCGGCGCTGGCGCAACGTCGCGCGGCCCGCCTCAAGCCGTTCACGACCGTCTCGTGCGACAATTTGCCGCACAATGGGAAGCGGCTGCGCGATGCCGTCTTCGCCCTGGCGGCCCATCATGACCGGGCGCTGCGCGACTGGATCGAGACGCATGGCGCCTTTCCCGAAACGATGGTCGACCGCATCGTTCCGGCGACCGAGGAAGCCGACATCGACGCCCTCGACGGACGTATCGGCGTCGCCGACCGGGCGATGGTCAAGACCGAACCGTTCAGTCAGTGGGTGATCCAGGATCGCTTCGTCGGCGAGCGCCCGGATTTCGCCGCGCTCGGTGTCCAGATCACCGATTCGGTCGCACCGTGGGAGGATGCCAAGCTGCGCATGCTTAACGGCGCGCATTCGGGCATCGCCTATCTCGGCGGCCTGGCCGGAATCGAGTTCGTCCACGAGTTCGTCGCGATCCCGGCCGGCCGCGCCTTCGTCGAGGCCTTGTGGAACGAGTCGGCCGAGACCTTGTCGCCACCGCCCGGCCTGGATTTGCCCGCTTATCGCACCGCTTTGATGGGGCGTTTCGCCAATTCGGCGCTCAACCATCGCACCCGCCAGATCGCGATGGACGGATCGCAGAAGCTGCCGCAGCGGCTGCTCGCACCGATCCTGGTGAGGCTCGAACGGGGGCAGCCGGTGGACACGCTGGCGCTCGCCGTTGCCGCCTGGATGCGCTGGCAGGAAGCGCGCGACGATGCGGGCGATACCTACGTCGTCGACGATCCGCTGGCGGCACGCACCGCCGGCTCGGCCAACCTGTCGGCAAGCGATGCGGTCGCCGGACTGCTCGCGATTGACGCCATCTTTCCGCCGGCGCTTGCCGAGCATCCGGGCTTCCGCACCGCGCTCACCAGCGCGCTCGGCGCGCTGCGTGCCAAGGGCGCTCGCGGGACACTTGAGGAGCGCTTCGCATGAAGATTACGCGGCGTCAGACTTTGGCCGGCGCGGCCGCGCTCGGGATTGCACCGCGCCTTATGGCGGCACCGTCCGCGTCGCTCGATGCGATCGGCGCGGCGCATGGTATCCGTTTCGGTACGGCCGTCGGCATGGGGCAATTCCTCGACGCCCGCTATCGCGGGCTGATCGAGAGCGAATGCGGCGTGATCGTGCCGGAGAATGAGCTCAAGATGCACGCCATCCACCCGCATGGGCCGGATGATTTCGATTTCAGAAACGCCGACACGCTGGTCGATTATGCGACGCGGAACGGCCTGAAAATCCGCGGCCACAATCTGATCTGGCACCATCCCGAATGGATGCCGAAGTGGAGCGAGACGTTCGATTACGGGCCAAGGCCGGCCGAGCGCGTCGCTCAGATCCTTACACGGCATGTCGAGACGGTGTGCCGCCGCTACGCCTCGCGCATCTATACGTGGGACGTCGTTAACGAGGCGGTCGACAACAAGACCGGGCTGATGCGCGAGACCGCCTTTTCCAGGGCGATGGGAAGCCCGGAGGCGGTGCTTGACCTCGCCTTCCGCACCGCGCGCGCAACGGTGCCGAACTGCGAGCTGGTCTATAACGATTATATGGACTGGGGCAGCGAGGCGCATCGCGCCGGCGTGCTCCGCCTGCTCAAGGGCTTCCGCGAGCGCGGCGTGCCGGTCGACACGCTTGGCCTGCAGGCGCATCTCAGCGCTAAGCCGGACATAGCGCGCGGCGGCTTCGGGCTCGATCAAGAGAACATCTGGCGCGGCTTCCTCGATGCGGTCACCGCCTTGGGTTACAAGCTCCAGATCACCGAGCTCGATGTCAACGACACCGCGATCCCAGGCGATTTCGGGACGCGCGATGCCGCCGTTGCCGATATCACGCGCGCCTTCCTCGACTGCACCTTGTCCTACAAGCAGGTGAGCGCCGTGATGGTGTGGGGCATGACCGATCGTTATTCCTGGCTGCAGCACAACAAGACCAAGCGCGCGGACCGGCTGCCGCTGCGCTGTTGCCCCTACGACGCCGATTTCAAGCCGCATCCGATGCGCGGCGCCATCGCCCAGGCCTTGGCAGGCGCGCCTATTCGAGCATGAGCGACGATAACGAGAAATAAGGGAGAGCGAGGATGAAGCGGTGGATGATCGCCGGCATAGTGGCGCTGATGCTGGGGCAAGGCGCCCACGCGGCGGCGCCGCAGCATTGGGTCGCCAGCTGGGGCGCGGCGCAGCAGATTCCCGAGACGAATAATCTCCTGCCCCAGGCCGACATCCAGGACGCCACCCTGCGCCAGGTCGTCCGCCTGTCCGTCGGCGGGTCGCGGCTGCGCGTCCGTTTCTCCAACGCCTTCGGGACGCAGGTGCTGACGATCGCTGCCGCCCATATCGCCCGCTCGGCCGACAAGGCGACTCCGCGGATCGTGGCCGGCACCGATCGCGTGCTGACCTTCGATGGTCGTCCCGCCGTCTCAATCCCGCCGGGGGCCGATTATCTGTCCGATCCCGTCGCGCTTGACGCACCCGCTTTGTCGAGCCTGACAGTGTCCTTTCATCTGCCCCAGGCACCCGCCGGCCAGACCGGCCATCCCGGCTCGCGCGCGACCTCTTATTACGTCCATGGTGATCACACCGCCGACGCCGATCTTCCCGCCGCCGGGAAGATCGATCACTGGTATCAGCTTACGGGCGTCGAAGTGGTCGCCCCGCCGGCTGCATCCACTATCGTCGCGTTCGGGGATTCGATCACGGACGGTCATGGCGCCACGACCAATGGTGACGATCGCTGGCCGGACATTCTTGCCGCCCGGCTTCAGGGCGCGTCGGGAACACGCAACATTTCCGTGGTCAACGTCGGGATAGGCGGCAATCATCTGCTGACCGACGGCCTTGGTCCCAACGCGCTTGCGCGGCTCGATCGCGACGTGTTCGCGCGCCCCGGTGCCAAGATCCTGCTCGTGCTGGAGGCGATCAACGACCTCGGCAAGCTCAGTCGGGAGGATGTGCGCGCGCCGGCGCAGCATACCCAGCTCGTTGCCGATCTGATCGCCGCCTACCGCCAGATGATCGCGCGGGCACACGGGCAGGGGATCAAGGTGATCGGCTGCACGGTCACTCCCTATGTCGGGTCCGATTATTATCATCCCGACGCGGCCAGCGAGGCCGACAGGGTCGCACTCAATCAGTGGATCCGCACCAGCGGCGCGTTCGATGCGGTTGTCGATTTCGACGCGGTCATTCGCGATCCGGCCAAACCCGAGCGCATGGTCGCGGCCTATGATTCGGGCGATCATCTCCACCCCTCGGCTGCCGGCTATAAGGCCATGGCCAACGCCATCCCAATGGGAGTGCTTCGTTGATGCGTGAGCTGATCCTTGCCGCCGCGCTGATCGCGGCCCCGGCGACGGCGCGGGAGATCGCCTTCACCTTCGACGATCTGCCGTCCCACTCGGCGCTGCCGCCGGGCACGACCCGGCTGCAGATCGCAAGGGACGTGACCGCCGCGCTCAAGGCGGCGGGCGTTCCCGCGGTCTATGGCTTCGTCAACGGCTATCAGCTTGCCGCCGAGCCTGAATCGGAGGCGGTGCTCTCAGCCTGGCGCGACGCCGGCTTCCCGCTCGGCAATCATGGCTGGGCGCATCAGAGCCTCGACAAGGTTGACGAGGCGGTGTTCGAAAAGGATGTCGAGAAAACCGAAGGCCTGCTGAAGCCGTTGATGGATGGCAAGGATTGGCGCTGGTACCGCTTCCCCTTCCTCGACGAAGCCGCCGGCGATCCCGCCAAGCGCGCAACCTCGCGCGCCTATCTCGCCGCCCACGGCTACCGGATCGCGGCGGTGACCGCGAGCTTCGGCGACTATGCCTTCAACGAGCCTTATGCCCGCTGCGTCGCCAAGGGTGACAAGGCCGCGATCGCCGATCTCGAAAAAAGTTATCTGCAAGCCGCGGCCGACAGCATCCGCCTTTCGGAAACGACCCAGAAAGCGCAGTTCGGCCGCACCCCGCCCGATATCCTGCTGATGCATCTCGGCGCATTCGACGCGCATATGATGCCGCGTCTGCTCGCGCTCTACCGGGATCACGGCTTCCGCTTCGTCACGCTCGACCAAGCGGCCAAGGATCCCGCCAATCTCGGCCTGGTTGACCCCAGGCTGCCGCCTTTGCCCGCGCGGACGCTGGGCAACGCCGCGTCAGGCGAGATGCTTCAGCGGATCGGCGGGCTCTGTCGCTAGCTTAAGCCAGCAGCAGATCGTCTTTTGCCAATGCCAACACGCTGTGGGGTGTCCAGCCGGCGCGGGCGACGTCGGGAATGGCGTAACGGTCCAGCAATTCCGCGGGGAAACGCCGCAGCAGATCATAGTCGCCGGGCAGGCGGAAAAGCCTTCCCACGGTGTCCTGCACGTCGCGTGCGCCGAATATGCGGACATGGTCGTTCTGGCCGAACCGCGCGATGGCGTCCTCCTGGCTCAACGGGGCAAGATCCTCGGAGCTGTAGCGGTCGCGCGTGAACGGAATGCAGCAGAGATGCAGCCCGCCCGGCCTCAGCGCTCGATGGAGGTGCCACAGTACCGCCGTTACGTTGCACTTCACATGCTCCATCACATGCGAATGGATGACCAGGTCATAGAATGCCGACGGCAGTTCCGCGGCGTCGGCGCACAGATCGAACGGCCGCGTGCCGGGAACATGCGCGTAGCCGGCGGGATCGATATCGACCGGATCATAGTTCTCGCCTGCGACCGCGCGCAGCCGATCGGCGAACGCGCGCTCCGGCGCGATATGGAGGATGCGCACGCCCGGCCTAAGCAGGCCGCTCTCGGTCAGCAACAGCCACAGGATGCGGGTAACCGGATGGGCGCTGCAATCCTGGCAGACCATCAGTCCGCGCAGACCGCCGGCGACGAGATTGGTGCCGCCACAGATGTTGCATTCGATCCGCATCCCCCAGCAGCTACGATGCGGCTGCGCGCAGATCAACGCGCGTCTCCGCTCCGCCTCCATCTTGCCTTTCAGGCGCCTTTGGCTTAGGAGCCGCCCCGATCGTTCCGATTGAACGTGAAGCATAAGCGCGCGCCGGGAGGGTGAGCGCCAGCTGGCCGACGAGGTTTCGTCCGCCGGCTCGCTTTGCGTTGGGTTGGCGCAAGTAGAGGTTTTTGAACGTATGTTCGACAGTCTGAGCGACCGGCTTGGTGCCGCCTTCGACCGCTTGCGCGGCCGTGGTGCGCTGACCGAAGCCGATGTGCGCGGTGCCATGCGCGAAGTGCGGATCGCCTTGCTCGAGGCGGACGTCGCGCTGCCGGTCGTCCGCCAGTTCGTCGATTCGGCCACGGAGAAGGCCGTCGGCGCGGACGTGCTGCGGTCGGTCACGCCCGGCCAGCAGGTCGTCAAGATCGTGCATGACGAACTGGTCGCGATGCTCGGTGCGGATTCGTCGGAGCTGAACGTCGACGTCACGCCACCCGCGGTTGTGATGATGGTCGGCCTGCAGGGCTCGGGTAAGACGACGACGTCCGCGAAGATCGCCAAGCGCCTCAAGGAGCGCGGTGGCAAGAAGGTCATGATGGCGTCGCTCGACGTCAACCGACCCGCGGCGCAGGAGCAGCTCGCCGTGCTCGGCACGCAGGCGGATGTCGCCACGCTGCCGATCGTCGCGGGGCAGACCCCGGTCCAGATCGCACAGCGCGCGCTGCAGTCGGCGAAGCTGCAGGGCTTCGACGTCGTCATCCTCGATACCGCCGGCCGGCTGCATGTCGATCAGGCGCTGATGGACGAGATGAAGGCGGTCGCGGACATCGCGCGGCCCAACGAAATCCTGCTCGTCGTCGACGCGCTGACCGGCCAGGACGCGGTCAACGTCGCCACCAACTTCTCCGAACAGGTGCCGCTGACCGGCGTCGTGCTGACCCGCATGGACGGCGACGCGCGCGGCGGCGCGGCTTTGTCGATGCGTGCCGTCACCGGCAAGCCGATCAAGTTCGCCGGCACCGGCGAGAAGCTCGACGGGCTCGAGGCTTTCCATCCCGATCGCGTCGCCGGCCGCATTCTCGGCATGGGCGACGTCGTCAGCCTGGTCGAGCGCGCCGCCGAGACGATCAAGGTCGAAGATGCCGAGAAAATGGCCCAGCGCATGGCGCAGGGTAAGTTCGACCTCAACGACCTGCGCTCCCAGCTTGATCAGATGAAGCGCATGGGCGGCCTCTCCGGCCTCGCGGCGATGTTGCCGGGCGTGAAGCAGGTCAAGCAGGCGATGGCCAATGGCGCCGCCGACGACAAGGTGCTGGTGCGCATGGACGCGATCCTGTCGTCGATGACGCCGAAGGAGCGCGCGCGCCCCGAACTGCTCCAGGCCAAGCGCAAGATCCGCGTCGCCAAGGGTTCCGGCACGACCGTGCAGGACGTCAACAAGCTCCTGAAGATGCATCAGGAGATGGCCGGCATGATGAAGAAGATGAAGAAAATGGGCGGCCTCGCCAAGATCGGCGCCATGTTCGGCAAGGGCGGCGCAGGCGACCTCGACGCCATGATGGGCGGTGGCGGTCTGCCTCCCGGCGGCCTGTCGGGCATGCCGGGCCTTCCCGGCGCGGGCGGCGGACCACAGGGGCTGCCCCCCGGCTTCCAGAATTTTTTGAAGAAGCGCTGACCCCAACCAATCACACGAACCTGAAGAAGGAAGAACACCATGTCCGTTTCCATCCGCCTGTCGCGCGGTGGCGCCAAGAAGCGCCCTTATTACAAGATCGTCGTCGCCAATTCGCGCAGCCCGCGCGACGGCTCGTTCATCGAGAAGATCGGCACCTACAACCCGCTGCTCGGCAAGGATGACGAGAAGCGCGTCGTGCTGGACGCGGAGCGCGCCAAGCATTGGCTGTCGGTCGGCGCGCAGCCGACCGATCGCGTCGCTCGTTTCTTCGATGCCGCCGGCGTCAAGGAGCGCGCCGCGCGCAACAACCCGAACAAGGGCGTTCCCGGCGACAAGGCCAAGGAGCGCGCCGAGGAGCGTGCGTCGAAGGCTGCCGAGGCTGCCGAGGCGGAAGCCGCAACCGAGAACGAGACCGTCGACGTGATCGCGGAGAAGCTTGAGGAAGCAACCCCGGATCTGGCCGAGGAAACCACGGCAGAAGCTGCTCCGGTTGAGGAAGCTGCTGCCGAGGAAGCTCCGGCCGCCGAAGCGCCTGCTGCGGAAGAGACCGCCGAGGCTGCACCCGCGGACGAGGCCACGCCTGCCGACCAGGCGAGCGACGTCGGCGTTTCCGCGCAGGATCCCGCTGAAGGTTCCGATGAAGCCGAGCCGACCGAAGGCGCGGAGCACGCCAAGGCGTGAAGCCGGATACGCCCGTCACGCTTGCCGTCGTCACCGGCGCGCACGGCGTGACGGGCGAAGTCCGTCTCAAGCTCTTCACCGATGACCTGTCGGGCTACCGTTCGTTCAACGGGGGTAGCCTGACGATGAAGAGCCTGCGCTCCGGCATCGCCCGCTTCGCGGAAGTGCCGGACCGCAATGCCGCCGAGCGGCTGCGCGGCACCGCGCTCACCGTCCCGCGCTCGGCCCTTCCTCCACTCGAGGAGGGCGAATATTATCATGCCGACCTGCTCGGCCTGCCGTGCGTTTCGACCAGCGGCGATGCGCTCGGCACGGTCGTGGCGATCGACGATTTCGGCGCGGGCGACGTGATCGAGGTCGAACGCCCCGACAAGAAACGCTTCATGGTGCCGATGAACAAGGACGCCGTTCCCGATTGGAATGACGAGCGGCTGATCGTGGACGAAGCGTTCATCACGTGACCCGCCTGGCGATCCTGTCCGACATCCACGGCAACTTGCCCGCACTGCAGGCGGTGCTCGCCGATGCGGAGCAACAGGGCTGTGAAGTCTTCATCAATCTTGGCGATACGCTGTCGGGCCCATTGTGGCCGGCCGAAACCGCCGATTTCCTGATGGCGCGCGACTGGCCGACCATTGCCGGCAATCATGAACGCCAGCTGCTGACCCTCCCGCGCGATCGCATGGGCGCGAGCGATCGCTTCGCGCGTGCGCAGCTTAACGAGCGCCAGCTCGCCTGGCTCGCGGCCCAGCCCGCGACCTGCGATTACGCCCCCGGCATCTTCCTCTGCCACGGCACGCCGGGAAGCGATCTGATCCATTATCTCCTCACGGTCGGGCCGGCCGGCATCCGCGCCGCGACCGACGACGAGTTGCTGGACCGCACCGGCGACCGGTCCGAACCGCTGATCCTGTGCGGGCATTCGCATATTCCGGGCGAGCGGGCGCTGGGGGACGGCCGCCGCATCGCCAACCCCGGCAGCGTGGGCCTGCAAGCCTTTCACGACGATCATCCCCTCCCGTACACGGTCGAGAATGGCGATCCCCGTGCGCGCTATGCGATCCTCGAAGCGGGTGTCCTGACCTTCCGTCAAATCGACTATGACCATGATGACGCCGCTGCCAAAGCGGCACGCGACGGCCGTCCGGATTGGGCGCTGGCATTACGCACGGGGCGGATGGAGCAGGGCGCATGACGATTGAGACGCTCTTCCTGATCATGATCCCGACCTACCTCGTGCTGATCGCCTATGGCGTCGTTCGCGGGCGCAGGCGAAACCTGCCCGGGCAGGCGCGGCTCGTGTCGGCGTTCCTGATGGTGCTGATCCCGCCGGCGGCGATTATCGGCGCGCTGTACGCGACGGAGGATGCCTTCCTGCTTGCCGGCTGGGGCGTGGTGGCGTTGGCGATGCTGGCGTGCGGCGTCGCCACAGCGGCGCTCACCGAATTTATCGCTCGGCGGGCGATGTGAAGCGCGCGACACCGGCGGGTGGCTGCATTATCCTTCTTCGGCCATTGAGGGGAATGAAGCCATGACGCTGCGCGCCGGTCTGATATTGCTGTTGTCGCTGCTGGCGCCGGCCGCGGCCCGCGCCGCCACGCCGGACCGAGCCGCGCTGGCCGCTACCGACAAGATCTTCGCGGACTGGCAGCGCGATGCGCACGTGCCAGGGCTGGTCTACGGGATCGTCGTCGACGGCAAATTGGTCCACGTGCGCGGCGCGGGCGTCCAGGATCTCGACAGCAAGCGCCCGGTGACCCCGGACACATTGTTCCGCATCGCGTCGATGTCCAAGGCGTTCACCGCGCTCGCGATCCTGAAGCTGCGCGATGACGGCAAGGTCGCGCTCGACGCGCCGGCCGAGACTTACGTGCCCGAAATGCGCGGCTGGACGATGCCGACCGCTGACAGCCCGCGCATCACGGTGCGCAACCTGCTCACCCACTCCGCCGGCTTCGTCGAAGACAATCCCTGGGGCGATCGCCAGCAGGTCCTGCCGGAGGCGGATTTCACCGCCATGCTGCGCGCCGGCGTGCCCTTCGCCAACGCGCCCGGCCTCGGCATGGAATATTCGAACTTCGGCTACGCCACGCTCGGCCGCATCATCAGCAACGTCTCCCACGTCCGTTATCAGGATTATATCCGCCAGACGCTGATGGCGCCGTTAGCCATGAATTCGACCGGTTACGACATTTTCAAATCTCCCCAGGCGCGCCGCGCGATCGGCTATCGCTGGCAGGACGATCAATGGGTGCGCGAGCCGGACATGGTCGACGGCGCGTTCGGCGCGATGGGCGGGGTCGAGACCAGCGCCAACGACTATGCCCATTGGGTCGCCTTCCTCCTCTCCGCCTGGCCGGCGCGCGACGATGCCGATGCGGGTCCCGTCCGGCGCGCGACCGTGCGCGAGATCGTCACCGGCGCCAATTTCGGGAGCGCGGCGATGCGCAACCCCGCCGCCGGCGGCCAGCCATGCCGCCAGGCAACCACTTATGGCATGGCCTGGCGCGTGCTCGACGATTGCGATCTCGGCCGGATCGTGACGCATACCGGCGGATATCCCGGCTATGGCTCGGTCGTGATGCTGCTTCCCGACAAGGGCGTCGGTCTGTTCGCCTTTGCCAGCCGCACGTATGGCGCGCCGTCTCTTCCGGCGCTGCGTGCATTGCTCGCACTGCAAAAGGCCGGCGCGCTCCCCGATCGCGTTCGGACCGTCTCCTCCGGCCTGGCCCGCGCCTATGATTCAGCGCGGGCGGTATGGCTGAAGGGAGACATTGCCGCCGCGCCACTGGCGATGAACATGCCGCTCGATCGCAATGCCGCGCAATGGAAGGCGATGCTGGCGGATCTGCACAATAAGGTCGGCGCCTGTGCCGCCGACGAACCCATCCAGCCGGTCTCGGCGATGGAGGGCCGCTTCACCTGGGCGTGCGAGCACGGCACCATCGCCGGTCGCGTCCAGCGCGCGCCGACGCCGGAGATCAAGCTGCAGGCGCTGAGCTACGCCGTCCAGGCGGAGTGATGCCGTTCGTCGCTACCGTCCTGACGCTGTACCCGGAGATGTTCCCGGGACCGCTCGGCCTGAGCCTCGCCGGTCGCGCGTTAGCGGAAGGCAAATGGTCGCTCGATGCGGTCCAGATCCGTGACTTCGCGACCGACAAGCATCGCTCGGTCGACGACACGCCGGCCGGGGGTGGCGCGGGGATGGTGATGCGGGCCGATATATTGGCCGCCGCCATCGACGCTTCGGTACCGCAGGGCATGCCGTTGCTCGCCATGAGTCCGCGCGGAACGCCGCTGACGCAGGATCGGGTTCGTGCGCTCGCGGCCGGGCCCGGCGTCGCCATCCTGTGCGGGCGGTTTGAAGGTTTCGACGAGCGCCTGTTCGAGGCGCGCGCCATCGAACCCGTCTCGATCGGCGATTATGTGCTGTCGGGGGGCGAACTCGGCGCGCTCGTGCTGCTCGATGCTTGCGTTCGGCTGCTTCCCGGCGTAATGGGCGCCCCTTCCAGCGGGGATGAGGAAAGCTTCGAAAGCGGCCTCCTCGAATATCCGCATTATACCCGACCGCAAATGTGGGAAGGGCGCACGATCCCCGAAGTGCTGCGATCGGGGGATCATGCGAGGATCGCGGCGTGGCGCAAGTCACAGGCTGAGATCGATACACGGTCACGGAGACCGGACCTTTGGGAGCGCCACATCGGCGCGCGGGTCCAGCCTCCCTCTGGCGCGCGGCACGAAGAGGAAGAATGAGATGAACCTCATCCAGACGCTCGAAGCCGAGCAGATTGCCGAGCTTTCGGCCAAGCGTGCTATCCCGGAATTTCGTCCGGGCGATACTTTGAAGGTCGGCGTCCGCGTCGTCGAAGGCGAGCGCACCCGCGTCCAGGCTTATGAAGGCGTGTGCATCGCGCGCTCCAACAAGGGCATGGGCAGCAGCTTCACCGTCCGCAAGATTTCGTTCGGTGAGGGCGTCGAGCGCGTCTTCCCGCTCTATTCGCCGAACATCGATTCGATCGAGGTCGTCCGCAAGGGCGTCGTCCGTCGCGCCAAGCTTTATTATCTGCGTGGCCGCACCGGCAAGTCGGCGCGTATCGCCGAGCGCCGCGATGCCCGTCCGGTGGCCGAGACCGCCGAGGGCTGACCCGTTCGACGGCCTGCCAAGGCAGGCGATCAGGACAGGTTTCGCATCGCGAGAAACAAGGGGCCGCTCGGGTAACCGGGCGGCCTTCTTGTGCCCGCCTGCTTCAGCCCGCGCACCGGCCACGTCCCGAGGGGATCAGGCCGGTTGCAACTGCTCCAGTTCGCGAACGCGGTTCTCGAGCTCGGCGATGCGATCGAGATAAAACACCGGAACATAGTCATCCACGCGATTTCGGAACGCGTCCATGCGCTCCGGATGCTCCTCGGCAACATACCACCGGTTCAGGCCGTCAAATTGTGCGAACCGATAGCCGGCATCCTTCAGCAAATGGTCCCATGCTTCGTGGGTGGGAATATGTACCTTGAGCGGTTCCACCGCCTCGACGCACAGAATCCAAGGACGGAAGCGGTTGAAATCAGCTCCCCTGATAACCTCCTCCTCGTGGCCCTCGACGTCGATCTTTAGGAAGTGGATCTGCGTCAGAGCGTCCGTGATGTAGCGGCTGCAGATAGACGCGAGCGTCTCCGCCGGCACCTCGACCGCGTGCTTTTCGATGTTGAATTCCGCTTCGTGCCGATCGGCGAAGCGTTCGACGATGGTCCCAAGCCCACCGGCTGGATGATCGAAAAGAGTGATCTTTCCGTCGAAATCGGTCGCCGCGGCATGGATGTTGATGTCGCGCTGGCGATATTGCTGAATCGCTTTGAACCAGTGCGGCGAAGGCTCGATATTGATGCCCCTCCAGCCATGGTCATAAAACAGCTTCGTGTCGGAATGGTGGTTCGGGTTATTCGCCCCAACGTCGATGTAGAAACCATCCGAATAGTGAACGTCGCTGAGCGCGCGAAGAAGCAGGATGTCCTCGCGCGCGATCGACCAGCTTGTGAACGGCATATGAAACCCTTGTGACTGCCCGGCCCTTATGGGGCGAGCGCGCGGGCCGTCAATGCCGCCCCACTACGGGATCTTGCCTGATCCAACGGGCCGCTGCCGGATGGGCGCCGCAGTAAGGCCGACCTTGTCGGCGCAAGGCAGCCCTTCCCATTTCTGCCGTGGATGTCCTAACTGGCTCATGATCAAGACGCTTCTCGCCGCCCTCGCGCTTGCCGCACTTGCCAGCCCCGCTCCGGCCGAACAGCTGACGTTGGAACGCATCTTCGCGAGCCCCTCGCTGGACGGCCCGACGCCCCGCAAGGTGCGCCTGTCGCCCGATGGCAGCCTCGCTACCCTGCTGCGTAACCGGGCTACCGATCGCGATCGCTATGATCTGTGGGGCATCGATACGCGGACTGGCGAGGCCCGCATGCTGGTCGATTCCGCTCGGATCGGCTCGGGTGGCGAAATCTCGGAAGCCGAGAAGATGCGCCGCGAGCGCGCCCGGGTCGGCGGCTCCAAAGGCATTGTGGATTATGAATGGGCGCCCGACGGCAGGGCGATCCTCACGCCGATCGACGGCGACCTTTATCTGGCAAGCCTCGACGGCAAGGTTCGCCGCCTGACCGAGACTCCCCAGACGGAGATCGACGCCCATGTTTCGCGCGGCGGCCACTTCGTCAGCTTCGTGCGCGATCAGAATCTGTTCGCGATCGATCTCGCCACCGGTGCCGAGCGCCAGCTGACCAGGGAAGGCGGCGGGACAATCACCTGCGGCACGGCCGAATTCGTCGCGCAGGAAGAGATGGACCGTTTCACCGGCCATTGGTGGGCGCCGAACGACGCCAGCCTGGCGGTGGAATGTTATGACGAGGCGCAGGTGCACGTCGTTACTCGTGCCGCGATCGGCGCCGACGGCACCCGCACGTTCGAGCAGCGCTATCCCGCCGCCGGCACGCCGAATGTGGCGGTCAGCCTGTCGCTGATCGCGGCCGACGGCGGCCGCCGCGTGAAGGTGGACCTCGGCGCCAACCCCGACATCTATCTTACCCGCGTCACCTGGGCACCGGATGCACGCACGCTCTACGTCCAGCGTATGAGCCGTGATCAGAAGCGGCTCGATCTGCTCGCGGTTGATCCGGCAACCGGCGCTTCGCGCGTCCTGCTGAGCGAGACGTCGAAGACGTGGGTCAATCTCAACGACGATTTCCGCCCGTTGCGCGACGGCAGCCTGATCTGGGCGTCGGAACGGTCCGGCTTCAAGCATCTTTACCGAATCGTCGGCAGCAAATGGACACAGCTTACCAGGGGCGAGTGGACGCTCGAAACCAACAGCCAATCCCATGCTGCCGGGCTGATCGGCGTCGATCAGGCGCAGCATCGCCTCTATTTCAGCGCCAACAAGGACGATCAGCTCGAAAGCCAGATCTACGCGATCGACTATCTCCGTCCCGGCACACCCGAGCGCCTGACCGAGCGCGGCTTTTGGAACGAAGGCGAGATGGACGGGGCCGGCACGCGCCTGCTCGTCAGCCGCTCGTCGCCGTCGCAGCCGCCGCAAGTCTATCTCGCCGACACGTCAGGCAAACGTATCGCTTGGATCGAGGAGAACAAGCTCGACGCGACCCACCCCTACGCGCCCTTCCTGACAAGCCATCGTCCCGTCACCTTCGGCACGATCCGGACCGCCGACGGCACCACGCTTCACTATGAGATGATCACGCCGCCACTGGAGCCCGGCAAGCGCTACCCCGTCTTCTTCGAACATTATGGCGGCCCGCATGCGCAGCAGGTGAAGCGCGCATGGATGGGCAATGCGCTGCCGCAATATTGGGTCGGCAAGGGCTGGATCTATTTTCAGATCGACAATCGCGGCTCGGCCAATCGCGGTACCGCGTTCGAAAATGCGATTTATCACGCGATGGGCAAGGTCGAGGTCGCCGATCAGGCGGCAGGCGCACGCTGGCTCAAGACCCAGATGTTCGTCGATCCTGACAAGATCGCCACCTTCGGCTGGTCCTACGGCGGCTACATGACGCTCAAGATGCTGGAAGCGGACCCAGGCCTCTATGCCGCGGGCATATCCGGTGCGCCGGTGACCAAGTGGGAGCTTTACGACACCTTCTACACCGAACGTTATCTTGGCATGCCGCCATATGGTGCGTCCAACACGATGGTCGATGCCGGCAAGATCCGCGACCCGCTGCTGCTGCTGCACGGCATGTCTGATGACAATGTCGTGTTTGAGAACAGCACCATCATGGTCGCCGCGCTCCAGCAGGGGGGGCGGCCGTTCGAGATGATGGCCTATCCCGGCCAGACCCACAGCTTCACCACCGCGGTATCGCTCCACCGCTGGAAGACGATCGAGGATTTCCTCGACCGGCGGGTGAAGGGGGAGGGAGCGACCGCTCAGCAATGATCGTCGGCGTCAGTCCCCCAACGGCTCCAATATGCCATAGGGGTCGTCCCCGGCCGCACGCTTGACCGCGTCGATCAGCCAGTCGCGAAAACTGCGCACCTTGGGCAGGTTGCGTTTGTGCTCGGGATAGGCCAGCCAATAGCCGTTGCGATAGGCCGCGAAATGCGCGAACGGCCGAACCAACAGGCCCGCGTCGATCTGCGCCTGGAACATGGGCGGGCTCAATATCGCGACGCCGTGACCTGCGATCGCGGCATGTCCGTCCAGCACCTGCGATTCGAAACGTATGCCCGGCTGGCGGTGGTCGCCCTGCGCGCTCAGCGAGTCGAACCATAGATCCCACCAATCGTCGTCCGGCGACAGTCGCGGCACCGACAGCAGGTCCGCCGGCGTCTCCAATTTGTGCGCCGCCAGAAACGAAGGATGCACCATCGGCGTCACCGGCATGCGCATCAGGAAATGCGAGATCAGCCCCGGCGGCGGGCGCCCCATCGTTCGGACCGCGACATCGAACTCGCTTGCCGCAAGGTCGACCATCTCGTCGGAAACGTCGAGCCGCACCGCAAGCTCAGGCCGCATGATCTGGAAAGCGCCCAACCGCCCCGCCAGCCAGTTGGTGGCAAAGGTGCGCGGCGCGGTGATGCTAAGCACCGCATCGCTTTCGGAACGCGCCGTGGCAAAGGCTTTGCCGAGCGTCGCGAAGGCTTCGCTCACCTGGGGCGCGATCCGGCGGCCCAGTTCGGTCAGCATCATGCCGCGCCCCTTGCGGACGAATAAGGGCGCGCCGAGCCGCTCTTCCAGCAATTTCATCTGATAGCTTACTGCCGCCTGCGTCATCGCCAGCTCATCCGCGGCACGGCTGAAATTGCCGTGGCGCGCGGCTGCCTCGAACACGCGAACAGCTGCCAGCGGCGGAATCTGCAACATGCGATACTATAAGGCTGGCTTGTGAATCACGTCCATCGCTTTGTTGGATTCCCGACGCGCGGCGTTCCAATGAACGGCCGTCGCTCCCGACAATGAAGGACAGGCATCATGCTGAAGATCATCCCCGCAATCCTCCTGGCGGTCGGTCTGCCAGGCATCGCAACGGCCCAGGATGTGCCTGCCGCCGTCCATGTTTCCTATCACGATCTGGATCTGCGCAGCGCCGCCGGCATCAAGGCGCTCGATCATCGCCTCAACAGGGCGGTGAGCAAGGTGTGCGGCGACGATCTGAGCGCCGATGTCTGGAACAAGATTGCGGCCCGAAACTGCCACCGGGCTAAGCTCGCCGAGGCGCGCGAGCTGCGAGATGCGGTGCTCGCGAACGTCGCCCGCAAGGGCGAGGCCGTCGCGTCATCGCGCTGACTGCGCTTTTTGGCGCAGCACAGGGAGCATGCGGAGGCCTGTGGTTGTCCTCCGCATGCTTTCCCGTGCAAGAACAAGCTCAGCTGATATGTATCGATAGCGCATAACGCGGTTGGAGGAGGATAGGGTCGATGCCGACCATCGCCGAAAAGCGTGCGGCCTTCCGCGCGCTCCACGAAAACGGCTTCTTCGTCATTCCCAATGCATGGGACGCGGGCAGCGTCGTGCGGCTGAGCGGCCTCGGCTTCCGTGCGATCGCATCGACCAGTGCCGGGGCAGCCTGGGCGGCGGGCAAGAATGACGGGGAGCTCGGCCTTGAGGCGGTGCTCGCCCACCTTCGACTGCTGGTGGAGGCGACCGATCTGCCGGTCAACGCCGACTTCGAGAACGGCTTCGCGGATGCGCCGGACGAGGTTGCTGCCAATGTCACACGAGCGCTCGCGACCGGCGTCTCCGGGATTTCGATCGAGGATTGGTCGGGCAGTGGGATGTACGATCTCGGTCTGGCGGTCGATCGTATCGCGGCCGCCCGTGCCGCGATCGATGCGGTCGATCCGGCGGTCATGCTGATCGGCCGCAACGAAAATTTCCGCGTGCCCGGCATGACTCCCGCCGCCAGCATTGCGCGCGCGGTCGCTTATGCGGAGGCAGGCGCCGATTGCCTGTTCGTGCCGTTCATTCTTGATCCCGGCGCCGTGGCCGAGTTGGTGGCGGCGGTCGCGCCAAAGCCCGTCAATGTGGTCGTTCACGATTTCGACGAGGGTATCGCCGAGTTTGCGCGCCTAGGCGTTCGGCGCTGCAGTGTCGGCGGCGCCTTGGCGGGTACGGTGTGGAAGGCGTTCGATGCCGCCGCGCAGACGCTCAAGCGCTGCGAACCGGTTTGATGGCCAATGGGGGCCGGCCCGCGAGCGAGCCGGCTCCTCTTCGTTACATGCCGGCAGGCATGCTCTTGAGATGCTGGAAATGCTTCTCGATGATCGGCACCGCCGAACTTGCCACCTGACGCAGCGCCGGATCGCTGCCGTCGGTTGCATAACCCTTGTGCAGCGCCCAGGCCTGCTGGTGGGCCTGCGTCTGCTGCTGCATGTACAGGCTGTCGAAGCTGCCGCCCGACGCGTCGCGCAGCGCGGCAAGCTTCGCCGCGGTCGCATCCGACGGCTTCATCGGCGGCTTCGGCACCTTGGGACTGGTCTGCGGCAGCGCTGCCATTAGCGTCTTCGTGGTCGTGCGGTGATCGGCGATCATCTCGCGCGCGAACTGCTTGACCCCGTCGCTCTTGCTCTTGCTCAGCGCGAGCTGACTCGACTGGATTTCGTACAGATCGCCATCGGCAGCCCATGCGACATAATTGGCCGAAGGCGTCCCCGTCATCGGCGCCGCGCCGACGTCGCTTGCGCTCAGCGTGCCGGCACCGCCGGCCATTTGCGCTCCCGCCGGCACGGCCGCCATGGCAAGGCCGATGATACTCGTGGCAAGCATCAACTTTTTCATAACCCAACTCCTGTTTTGATCGTGCCTGCAACGAGCTCCGGCGCGCACCGTTCCGCTTCGGCCGGTCATTTTAGAATAATAAATCAGTGGCTTAACATGGGTTATCTGGTCTCGGCTATGTCCCTCCCGGGCGATGCGCTCGATCGAACTTTGGCCCCGCTCGCTCGTTCATTGCCTACATCTCAGCCGGAGTTGATCATGGCAAAACTCACCGCGGACGATCGCAACGATCTCGACAAGGGAAATTTCGCTTTTCCGAAAGAGCGCAAGGAGCCGCTTGAAAACGCCGCGCATGTCCGCAACGCGATTGCGCGCTTCAACCAGGTAAAGGGCGTCAGCGACGACGAACGGGACGCAGCGTGGAAACGGATCAAGGCCGCCGCCAAGAAGCACAATGTCGAGGTCAGCGAGAAAAGCTGGCGCGAGATCGGCAAGGACTGACCGGCAGCAGGGCCTTTCGCTCCGAAGCGGACTAGCCTGCATCAATCGCAATTGACCGACTCGCTGCCGCGGGCGCACGCTGCGCCTGCGGCAGGAGCTGTAGCGCGTACGCGTATCCCTTGGCCCGTCGAGCCAACCCATCATTCCTGCTCGCTTTGATCAGGAGAATGATCATGACCGCATTTTGCCCGACGATCGGGAGGCGTCAGCTCTTGGCTTCGACCTTGGTGGGGACGATCGGCGCGATCTTGCCCATCGCCGCTGCGCCCACCGCACTCCCCACTGTCGATTTTTCCGCGCAGGCACAGGCACAGGCACCGCAACGCACCCGCGCCGATGCGGGGGTCCCAGCCAGCCTTGCCGTTGCCGGCGCGGCGCTCGCCCCGGGGTCGGTTGGCGATCCCTCGATCCGGCCGTTCCATTACCAGGCGTCGGACGAGGATCTCGCTGACCTCAAACGTCGCATCGCCGCCACGCGATGGCCGGAGCGCGAGACGGTCGGTGACACCTCGCAGGGCGTCAACCTCGCCACCATGAAGAAGCTCGCCGATTATTGGCAGCATCATCACGATTGGCGCCGCGCGGAAGCACAGCTCAATTCCTATCCAAACTTCGTCACCAACATTGACGGGCTCGACATTCACTTCATCCAGGTGAAGTCGAAGCACCCCCACGCGCTGCCGCTGATCATCACCCATGGCTGGCCGGGCTCAATCATCGAGCAGCTCAAGGTGATCGGTCCGCTTACCGATCCGACCGCGCATGGCGGCACCCCCGCGGATGCGTTCGACGTCGTCATTCCGTCGCTGCCCGGTTACGGCTTTTCGGGCAAACCGACCGCGACCGGCTGGGATCCGCAGCGCGTCGCGCGCGCCTGGAGCACGCTGATGACGCGGCTCGGCTATAGCCGTTACGTTGCCCAGGGCGGGGACTGGGGCAATGCCGTGACCGAGCAGATGGCGCTGCAGAAGCCGGCCGGGCTGGTCGGCATTCACACCAACATGGCCGCGACCGTGCCCGACGACATCGCGAAGCTGCTTCCCGCCGGGCCCGAGCCGGCCGGGCTGTCGACCGACGAGAAATATGCGTGGGACCAGCTCGTCGACTTTTATGCGCACGGCCTCGGTTATGCCCAGGAAATGGCGGGACGGCCGCAGAGCCTCTACGCGCTTGCGGACTCGCCGGTCGGCCTGGCCGCCTGGATCCTCGATCACGATATTCGCAGTTACAAGCTGATCGCTCGCGTCTTCGACGGCGCCAGCGAGGGCCTGACGCGCGACGACATAGTCGACAATATCACGCTTTACTGGCTGACCAATACCGCCGTCTCCTCGGCGCGGCTCTATTGGGAGAGCAAGCTCGCTTTCTTCGCGCCCAAAGGCGTCGCGCTGCCGACGGGGGTCAGCGCCTTCGCCGAGGAGATTTACGCCGCGCCCGAAAGCTGGGCGCGCAAGGCCTATCCCAACCTCGTCTACTACAAACGCCACCCCAAAGGCACGCACTTCGCCGCGTGGGAACAGCCGCAACTCTTCACCGACGACCTGCGCGCCACCTTCCGCCCGCTCCGCAACGGTTGATGGAAGGCGATCGCCTGATGAGCAAGCATGTCGAACGCAACGATCAAGGCCTCGCCGGCGATCGCCGCAGTTTTTTCGGCGCAGCGGCGGCAGCGCTCGCAGCCGCCCGGTGGGGCTTCGCGACGCCGTCCGCCGCCGCGCCTCCCTCGTCCACCCCGGTAACCGGCCCCTCCCGCTTTGCCGCCTTCAAACGGGTGGACGCGGGCGACCTCAGCATCGGTTATGCCGAGGATGGGCCGGCCGACGGGATGCCGGTCATCCTGCTCCACGGCTGGCCCTACGATATCCACGCTTTCGTGGAGGTCGCGCCGCTGCTGGTCAGGGCCGGCTATCGCGTGATCGTGCCGCATCTGCGCGGCCACGGCACCACGCGCTTCCTCCGCCCCGATGCGCCCCGCAACGCGCAGCAGGCGGTGATCGCGGTCGATGTCATCGCTTTGATGGACGCGTTGCGAATTCCGAAGGCGCTGCTTGCTGGCTTCGATTGGGGCGCGCGCACCGCCTGTATCGTCGCCGCTTTATGGCCGGAGCGCTGCGCGGCCCTGGTCTCGGTCAGTGGCTATCTCATCGGCAGCCAGGCTGCGAACGCAAAGCCCCTCCCACCCAAGGCGGAACTGTCCTGGTGGTACCAATTCTATTTCGCGACCGAACGCGGGCGCGCCGGATATGCGGCCAACCGTCACGAATTCGCGAAGCTCATCTGGCAGACGGCCTCCCCAAAGTGGGCTTTCGACGACGCGACTTTCGATCGATCCGCCCTATCGCTCGACAATCCCGATCATGTCGCCATCGTCATCCACAATTACCGCTGGCGCCTCGGCCTTGCCGCCGGCGAGCCGCGTTACGACGCGCTCGAGGCCCGCCTCGCGACCGCTCCTACTATCGCGGTCCCGACCATCACGCTGGAAGGCGACGCGAACGGCGCGCCGCACCCCGATCCTGCCGCTTATGCCGCCAAATTCACCGGAAGATACGCCCACCGCCTGATCACCGGTGGCATCGGCCACAATCTCCCGCAGGAAGCACCCGCCGCCTTTGCGCAGGCGGTGCTTGATGCCGCGCGATTATAAAACGGCTTTTTAGCCAGCTTTGCGGCCCGCGCCGATCCCGTCCAGCTCCGCCATCGTCTCCTCGGGCAAGGCCAGCTCCGCCACCGCCAGATTCTCGCGGAGATGCCCGACCGACGATGTCCCCGGGATCAGCAGGATATTCGGCGCCCGACGCAGCAGCCAGGCCAGCGCCACCTGCATCGGCGTCGCGCCTAGCGCGCCTGCAACCCGGTTGAGCGCGTCCGATTGCAGCGGGGTGAAGCCGCCGAGCGGGAAGAACGGCACATAGGCGATGCCGTCGGCGGCGAGCGTGTCGACCAGCGCATCGTCGTCGCGATGGGCGAGGTTATAGAGATTCTGGACGCAGACGATCTCGGCGATCCGGCGGCCCTCGGCAACCTGAGTGGCGGTGGCGTTGCTCAGCCCGATATGCCGCACCAGCCCCTGGCGCTGCAGTTCGGCGAGCACGGTCAGGGGCGCCTCGATCGATCCCTCGGCCGGGCCGTGATCGGCCCCGCCCATGATGCGCAGGTTGACGACATCCAGCGCGTCCAGCCCCAGATTGCGCAGATTGTCGTGCACCGCATGGGTCAGCTGCTCCGGCGCCATCGCCGGATTCCACGATCCGTCCGCGCCGCGCATTGCGCCGATCTTGGTGACGATCGTCAGATCCTGCGGATAGGGATGGAGCGCTTCGCGGATGATCTGGTTGGTGACGTGCGGTCCGTAAAAATCGCTCGTATCGATATGGTCGACGCCCGCCGCTACTGCCTCGCGCAGCACGGCCAATGCGCCGGCGCGGTCCTTGGGCGGCCCGAACACACCCGGTCCGGCAAGCTGCATCGCGCCATAGCCGATGCGGTTCACATTGCCGTCGCCGAGCCGGAACGTCCCTGCCTTGCTGATGTCGGTCATGCTTTAATCTCCTCTGATATCGGATATCTAAGGCAGGGCGATTGCGGCTATAAGTCGGCCCAATCGGCACAGGCTGTCCCGAAAGTCGAACAATGGCGCCCGACCTCAACGATCTCACCGCTTTCCTCGCCGTCGCCCGCGCCGGCGGCTTTCGCGACGGCGCGCGCGCCAGCGGCGGCAGCGCCTCCAGCCTCAGCGAGGCGGTGCGCCGGCTCGAGGCCAGCCTCGGCGTCCGCCTGCTCAACCGCACCACCCGCAGTGTCGCGCCGACCGAGGCGGGCGCCCGCCTGCTCGAACGGCTCGGCCCCGCGCTCAGCGAGGTCACTGCCGCACTGGACGTGGTCAACGGCTTTCGCGATCGCCCCGCCGGCACTTTGCGCCTCAACGTGCCGGTCGGGGTAGCACGGCTCGTTTTGCCCCGGCTGGTGCCGGATTTCCTCGCCGCTTTTCCCGATATCCTGCTCGATGTGGTGGCCGAGGACGGTTTCGTCGATGTGCTCGCCGCCGGCTGCGATGCCGGCATCCGCTATGACGAGCGGCTGGAGCAGGACATGATCGCCGTGCCGATCGGCCCGCGCATTCAGCGTTTCGCGACCGCCGCCGCGCCGGTTTATCTCGATCGTCGCGGCCGCCCCGATCATCCGCGCGATCTGCTCGACCATGCCTGCCTGCGCGGCCGCTTCGCCAGCGGCGCCATGACCGAATGGGAATTTGAGCGCGACGGCGAGACCGTGCGCGTCGAGCCGACCGGCCCGCTCATCGTCCGCGTCGGCGCCGCCACCGGTCTCGCGGTCGACGCCGCCATCGCCGGCGTGGGTATCCTCACCCTGTTCGAAGACTGGCTCCGCCCGCACCTCGACAGCGGCGCGCTCGAGCCCGTGCTCGAACCCTGGTGGCCGAGCTTCTCCGGCCCGTTTCTTTATTATCCCGGCCGCCGCCACACGCCCGCCCCGCTGCGCGCATTCATCGACTTCATCGCCGCGCGGCGGTGGTGAGCCATCCTGCTCGGAGTGTGGCTTTGCAAATGCCCGCCGGCGCGAACCGGCGGGCTTGGGCTCAGGCGGTCGCTTCGGCCTTCAGGTTCACGCTCGTCTCCGCGAGCCGCGTCATATATTCGTCGCCGCCATAAATATCCTTGGTGGCGTCGCGCAGCTTCTTGTTGTCCGCGGTCAGGCCCAGCGCCTTGGCGAATGCGGCGGCGGTGCCGAAGCCGGCGATGCCGTAATGGCTCATCCGCTGATATTGCGCGATGATGATCACGTCGCGCAGCGGGCCTTTCTTGGGACCCTCCTCGATCACATGCTTGGTCGCTTCGGTGACGAGGCCTTCCATGCCCTTGCAATGTTCCTTGGAGACCTTCTCGCCCTGGCCGGCGATCAGCTCCTTGAGCATGTCCGTATGCTTCTCGATCCCGGCCTGCGACTTGGTCAGCATGTCCTTGAGCGTGGCGTCGCTCGCCTTAGATACGATCTTCTTGAGCACGCGCTTCATCTGATCGTTGGCGGACCACAGATCCTTGAGCTCGTCCGTATAGATTTCCTTCAGATCCTCGGGCGTCGACATGGGTGATGGTCCTTTCCTGCCACCGGCAGGATGCGCAATGACCCGGCTGGAGCGCGCCTGGCGTGCGGATGTTCCAGACTTTCGGCAAAAGCGGCGTCGCCGTGGATCGTCGAACCGGCGGCGGTGCGACAGGTGCGGCACGACCGGCTTCGGAGCGCAGCGCCGCGGATCAACCCCGCCGCTTGTTCGCGCTCAGGAACGGGATCCTCCCCGCCTGCTCGATCCATGCGATGAGCTGGCGTTCGTCGAGACCGGCCAGCGATGCCGGCTCCACGCCGCGGGTGGACTTGCCCATGCCGATCGGTTTGACCGGCGGCTCGGGCTGGAGCTCGGTGCCGTGGATGAACATCAGCTTCACATGCCCGACGAACGCGCCGGACGAAAAGCACCAGCCGCCATCGGTCCCGTAATAGGCCATGCCCCACTTGATCGCGCGTTGCAGTCCGGGCAGCGCAATCGCGGCCAAGGCGTCGATCCGCTCGGCAATGTCCCGCTGTGGCTGCGGCAGGCTGGCGATATACGCGAAGACCGGCGCGTCGCCTTCCGCCGCTTTCGCAGCGCTCGCCTTGCCGGTCATCGCGACCAACAGCTCCGCCGGCTTCTCCTGCTCGGCCGATGTTGCGCCAGAAGATTTCGCCATCACCTCTCCGACCATCTGAGCGGCGCCCCCGTCATTCATCCGGCGCGATGCTAATCGGCGATACGGCCCAACGCCATGCAGATCACGTCGCTGGCGCCGGCATCTTCGAGCAGCCGGCGGCAGGCGAGCATCGAATTTCCGCTCGATAGCACGTCGTCCAGCAGAAACACCCGCTCGCCCACGATCAGCTGCGGTGATTTCACCGCGATCGAATCCAGGTGCACCCGGATGTCGCGGCGCACGCCCGGCGCCAGCCTGGCTATCTTGGTGTGGCGGATGAGCGCCGCGGTAGCGTCGTACAGAGGCGTCAGCCCCGCGAGCCGCTTGGCGAGCTTGCGGATGCCGGGCCCCGTCTTGGTGGGGTCGCTCGAAGGCACGATGGCGATCACCCCGGGCGTCCTGATACGCGGCGCCATGAAGTCGATGAAATAGTGCAGGCCGGCCTCCTGCCCCGATTTCACGTCCAGGATGCGGCCGCTATGTTCGGGATAGCTCGCGCCGTCGCCGCCTTCGTCCTTGTGCAAGCCCCACGGCTTGAACGCACCCAGCGTCGCAATCTCGATCCCGTCGATCTCGTCCTGGTGCATGTCGATCATCACGCCGCCTACCGCACCGCGGCCCGCGCGTCTAAGTAAAGCTAGCGCCGCGCCTTGGGATAAAGGGGGGTGGGATTTTCCTCGGCCGCCAGCTGACGCCAGCGATCGAAGCGGGCCGCCGTCAGCGTGCCGTCGGCCATCCCCGCCCGCACGGCGCAGCCCGGCTCGTTGCCATGCCCGCAATTGGAGAAGCGGCAGCTCTCCGCCGCCAGGATGAAATCGTCGAACACTTCGGAGATGCCCGCCGCCGCATCCGTCAGCTGCAGCTCGCGCATGCCCGGCGTGTCGAGCAGCCAGCCGCCGCGCGCCAGCCGGTGCATCTCGCGCACCGTCGTCGTATGGCGCCCCGTCGCGTCGCGGGCGCGGATCGCCTGGGTGGCGATGCTGTCGGAGCCCCGCAAGCTGTTGACCAGGGTCGACTTGCCGACCCCCGACGATCCGAGCAAAGCCACCGTCTCGCCCTGGCCGCACCAGCATGCGAGCCGCGCGACGCTCGCCGGATCGCGGCCGTTGACGGCTTCGACCCGCAACCCCGGCTCGATCGCGCGCGCCGCCGCCGCATAGCTCTCCGCATCCTCCGCCAGGTCGATCTTGGTCAGCACCACCACCGGATTCACCCCGACTTCGTGCGCCAGCACCAGATAACGCTCCAGCCGCGCCACGCTGAAATCCTGGTTGCACGATGCGACGATGAACAAGGTGTCGACATTGGCCGCGATCATCTGTTCCTTGCGCGCATTGCCGGGCGCGCGCCGCTTGAACAGGTTCATCCGCTGCAGCACGCGGATCGCCTGCCCGGTGGCGCCGTCGATCAAAAGCCAGTCGCCGACCGTCGGATGATCGTCCCCCGGTCTGGCCCCGGCGATGTTCGGCGCGATGAACCCTTGGCCCCCCGCACCGCTGATCGCGATCTTGCCGCGATGGACCGCCATCACCCGCACGGGATGCGCGTGCGCCGCCTCCTCGCGCGAAACCTGATCGCTGAAATAAGGCTTCCAGCCGAGGTCGTCCAAAGTGTCCGTGGTCGATGGCATCGGGCTGCGGCGGCGTCTTTCTGTCGGCCACGGCGCGGGGTTCCGCGTCGGCCAGGCGCCCGCCCTGCCAAGGCCGCCGCGAGTCCGCAAGGCTCGTGCCGGTCGCGGCCTTCGGGCGCTTCCTTGCCGACAACCTCCTCGCTTCGCCGCACGGCCGGCCCGGATCGCCCGCTCTCGCCGCGCTCCGGCCGCCCTTATTCATCCGCGGGACAGGTGGGCCTGACACGAACCGGGCCGCAATCTGAGAGGAGAGGCTCCATGCATTTCACGTCCACCCGCTCGGGCGCCCGCGCGCTGCTCGTCGCTTTGTCCGTGTCCGCGTCCCTGACCGCGTCCGCAACCGCCTTCGCGCAGCAGCAGGACGCGCCCGACACCAATGTCGTCGTCAACGGCATCAGGACGCCAGGGCCCGATATCAAGGGCGTCATCACCGCGCGCAACGATCAGCGGCTGAAGGTCACCACCGCCGACGGCAATGCCACGATCATCGCCGTCAACGACGCCACCCAGATCCGCGCTGGCGGCGGCCTGTTCGGCATCCGCAGCAAGCTCGCGCAGGATTCGCTGCTCAACGGCCTGCCCGTCACCGTCAAGACCTGGCGCGCGGGCGATGGCCCGGGCGGCGAGCTCGTCGCCAGCCGGATCAGCTTCCGCAACAGCGATCTCAAGACCGCCACCATGATCCGCAACGGCACCAGCCAGCGCTTCGAGGAGCAGACCGCGGCGACCGAATCCCTGCGCGGCCGCCTCGGCGATATCGACAAATATAATATCAAGGGCACCACCGAGGTGCATTTCGACACCGGCAAGACGCAATTGTCCGAGCAGGACAAGGCCCAGCTCTGCAACACCGCCAGCACCGCCCAGCAGACCGAAAACGCCCTGTTGCTGGTCGTCGGCTACACCGATTCCACCGGCGGCGACGATTACAATCAGGAGCTGAGCGAGAAGCGCGCCGGCCGCGTCATCAACTATCTCCAGCAGGCCTGCGGCTGGAAACCCTATCGCATGCTCACCCCCACCGGCATGGCCAAGGCCGATCCCGCCGCGCCCAACGACACGCCCGAAGGCAAGGCGATGAACCGCCGCGTCGCGGTCAACATCCTCGTCAGCAAGAGCGTCGACGGCCTGTAACGGGCAGCCCGGGGGACCTCGCGCGCCGCGCAGCGGCCGGAGGCGGGGTTCCCCGGTCGGCCGCGATCGACGCATGCCGGGGCCGAATGCATTTTCGATGCGTTCCGCATAGCCTAGGCAGGAGCCGTCATGACCCAACATCCCGAAAAGCCGATCGCCCCCTTGCCCGACGCTGCCGGGACGCCGCCGGCCAATCCCGACGCGCACAAGTTCGGCGATGCCGCGACACAGGACGGCAAGGAGCAAGCCGCCGAAGACGACGCGGCTGAGCAATTGGGTAATTTCGCCTAGCATCGCCGAAGCCGGGCGCTAATTGCCAGGGCGGCTCCTGCGGCGGGGCTGCTTGCGGAGGATGACATGGCGGGACGGGTAGCGCTGATCACGGGCGCCGGAACGGGCATCGGCCGCGCCGCCAGCCTCGCCCTCGCCGCGCGCGGCTACCGCATCGCGCTCGCCGGCCGCCATGCCGAGACGCTGGAGGCCGTGGGCGCGCAGGTCGAAATCGAAGGCGGCGAAGCCCTGGCCGTGCCCACCGACGTGACCGATCCGGACGCCGTCCGCGCGCTGTTCGACGCCGCGGTCGATCGCTTCGGGCGCGTCGATCTCCTGTTCAACAATGCCGGCACCAACGTGCCCGGCGTGCCGCTCGACCAATTGTCCTACGCGGATTGGCGCGCGGTCATCGACGTCAACCTGACCGGCGCCTTCCTGTGCCTCCAGAACGCCTTCCGCGTGATGAAGGCGCAGCGGCCCGGCGGCGGCCGCATCATCAACAACGGCTCGATCTCAGCGCACAGCCCCCGGCCCAACTCCAGCCCCTACACCGCCAGCAAGCACGCCATCACCGGGCTGACCAAAAGCGCGTCGCTCGACGGCCGCGCCTTCGACATCGCCTGCGGCCAGATCGACATCGGCAACGCCGGAACCGACATGGCGCTCGCGATGACGAAGGGGGTGCCGCAGGCGAACGGCGCGATCGCGGTCGAGCCGGTGTTCGATGTGACCCTGGTGGGCGAAGCGATCGCCTACATGGACAGCCTGCCGCTCGACGCGAACGTCCAGTTCATGACCGTGATGGCGACCAAGATGCCGTTTGTGGGACGTGGCTGAAAACGACTTCGAGTTAAGCGCAGGATTGGCCGGGAGTGGCGTTGATGGCCTGTAGAAACTGCGGCATGATGACCTCTTGCGATTGGCCACGACACGCCCGCGGAGCTGTCCTTCTGAACGATGTATCACCGCCACAAGAACGTATAGAGAACACTTGCGCAAGCTGGCCGGTGTGATACGGTACGCTTGTGGCGTGGGAAACGCTCGGGCACGCATTCTGAGGGCATCATGAGCTATCGCCTTATCGATCTTTTCGCAGGCGCTGGCGGTATGACGCTGGGCTTTACCGATAATCGCTTCTGCGGTGGTTTCGAAAGTGTATGGGCACTCGACATCGATCGATCAGCAGTAGCGACCCACCGGCGTAATTTCGGCCCGCATGCTACATGCGCTGATATTGAACATTGGCTCGAAACCGACAGGCCGATCCCTGCGGCGGATGTGGTTGTAGGTGGCCCGCCCTGCCAAGGTTTCAGCCTTTTAAATAAGCAGCGCGCCGGAGATCGTCGCAGAGAATTATGGCTGCCGTTTCTAGATGTGGTGGAGCGTTGCGGAGCTTCCGTTTTCGTGATCGAGAACGTGGCTGAGCTTCGTTCTTCACCGGAATATTCGGAGATCGAAAAGCACGCCAACAAAATGGGATTTGACGTCGTCAGCGAGGTGTTGCTGGCTGCTGATTATGGTGCGCCGCAGTCTCGTAAACGGACGGTTATTCTGGGATATCGGCGCGATTTGGTCGCCGGAGTAACGTTTCCTCCGTTAGCTACACATGCAGCTCCTAAGTCAGGGAAGAATTTACCGCCCTGGAGAACTGTGTGGGACGCTATTGCCGACTTGCCAAATCCCGTGGGCACCGAAATCCGCCGCGTGAAAGCACCCTTGGACCTTCATTTTGGTCGTAACCCGACGTCAAAGAGTGCCGCTCGCTATCGCGCGGTTCCGCCCGGCGGCAATCGTTTCGATTTACAACGCAACGCCCCGGAAATTACGCCTGACTGCTGGATACGCAAAACTTCCGGTGGAACTGACCTTTTTGGCCGGTTGTGGTGGGATCGGCCGTCCGTCACAATTCGCACGGAGTTCTTTAAGCCCGAAAAGGGTCGTTACCTTCACCCTGATGAGCACCGGCCTATCACGCACCGGGAAGCGGCGCGATTGATGGGGTTCCCGGATGACTTCAAATTCGAAGGGACGAAGATCGACATCGCCCGGCAGATCGGAAACGCAGTTCCACCGCCGTTAGCGGGCGCGATTGGACAATTGGTGCGTCAAATACTCGACGGCCGAATGCGGGCTGCTGCCTAACTATTCGACGTCAAGGACGCCCGCTCGGTGCACTTCGTCATGATGCAAATTGCAAAGCGTAACGAGGTTTTCGACGGAGTTTGCCCCGCCTTCAGCGTGATGCTCGATGTGATGAGCTTCTAGAAAACGATGGTCTTGGGGCGGGAAACCCGTTGGCCATCCGCAACCGCGCCAGCGGCAGGACCAATGGTCTCTTCGCATAACTTCGCGACGAACAACTTCCGGAATGTGGCGATCATGAAGCGGTGCCTGCTCATCGCGTTCCAACACATACGTTCCAACCGGCAGCGTTGGATCGCCGGTATTCCTGGTCATCACCGGCCAGCCCATCTCAGTTCGCAATTCACGCGTTCGGCGCGCCCACTCGGTCGCATCGCCTGCTACATACCGAAGCTCCTCGGATGTTACACGCTGACCGACATTTTCTCTGAAAAAGCGTAGAAGCTTGTCACGAGTGCTGGCGGTACTTCGCCGGATCTGGTTCGCCATATTCCAGCGAAATGCCGCGTCGCGGTCTTGTGAGTCTTCCAGGAGAAGATACTGCGAAGGTAGCATTTGCGGCAGCGATAGGTCCTCGTACTCGCCCTCGACGCGACCTTCTTCAAACTCATCCCGCATTTCGCTCGCGGTGATTCCGGAGAGTATTGGCCAACCTTCTTGCTTGCGAAGTTCCCGAATTCGGCGGGCATATTCGCTGATGCCAGCGACAACCATTAGCTCGTCCCCGTCGATGACGATGCCGGGAAATAGCCGCAGATAAGCTAGGATGCGGTCTCTAGCGGAGAGATAGCCTCCTTCTGGCAAGAGTGAGCTTCCAAGATCGCGTAACAGATGATTGGCCGGAACTAGGTTACGCACCTGCTGTCGCAGTTCTGAATGCTCCAAATGCCATTCGAAATTTGTCAGGAGGTCAATCAGATCTCGCCGCAGTTTGTCGGGAGCCTTCTCCCTCGGTCGCCTCGCCATCTACCCTGCTGTCCCGCCCTGTGGCGCCGTCAATGCGCTTTGTGACTTTGTCCTGATACTTAAGCTCGCACTCCCATACTGTCACTGTCGCGATGCCAAGCGTCTGCAAGCTGCTGACCGCCATGCAATCTCTGAGCCGGTTCTGGCCGATTTTCGTGGTCCAGAATTCTCTACGCGTCTCGGGCAGCTTCGCTCTTTTGCACCCCGTATGACCGTGCCAAAAGCAACCATGTACGAAAATCGCGAGCTTGTATTTCGGCAGAAAAATGTCGGGTCGGCCCGGTAAATCCTTACGGTGCAGCCGGAATCTATATCCGAGCCTATGTAGGATTTTTCGTACCAAGAGTTCTGGCTTGGTGTTCTTTCCTCTAACTCGCCGCATGTTATTGCTGCGAGCTTCGGGGCTAATATGGTCAACCACGTTTAAATTACATGTTCAGTTTGTGGTTCATATCGCAAGATCGAGCGGCAAATCCGCCACGTCCTTGAGTCGCTGCTGTTCTATCATGAGTTTAAGTAAATCGCGTTGCTTGTGGTGCGCGATGTTTTCTACCGCTGCCTCAAGCTCGGGCAGAGCAATATGATACACGCAGTCGATATCGCCCGTCCCCAGAGCGAGCGAGGCCAGTCGGCTCGGCGTGGGTTCGGCTGTTAGCACTACGATGTGCGGCACGCGTCCCCGGCGGCTTCGAATGAGATTGAGGGCTTCTGATCGTGCATTTTGCGCCCGGTCGCTCCGCATAGTCCATTTGCAAGAGATGCAAGCATGCAGGCTAGGCTTTGAGTGACTCGACGCTCGAAGCGACGCTCGGTTGGCTGTTACGCTATCGACTAACGCCATTGCTGCATTGATCGCGCTATCCGCCTCCGGCCTCCGTGAGATCACTACGTCTGATGCGATATTGTAGTTCAAACCCAAGAGGGCGCGGATCTCTGGCCTATCCTCGGCAGCTTTCTCTATGAGCCCAAGATGCGAGTATTGCTCGTACTGCGCGATGGAAACTCCACTACGCGACTTCACGTGATGAACCTCCCAGTCACCGGGTCGTAACGCACCCAGCTCCAGAAAGGTTTTCTGGAGGTATAAGGTTGTTAACGCTTCGAATTCCCCACCAGCCGCTTGGGGACTTAGGGCAGGGCCCTCCTTGACAGCTAACGTTTGCGCTAAGTGCCTTGCTATAGCGGTGCTATTAGGCTGCTTTTTGTCTGCGTTCGATGGCTTGCCGCCCTCGTCCAGCACGAATAGCTTTTGCCGGAGGCTCGCGTGAAACTCTGCACGTGCGTTTGTGATCAGGCCCAAGTTGGTCTCGATGTTTTTCTACATGATCGTGTATGGCAGAAGCGCAAGATAATTGCACCGGTGTTGCCGCTCCTCGACCCCCGCTCAATTGCCGGTTTCGCACCACACGGCGATCGCCGTCGACCTACCGCCCTGCCACGCTTGGCTGGCGCGTTCTGGCCACTGTTGGCCGGGGGGGGGCGATCCAGATTGAGCTTGGGCGAAGGAGTGAAGACGATGGCTTCCCCTTCTGCGCGGCGCCACACCCTAGCTTTCAGCAGGCGCGTTCACGTGCTTTTGCGTTCCATCAAACCTGGCTAAGACTATTTCAAACGGCTTCAGAGAGATGGGTTCGCCCTTTGGCACAGCAATGGCTAGCCCCGATGCTTGCTCCACTAGATGGATATGCCAGTAGGTGCCTCGTGGGTTTTTATCGGTAGTGTTCAATAGGGGAAGCAACTTACTTATCGTTTTGTGAGGGATCGCAAACGCTGTGCTGCGGTCCATGCAGCCCAAAACAAAATAGCCTTTATCGACCTCTCCTAGGAACGCATCCCACTGGGGGTGATAAGCATACCAGTATGGGGCCTGGTTTTTGCCGGTATAGCGTTTCGACACAGTACACGCGGCTCGGACGCTATGTTCCGTATTCCAATAAAGTGCTCTACTCTTGCGAATTAGGTTGGTGCTTTCAAATCGAGCTAACGCTTTAACCATATCTTCGCGTTTGGCTTGAAGAAGCTGACTATCGGTAAATTCCCAAGCTGATTTGGCAGCGATCTTTTGTTTGAGTACTGAAGGTGCAGAGGCCGACGGCAAATCCGTTGTGGAAGCGCCTTCTACCGCCTGATGCGAGAGCTCGGAATCGTCCTCCAGGTCAACAGCAGTCGTGAACATCACGTCGACCATACGGTCTAACCGAGTATATTCTATGGGCGTGAGCAGGCTGCGCATTTTGAGGCCGGTTTCATCTGATTCCGTATTCTCTTTCAGGAGGACCAATTTGATCAGTGCTTCGGCGCTAATCACCCTGATGTCCCAGGCGTGACGGGATCCTCGGATTTGCGCTTCGAGCTCTCCCGTATCTTGCCGTCCGACGATGATAAGAATCGAGGATTGCGAGGTGATTTTACTCTGCTCGCTGAGCTTCGATCGATAGTTGGACAGCGCGTCGAGAGAGATCCGATATGCGTCAGTAGTCTTTACCTCGACGATTAAGGTATGTTGTTCGGGGGAAAGCCAAAGCCCGTCAAATCCGACTTGTCCCTGAACACCCTGATACCTCCCATTGGTGACCCTGTAATCGAGGCGTCGTCCGAGCTCGTTGACAAGATCTTGTAGAACTAGGCCGCTTCGGTTGAACGAAACTGACAGGCAATGATCAATGTATAGAGCTATCTTCTCGGTCGATATCTTACTAAAGTACTCACGAATTTCGAGGGCGCACACGGAATCATCTTTTAAAATCCCGTCGCCAGCGGTCGACACGACCTGCTCAATGTTAAGCATGTCGACACTGTCCGCCGCGGAGTCGTAAAGGGAAAGCAGAGGCATGAAATCAGCCTAGCGCCCAGGAAGCCAATCGCAACTGTTTACGCCCTCAAATCACCCGCCTCTCCACCTCCCACGCGCGCATCAACTCCTCCACCCCCGCCAGCTCCGCCTCCAGCCGCTGCCGGCACCCATTCCCCGCCGCATTGCCACTCGACCGTTTCTTCCCCTCATCCGTCCGCGGCCCGGTCGAGTGCGCCCACGCCTGGCGCGCCTTCATCATCCGTGCATAGGCCGCGCGCCGTTCAGGCGTCCAACCCTTCGCCATACGCCTCCCGCATCATGTTGCGTGCCGCCCAATCGTCCCCCGGCCCGTCGTCGCCCAAGTCCATGTCGCGCGCCGCGCCGGGTTCGCGCGCGGTCACGATGATGCGCTCGATCCGCGTGATCTGCCGCGGCGGCTCCGTCTCGCTGCTCGGCCGGTTGGCCATGTCGCTTAGCGCGCGCACGGTCGCGCGGCACTGCGCCTGCGCCCGCACCGCCAGCCTTATATAGCGTTCGGCGGCAATGCCCGGCCGGCCCAGCGCCGCCTGGCCGCGCCGCGCCATCTCGGCGAAGATCGCGTTGAGCGCGATCGCCTGTCCCATCAGCATCGTCTCCGCGCCGGCCAGCCCGCCGTCGCGCGCCGCCTGCACCTGCTCCAGCACCGCCTCATAGCCCGCCTGCGGATCGATCGCGGCGCCGCCCGTCTCGTCCCAGAACGCCGCCACCACCGCCGAACTCGTCACGCACGGGTCCACCGCCTGCGCCGCAATCTCGCGCCGCCGGGCTGCCTCGTCCGTCTCGCTCACCCCCATCGCATCCCGCCTTTCCGCTTGACTAAAGTACGTTTAAAGCGTACACAATCGCGAGGAAAAGTCAAGTTAATTACGCCATCTGCGTACGATGTCGCTCTTTCTCATGTCGGTTGGTCAACGCGCCGGGCCTCGGCCGCCGCACCGCCGTCCCCGCAATCATCAAGTTCGTTTCTGGTGTTTTTTTATTTTTGGGCCGGCCCAGCGGAGTAGCGGCCCTCTCGCATCGGCGCCGCACTCCCTCTAAGGCCACCGGCGCCATGACCATCGACAAGACCTTTGATCCCGCCGCCATCGAATCCCGCTGGTACAGCCATTGGGAGGAGGGCGGCCTGTTCCGCCCCGCGCGCGACGATGCGCAGCCCTTCACCATCGTCATCCCGCCGCCCAACGTCACCGGCTCGCTCCACATCGGCCACGCGCTCGACGTGACGTTGCAGGACATCCTCGTTCGCCACGCCCGCCTTCAGGGCAAGGACGCGCTGTGGGTGGTCGGCACCGATCATGCCGGCATCGCCACGCAGATGGTGGTCGAGCGCAACCTCGCCGCCGAGGACATCACCCGCGCCTCGGTCGGCCGCGACGCCTTCATCGCCAAGGTGTGGGAATGGAAGGCGGAGAGCGGCGGCACGATCACCCGCCAGCTCCGCCGCCTCGGTGCGTCCTGCGATTGGGCCAATGAGCGCTTCACGATGGACGCGGGCTTCTCGCGCGCCGTGCTCCACGTCTTCGTCGCGCTCTACAATCAGGGCCTGCTCTATCGCGACAAGCGCCTGGTCAATTGGGATCCGCACTTCCGCACCGCCATCTCCGATCTCGAGGTCGAGACCAGGGAGGTGAATGGGAAGTTCTGGCACATCCGCTATCCGCTGGAGGATCGGCCCGGCTATATCTCGGTCGCGACCACGCGGCCCGAAACCATGCTTGGCGACATGGCCGTCGCAGTCCATCCTGACGACCAGCGTTACAAGCATCTCATTGGCGAGATGATCCGCTTGCCGATCACGAGCCGGCTCATCCCGATCATCGCCGATGAACATGCCAATCCTGAGCTCGGATCGGGCGCCGTCAAGATCACGCCCGGGCACGACTTCAACGACTTTCAGGTCGCCCGACGGGCTGACATCCAAACGTCGGATATGTGGAACATCCTCGATGCAGAGGCTCGGATTGTGGCGCCTCCCGGCTGCGGAGTTCCTGCCGATCTTGTCGGCCTCGACCGGTTCGAAGCCCGCGACTTCATCGTCAAGCTTCTGGACGAGGCCGGTGCGCTGGAGAAAGTCGAGGATCGCGTCATCCAGACGCCTTATGGCGATCGCTCCGGCGCGGTGATCGAGCCGTGGCTGACCGATCAATGGTATGTCGACGCCAAGACGCTCGCCGGCCCCGCGCTCGAAGCGGTGCGTTCCGGCGACATCCGCGTCGTCCCCGAAACCTGGAAGAAGACCTGGTATAATTGGCTCGAGAATATCCAGCCCTGGTGCGTCAGCCGCCAGCTCTGGTGGGGCCACCAGATCCCCGCCTGGTATGACGAAGACGGCCAGGTCTACGTCGCCGAGAGCGAGGCTGAGGCGCAGGCCTTGGCCGGCGACCAGCCCCTGACCCGCGACACGGATGTGCTCGACACCTGGTTCTCCAGCGCCCTCTGGCCCTTCGCGACATTAGGGTGGCCGGGGCACTCCAACACCGTTCGTGCTGAGCCTGTCGAACCGGAGGTCGCCGAGAGGCAAGCACCGTCCTTCTCTTCGTCTGGCGCAGGAAGCAGTACAGCCCTTCGACAGGCTCAGGGCGAACGGGAGATTGTTCACACCAAGTCCCTGGTCTCCCGCCACTACCCCAACGACGTCCTCATCTCCGGCTTCGACATCCTCTTCTTCTGGGATGCGCGCATGGCGATGCAGGGGCTGCATTTCATGGGGGAGAAGCCGTGGAAGACGCTCTACCTCCACGGCCTCGTCCGCGACGCCCACGGCGCCAAGATGTCCAAGTCCAAGGGCAATACCGTCGATCCGCTCGGCCTGATCGACAAATATGGCGCCGATGCCTTGCGCTTCACGCTCGCGGCGATGGAAAGCCAGGGCCGCGACATCAAGCTCGATGAGAAGCGCGTCGAGGGCTATCGCAACTTCGCGACCAAGCTGTGGAACGCCGCCCGCTTTGCCCAGTCGAACGGCATCGGCGGATCGACCACGCTGGAGCCGCCCCGGGCCGAGCTCGCGGTCAACCGCTGGATCCTCGCCGAGACCGTCAAGACCATCCAGGCGCTCGACCTCGCGCTCGCCGACCTCCGCTTCGACGAGGCCGCCAACACCATCTACCACTTCGTCTGGGCCAGCTTCTGCGACTGGTATCTCGAACTGATCAAGCCTGTCATTGGAAATACCGTTCGTGCTGAGCTTGTCGAAGCACCGTCCTTCTCTACGTCGGGTGCAGAAGAAAGCAGCGCAGCCCTTCGACAAGCTCAGGGCGAACGGAATGAGAGCCCCGAAGCCCAGGAAACCCGCGCCGTCGCCGGCTGGGTGCTCGACCAGATCCTGGTCCTGCTCCACCCCTTCATGCCCTTCCTCACCGAGGAATTGTGGCACGCGCTCGCGGATCGCCCCAACGATCTGATCCTCGCCCGCTGGCCGATGGCCGACGCGCGCGCGATCGATCCCGCCGCTTCGGCCGAGGTCGAATGGCTGATCAAGCTGGTCAGCGAGATCCGCGCCGCGCGCAGCGAGCTCAACGTGCCCCCCGGCGCGCGCCTCCATCTCTTCGCGAGCGACGTCTCCGACGAGACGATCGACCGCCTCGACCGCCAGCATGCCGTCCTGTCGCGCCTCGCCCGGCTCGATTCGATCCAGCTCTCGCCCTTTGCCGGTACCGGCGCGGCGCAGGTCGTGGTGGACGAAGCGACCTACGCCTTGCCGCTCGAAGGCGTGATCGATCTCGCCGCCGAGCGCGCCCGCCTCGCCAAGGGTGCGGAGGCGGCCGAGAAGGAGCGCGACGGCCTCGCCGGCCGCCTCAACAACCCGGCCTTCGTCGAGAAAGCCAAGCCCGAAGCGGTCGCCAAGGCGCGGGAGGACCATGACGCCAAGGCCGCCGAAGCCGAACGCCTCCGCGCCGCGCTGGCGCGGTTGGGATGACGCGCGCGGCCGCCGCCGACCCGGAGATTGGCACGCTTTCCCCCGACGACGTCGAACAGGCGATCGAGCTGTGGGCTGAAGCCGGGGTTTCGCATCCCTGGAACGATGCGCATGCGGACATCGCCGCGGCGCTGGCCTGTCCGACCGGCACCATCCTCGCCGCGCGCGCTGCCGGACGGATCGTGGCGACGGTGATGGCGGGCTATGACGGCCATCGCGGCTGGCTTTATTATGTCGCGGTCGCCAACAGCCATCGCGGCACCGGCCTCGGCCGCGCGATCGTCACCGCCGCCGAGGATTGGTTGCGCGGGCAGGGCGCCCACGTCATCCGCCTGATGGTGCGCCGGTCCAATGAACAGGCGGTCGGCTTCTATGAGGCGCTCGGCTTCGAGGCCGGCGACCTCATCGTGATGGGCAAAAGGTTCGGCGCCGGTTGACGCCGCTCAGGCTAGTGGATCAGCCGCCGCACTGGCTGGGCAGCGCGATCGGCGCATCGCCCTTCACCGCCCAGACCCCGCCGACATTGTAGGCGCGGCCGGGCCTAAGCTTGGCGAGCGTGTTGCAGCCGACCGACACCGCGAACGCCTCGATCGGGACATTCTTGGCCTGCGCCACCTGCGTGTAACCCTGGCGGCGCTTGATGTTGATCGCATCCACCTCCGCCTTGAGGGCCGGGGAGGGCGGGCGCGCGAAGCCGAGATACCCGTCCGCCTGCTCGCCGACCGTGCCCGACGCCAGGGCCGCTTCGACTGCCGCGCTCTGCGCCAGCGCGGGTGCGGCAGCGAGCAGCGACAGACCGGTCAGGGCGGCGAAGATGGAGAAACGGTGCTTTGTCATTTCGGGAACAGGTCCGGATTGGAGGCGATGAAGTCTTCGGCATCCTTCTTCAGGCTGACGACGACCTCCTGCTTCACGTTGATGTTCAGGTTGATCTCGATCGGTTTGTCGGGAGCCTTTACCGTGATGCAGCCTGACAGCATCAGGCCGGCACAACAGAGAAAGGGCCACCGCGTCATCGGCCAAGGGCTCGCACCCGAACGCTTGAGCGTCAAGCATGGGCTGTTCATCGCACGTCTCCGGTTGCGGGGGGCTGAATGCCCGGTTCAGCCTGGGTTGGCTTTGCTGGCGGCGGCACCTGCGTCAGCAATAGGCGAGGGTCGATATAGGCGCGCGCCGATCCGACCAGTCCGCGGAACGGCGCGCGGATCGCGATGTTGAAGCGGAAGGGCAGGTTGCGGATCAGCCTCGTGACCAAACTCTGGTCGGGCGTCGCCTCCCGCACGCCGGTGAACCGCACGCGGCTCACCATCTCGCCGTCGAGCCGCCCGTCGAGACTGATGTCGAGCGCGGAGTAACGGATCGCCTTCAATGCGTCGAAAGCAAGCTTGCCCATCGTTCCCAACTGCGCGTTGGACAGCTCGCCGATATAAGCCAGCGTGCCGCTGCCGCGCGCCTTGATCAGCCCGCCTTCGACCCTGCCGCCCGACTGGTCGAAGATCATCGGCAGCGCGCCGTCAAAGGTGCCCGTCGCCGAGATGTTGGGGAAATCGAGCTGCTGGATGAACGCCGCAGCATCCAGCGCTTCGATCCGGAACGTCAGGTGCCGCTCGGCGCTGGCGGAAAAGTCGAGAATGCTCGGTTCCAGCCGCAGCGTGCCGCCCGCGAACGGCCAGCGCGCATCCTCGATCCGCACCCGGTTCTGACCGATCAACTGGTAATGGGCGACGCCGTTGGTGACGGATACGCCGGGATTGATCTCTGCGATCGTCGCCTCCTGATGGGGCGCGCTGACCAGGCCGAGCAGATCGGTGAAGTGAAGCCGGCCCTTGATGCCCGTCACCGGACCGAACGCCGCGGCAAGGTCGATCCGGTCCGTCCCGAAATCGCCGCGGCTGGTGACGCCCTTGGGGCTCCAGTCGATCCGGCCGTCTCCCGAAACGACGCCGGCGACATTGGCGATCACGCCCAGGGTCAGCGGCGTCAGCGCCTCAGGCTGCAATCCCTTGGGCACGAAGAGGATGCCCGGCACGGTAAGCGTCGCCTGACCCACCCCGGCCGATAGATCGTGGTTAAGGGACACGCGGGCCACCTCGCTGTGCGTCGCCGGTTCGCGCAACGTCGCCGCCGCAGTGACGATGCCATCGCGCAGGCGCAGCGCGGCGTCGTCGGTGATGAGCGGATTGAAGCGCGCCGACTTGTCGGCATCGCCCACGCGCAAGGCACCGCTTAGCTTGAATGTGTCGCCAACCAGCGTCCACGCGCCCGAGGAGTCGGTGATTTCGAGCGGCACGTTGCCGATCGCGCCTCCGGCCTCCGCGAAGGTTCCAGCCAGCTGGCCGTTGCGGAACCGTCCCTCGAGCATGCCGATCGCCAACTGTGTCGGCTGCGCGGGCGCTCCCAAAGTGGTCGCCACATCCTGTGCCGCGAACCCCTGCCGGGAAAGGCGCAGGCGTGTCGCCGCCAGCGTGACCGGCGCGCCGTCACTGGTGTGACCCGCCAGCCGGATCCGCTCGGCGCGTGCATCGACGTGCAGAACGCCGTCGGCAGAGCGTGCAATCAGAGGCTGGCCACAGATAGGCACGCTCGCCGCGTCCAAATTGAATGAGCTCAGCCGCAGCTGCCGAAAGCTAATAGTGTGGCAGCCCGGGCGGAGGGCCAACGCACCCGCCATATCGGCATAGCCTTCCACCGGCATTGCCAGGCCGCGCACGAAACCCCCCGGGATCGGTCCGTCCAGCGTCAGGATAGTCTGGAAATCCGCGCGCGCGCCGTCCCATGTGAATCGCACCGGCGTCGCCGCAAGCCGTGCAGTGCCCGCCCGGTAGGGCTGAAGCACGGCAATTCCGGACAAAGGCGCGCCCGCTGTTGCCTGGTGTAGTCTGACGACGAGCGCCGGCAGCCCATCGCCTGAGCTGGCGATGTCAGCGTCGAGCCGTAGCCCGGCGCGCGTCCAGGATAACCCGGCGCGCTCGGTCGCCACCAATCGTGCGCCGTTGGTTCCGGCCACCGTAACGCGATGGAGACGCACTTCCAGCGGCTGTTGCGGCCCGCTCGTGATGTTGAGATCGGCGGTGGCCTCGGCCTGACGCAGCAAAGTGGCAAAGCCGGAGATCGCACGGTTGGCCAGAGCGTCGAGTGGCGTGCCGCTTGCCATGCCCATCGAAGCGAACCGGGCCTTCGCATAGTCAGGAGCGGACGCGGATTTGAGGGTGAGCTTAACCGCCGCGCCCACCCCGCTCGCCGACCGCGATCCGGATAGGGCGCCCTTGATGGCGGCGAATTGCACGGCCTGCACGTGGCCGCCAAAGCCCGCCAGATTGGCATCCAGCATCAGCCGTTGGAAGCGCGCGTCCGATGCGAGCGCGATCTGCGCGACGCCTTGTCCGAGCATTAGTTTCTGTCGCGGGCAGATCAGTCCGCTAATCCGCACCGGGCCGTTGGCATCGGGCTTGCCGTCATTGCTGGCGATCTCGAGCATTGCGGCGACGTCGCGCGCAACGCAGCCGCCTGCACGCAGCGAAAGCGCGGCCAGTCTGGCGTTGCCCCGGAAACGCCGCGCCGGATTGCCCTCGCCCGTAATCGCAACGCTCAACGCGCCCGCAGGCGTTGAGAGCGCGAGTGCGGCGTCATGGATCGACAGCGGCATATCCGGCAGTCCGGCCTTGCCACCGGCGCTCGGGAGCAGCCGATCCAGCGCGCCGAAGCTGAGACCGCGTGCATCATAACTGCCCCGCAGCCGCACGCCATCCACGGTGATGTGCCTTATGATCGGTCCTGAAAAGCCATAGCCGATCGCCACGTCGATCCGATCGGCCACGAGATCCGGCTTGGCCGGGTCGCCGAGACGCACATCCTCCATCCGTTCGAGAAAGGGGCCGATCCGGGTGATGCGGTAGGATGCGGGCACTTGGGCCGTGGCCAGCTTGCGGTCGACGATCGCGGCCGCAATGTGGAAACGCAAAAACCATGCTATCAGCAATACCACGGCGAGGATCACCGCCAGCGTCAGCGCTGCGGCTAGGAGAGGACGCTGTCTTATCCGCGCCATGAAACTGGTAAGCCGGCCCACGCCAGTCCTCTAGCCGGACTTGGCAGCGTGCGTCACCTCGGGCGATATGCAAGAATGCGGCGGACCCCATCGGTCAGCCGGTCGTTAAGCCGCAAACGGGAGTTTGCACCATGCTCGAACATGTTCCCCACTGGCTCGGCGCGCTGCTGCACAATGTCCGGGCCGGCCATTCGAAACTGGCAATCGTCGATCCCGATCTGGACGTTGGCTCCGCCAGCCTGGAATTGGCCAGCCCCGCTTTCGCCAACGAAGCGCGCCTTCCTGAACGCTTCACGGCGGATGGCGAGGGCGTGTCGCCGCCGCTCGTGTGGCGCGATCCCCCCGAGGGGACGACCAGCTTCGCGCTGATCGTCGAGGATCCCGACGCGCCCGCGCTCCAGCCGCTCGTTCACGCGGTCGTGTGGAACATCCCGGCCGACGTACGGCGCCTGGCCGAAGGGGCGATCGCGAGCGACGGAAAGGGCGGGATGGACGGCAGTGATGTCGGCCACAACAGCTTCTTCAGCGAAGGTTGGCTTCCGCCCGATCCGCCGACCGGCCATGGCAGCCACGATTATGTCTTCCAGCTGTTCGCATTGCGCGATCCGCCCGTGCTCGGCCCAAACCCCGGCCGGGACGAGCTGGTCAGGGCATTGCAGGGCCGTGTTCTCGCCGCCGGGCTTCTGGTCGGCACCTATTCCCGCGGCGAAGAGGGAATGGTGGGCAGGGCGCCGATCGGCGCCGCAGTCGCGCCTGCTTAAAGATCGCGCCAGTCGAACGGGAGCGGCGCTTCGCGGAAGGCGAAGCGGTCGAGGTGGCGGGCAACCGCACCCTTCAGTCCGTCGCGCTGTTCCGGCGAGGTGGCGTCGATCCGCACGAGAAGCGCATCTGGCTGGGCGTTGAACGTCACGAGTGCGTCGCCCGGATGGTCCGCGCCGCGCGCGTCCTTCGGAAAGACGACGGTGCCGTGGTCCGGCGTGAATTCGACCGTCAGATTGTGGGTCCAGTGCTTGCATAGTTGCTGGAGATATCGACTACCGCTCGCCGTCGGAACGGCAGCTTCGGCGGCAAATACTTGGGTCAAATTTCGGATCTCCCGGGGATAGAGTTCGATTGCGGCCGCAGCCGGCGCAATGCCCAGCCGCTGCCGCAGCAGCGTAAGACGTGTCATTTCTCGAGGCGTTCGATCTTGCGTGCCGCCTCGTCGAGGATTGCCGCCACGTCGTGGACGAGATCCTCGCGTCCGCGAGCCGCGCCCAGCGTATCGCGCAGAGCCATGCCGAGACCCATCATTGCGCGCTTGATCGGGGCAGCGCCGGTGCGGCCTTCCTCCTGGCCCATGCGCGACAGGCGTTCGAGCAACGCGTCGACCTCGCCGCGCTTCTCCGTGAGGTGGGCTCGGCCGGCGTCGGTAATCGCATAACGCTTGCGGGCGCCTTCCTCCTTCACCTCGTCGATATGGCCCATCTCATCGAGCATGGTGAGCGTCGGGTAAACCACGCCGGGGCTCGGCGCGTAGCTGCCGCCTGTCTGCTCCTCAATCTCGCGGATGAGGTCGTAGCCGTGGCGCGGTTGCGCCTCGAGCAAGGCCAGCAATACCAGCCGCAGCTCGCCGCCGTCGAATACGCGTCGGCGTCCGCCGCCACGTTCGTGATGGCCCCAGCCGCCGCGATGCTCGCGGCCGCCCGGTCCAAAGCCACCGCCAAGCCAGCGGCCATAGCCGTGTCCAAATCGCATTTTTATAATCTCCTGTATCATCGAATCGGATCTAAGATATATCTTGACGCAATTCAAGACGATTTGGGTGAAGCGTGGCTATGGCGCCCGCCGCACCCTATATTCCGGCGATGGCCGACCTCTTTCCCGCTGCCTTGCCTAGCGCTGCGCCCTCCGAACCTGCCGCGGGCGCCCCGCTTGCTGACCGGATCCGGCCGCGTGCGCTCGATGAAGTGATCGGGCAGGAGCATTTAACCGGTCCGGAAGGTGCGATCGGCCGTATGGTTGCGGCCGGTAGACTGTCGTCGATGGTGCTGTGGGGACCGCCCGGAACCGGCAAGACGAGCATCGCCAGACTGCTCGCGGACGCAGTGGGACTGCGCTTCGTTGGTATTTCGGCGGTGTTTTCGGGCGTCGCGGAGCTCAAGAAGACCTTCGCGGAAGCGCGCGAATTCGCCCGCGCCGGCCAGCGGACGCTGCTTTTCGTGGACGAAATCCACCGCTTCAACCGCGCCCAACAGGACGGTTTCCTTCCCTATGTCGAGGATGGGACGGTCGTTCTGGTAGGGGCCACGACGGAGAATCCCTCGTTCGAGCTCAACGCTGCCTTGTTGTCGCGCGCGCAGGTTTTGATCCTGAACCGCCTCGATACGCCGGCCTTGGAAAAGCTACTCGCCCGCGCGGAAGCGATCGAGGCGCGGCCGCTTCCGCTGAACCCCGATGCTCGGGGCGCGCTCATTGCCAGCGCTGATGGTGACGGACGCTTCCTGCTCAACCAAGCGGAGACCTTGTTCTCCATAAACCTACCGGAGCCGCTCGACCCGGCCGGCCTCGCGGCCCTGCTGCACCGGCGGGTCGCGGTGTACGACAAGGACCGCGAGGGTCATTACAACCTGATTTCGGCGCTTCACAAAGCGGTGCGCGGCTCCGATCCGCAGGCGGCGCTTTACTATCTCGCCCGCATGCTGGTGGCGGGCGAAGAGCCGCTCTATCTGCTCCGGCGCATGGTACGCATGGCAAGCGAGGATATCGGTCTCGCCGATCCGCAAGCATTGGTGCAATGCCTGGCGGCCAAGGACAGCTATGACTTTCTAGGGTCGCCCGAAGGGGAATTGGCGATCGCCAATGCGCTAATCTATCTGGCGACCGCGCCAAAATCCAACGCCGGTTATGTCGCCTGGAAGGCGGCGGCGCGATCGGCCAAGGAGACCGGATCGCTGATGCCGCCCAAGAACATCCTCAACGCGCCAACCAAGCTGATGAAGACGATCGGTTACGGCAAGGGTTATGCCTATGATCACGATGCCGACGAGGCGTTTTCCGGCGACAATTACTGGCCCGAGGAAATGAACCCGCAGACCTTCTACGCGCCGACGCCGCGCGGCTTCGAAGCCAAGATCGGGGAGCGGCTGGCTTACTGGCAGAAATTGCGTGAGGAGCGGCAGGGGTGAGCCTCGATTGGGAGGCGGTGGTCGCGCACGCGCTGGCGCTGCCGGACACGACGCTCACAACTTATTATGGCGCGCCGGCGGTCAAGGCGAACGATCGGCCGATCCTCTCGCCAAGCCACGATCCCGGCAGCTTTTGCCTGCATATGGATCGCGACAAGATCGAGATGCTGAAACAGATCGATCCCGACACCTTCTGGCAGACGCCGCATTATGAGGGCTATGCGGCGCTGCTCGTCCGCTACGCGACGGATAATCCGGATATGGTATTGGATCAGATCGCGGCCTCGCGCGATTGGGCCATGGCCCGGCCGAAGCCCAAACCGCGCAAGAAATAATTCAGCCCGAGTTCAAGGCTGGCCCATCAGGAAGACATCATGTTTCGCATTGCCCTCGTCATGGCGCTTGTCGCTACCGCACCCGCCTCGGCTGCCACCGGCGGCCTCGCCCAAGTGCAGGCGCATCTGCGCGCGGTGTCCACAATGACCGCGAGCTTCGCGCAGACGGATCGCACCGGCCGCACCTTGACGGGGACGATCACGCTGAAGCAGCCGGGCAAGATCCGCTTTCAATATCAGAAAGGCGTGCCGCTACTCATTGTCAGCGACGGCAAGGCGTTCACCTTCATCGATTACAAGGTCAATCAGGTCTCGCGCTGGAAGGTGGGGGATTCGCCGCTCGCTTTGTTGCTCGATCCCTCCAAGGACATATCGCGTTACGCGCATATTGTACCTGGTATGCAGGACGGCCGGATCGTCATCGAAGGGCGCGACCCGAAACACCCCGAATTTGGAACGATCACGATCGGCTTTGCCGAGAAGGCCGGCGCGCCCGGCGGACTCACGCTCGCCGGCTGGCAGGTGCTCGATGCGCAGGGCAACCGCACCACCACAATCCTGTCCGGACAGCAATTTGGCGGCGTCGTCAGCGATAAAACGTTCCTCTGGCGCGACCCGCGCCCGGTAAGCCGCGGTCGTTGAGTGGTTCATTCATTTTCGGGACAGGAATGCTGGCCTAAATGAAGTTTGCGGCTGCGACGCTGCTCCCGGGATTCCCCCCTGTTGCTCGGGACGAGCGTCGCACCCCACCTGCGTGACGAACGCCAGGTCGGCCCTCGCTCCAGCCCCCGGAGCGGGGGCCCTTCCTTTTTAGATCGCTGGATTGGAGCGGCTCACGCCGCAGCAGCCGCCTTTCCGACGTCAGGCAGCCGGCTTTTTTTGCCGTGCTTTCTTGGGAGCGGCGCCGCCGCCGTCAGGCTTGGCTAGGGGAGCGATGGGCAGGGTAGCCAGGTCCATCATAGCTTCCATGGTCGATCCCGCGGCTTTGACCATAGCGGTCAACGCGTCGACCACCTGATAGGAAGCGAAAGGCGGGCATAACCATGAATAAGGGCCAGGAAACCACGAACCCTGTTCATAGCCGACGAACAGAAACGGCACATCGCGCTGTTTCGGAGAGACGTCTGCAAACATCGCACGCCCGAGGTCGACCACCACGCAAGCGGTGATCGAAGCCCAGTCGTCAGGCGACAAGTTGGCGAACGCCTCGGTCGGAGGTCCAGGTGGCGTGAGTACAGGAACGCCGCAAAGCTGCAGCGAGCGGCGGATATAAGCAGCGTTGAAGCTGTCAGGTGGGGACAAGAGAAGGACCCGCCCCGCGAGCAGTTGCGTTGGCCTGTCCATCCTCGTTCCCCGATCCGGCCTTCCCAAGCCTTGTTATCGTCAGGCAGCCACTTGGTCCGAGACGCGCGCTGCCGTGCGACGATCCTCGGCCGTCATGCGCCGATAAGTGGCGAGCGCCTGGCCCACGACCTGATCCATATTATAATATCGATAGGTCGCCAACCTTCCAACGAAGGTCACGTCGGGCTGGGCGATCGCGAGTGCCTCATAGCGCTTGAACAGCGCCTGATTCTCCTCGCGCGGGATGGGATAATAAGGATCACCTTCCGCTGCCGGATATTCGTAGGTGATGCTCGTCTTTGGCGCAGTTTGACCCGTCAGATATTTATATTCGGTGATGCGGGTGTAGGGCACATCCTCGGCAGGATAATTGACCACCGCCACGGGTTGCAGCCACTCCTGGTCCAAGGTTTCGTGGCGGAAGTGGAGCGAGCGGTACGGCAACTTGCCGAAGCGATAGCCGAAATATTCGTCGATCGGGCCGGTAAAGACGAGGTGATCGTGCGGATAGGCTGCGCGTGTTTCCGAATAATCGACGCCGAGCAGCAGATCGATGTTGGGATGATCCAGCATGCGCTCGAACATCGCCGTGTAACCCTCAAGCGGCATCGCCTGGAAGCTGTCGTTGAAATAGCGATCATCGGTGTTCGTGCGGGTCGGCACGCGCGCCGTTACCGCCTTGTCGAGCTCGGACGGATCCATGCCCCATTGCTTGCGCGTATAGCCACGGAAGAATTTCTCATAGAGCTCCTGGCCCACTGCCGAGATGACCACGTCGGCCGACGTACGGACAACGTCGACCGGCTCGGCGCGTGAGGCGAGATAGGCCGCGGCTTCTTCGTCGGTTTTCAACTCAAGCTTGTAGAGCATGTTGAGCGTCGTGCGATTGATCGGGATCGGCACCAACATGCCATCGACGCTTGCCAGGACACGATGCTCGTACGGCCGCCAATCGGTAAAGCGCGATAGATAATCGACGATATCCTGGCTGTTCGTATGGAAGATGTGCGGCCCATATTGGTGGATCAGCAGGCCATCTTCGTTGAGTAGGTCGAATGCATTGCCAGCGATGTGCGGGCGTCGATCGACCACCAGGACCTTCTTGTTCGATCCCGCCGCCAGCCGTTCCGCCATGACGGCGCCCGCAAAGCCGGCGCCAACCACCATTACGTCATAAGCCTTGGGCCGCTCGGCCGGCCAAACCGTGGGAGACACGATCGGCTGGACATGCTGGGCCCGAGCCACCCTGTCGCCGATCAGTTCCGCCATCTGGCGATAGGTGCGATCCCAGGAAATCTGCGCCAGCAGCGCGTCAACCTGGACGCGCCAAGCGCCATCGTCCTGGCGAAGTGCCAAGGCGGCGTCGCAAGCGGCAACGAATTCGTCCGCCGTGCCCGCGATCTTTACCGCGTCGACATCGCCATAATGGCGCACGACGTCGGTGATCGGCGTGGACACGACCGGCAATCCCCCGGCGAGATATTCGGGCGTCTTGGTCGGGCTGATGAAACGCGTTGCCTCGTTGATCGCGAACGGCATCAGCGCCACGTCCCAGCCGCGCAGGTAAGCGGGCAGCTCGGCATAGGATTTGCCGCCGAGATAATAGAGGTTCGGGCGACGGGGCAGATCGCCCTCGCTAATCTTGACCACCGGTCCGACGATCGCGATCGACCATTCCGGTCGCGCGTCTGCCATCGCTTCGAGCAGCGCGAGGTCCATCCGTTCGTCCACGACGCCGTAAAAGCCGAAGCGCGGGTGCGGCAGATCCGCCAGGTCGTCGGGCTCGATCAACTTACCTCGCGCCTGGGCGAAATGGTCGACCTCAACGCTGGAGGGGAAGGGATGGATGCTGGGATGACGGTCCCGTTTGGCCTCATAGAGGCTATAGCCTCCGGTAAAGACCAGGTCTGCCTGCGATAGCAACTTCTGCTCCAGCGGCAGCAATTCGGGCGGCGCTCCCTTGAAGTTAGCGAGCTCGTCCATGCAATCATAGACGACGCAATCGGCTGCCACATGCTCCGAGAATGGGAGCATCATGGGAGTGTAATACCAACGGACGACAGGGCCATCCTCGCCGGCGAGAAAGCTGTCCAGCAGGCGGCGCAGGGTGTCCTCATGGCCGGAGCCTTCCGGAAGTTCGGGCGCTACCACCGTGACATTGGTCTGTTCGCAACGCCGAATATCCAGCCGCGCCTCGGCGAGATCCGCACGAAACCGCGGTTCTTCCCAAAAGATCACCCGGTTTTCCCGCGCGAAGCGGCCCATCAGATGCTGGGGCCGCTGGAACACGAAATCCCATCGCAAATGGCTGAAGCAGAGGATGGTTGCACCTACCACTCCGGCGTTCCCGCTCCCCCTGTCGGGGCCGGGTTGGGCGGAGATTGGCGTAGGCTGCATGTGTCGGACACCTTGCTGGGGAATGAACCAACTTAACGGTGCGATCCGACGGGGGTTCCGCAGCAACAAGTAATAAAGTGCTGATTTAACATGTATTTATTAATGTAGATCAATGTTCTCCGCAAATTCAAGAATTGCGCAACTTTGCTCTCGTTGTTCCGTTACGGACAACCAGGGATCGGAGACGTCAATGGACACGCTCGAACTTTGGGGCGGACCGGAATGTACGGTCAATCGTGTCGGAGACCATTTCCGGGATCAGCTGCGCGAGACGGGTCATCACGACCGGCTGCCTGACCTCGACCTTTTCGCGGAGCTTGGCATCTCGGCGCTGCGCTATCCGGTGTTGTGGGAGCGTGTTTCGCCGCACCGGCCGGATAGCTTCGACTGGAGCTGGTCGGATGCCCGACTTGCCCGGATATGCGAGCTTGGCATGCGGCCGATCGCCGGTCTGGTCCACCATGGCAGCGGACCCGCCTACACGAACCTTCTGGCCGACAATTTCGCGCCTGGGCTCGCGCAGTTCGCGGGGGCGGTGGCCGCCCGCTACCCCTGGATCGAGGACTGGACGCCGGTCAACGAACCGGTGACGACCGCTCGCTTCTCCGCCCTGTACGGCCTGTGGTACCCGCATCATTGCGACGAACGCAGCTTCTGGCTCGCCTTGCTCAACCAGATCGATGGCGTACGGCTGGCGATGACGGCGGTACGCGCCGTCAATCCGGCAGCGAGGCTGATACAGACGGACGATCTGGGCAGGACCTATGCGACCGCCGCGATGGGTGATCAGGCCGCATTTGACAACGTGCGGCGCTGGATGAGTTGGGATCTGCTATGCGGCCGCGTTGTGCCCGGCCACCCGCTGTGGCGGCGGCTTTGCACATACGGTTTTGAACCGCGCCTGCGTTCGATCGCGGAGGCGCCGTGTCCGCCCGACGTCATCGGCGTGAACCATTATCTAACCAGCGATCGCTTTCTCGATCATCGGATACAGCGCTATCCGGCGCACCTGCGCGGCGGCAACGGAGCAAAGACGTTCGCCGACACCGAGGCCGTACGCGTGCTTGACCCGCCCCCGCCCGGGTTGCGCGGCGTATTGCGGGAAGCGTGGGCACGCTATGGCATCCCGCTGGCGGTGACCGAGGTGCATAATGGCTGCACGCGCGAAGAGCAGATGCGCTGGGTGGCCGATGCGTGGCAGACCGCCCGCGAGCTGCGCGCCGAGGGCATCGAGATCGGCGCAGTCACAAGTTGGGCAATGTTCGGAAACCGTGGCTGGAACACGCTGTTGACCGCGTCCGGCGAGTATGAGCCGGGTGTATTTGACGTCAGCGGGGGGATGCCGCACCCCACCGCGCTTGCAGCGCTGCTGAAGACGCTGGTGGCGCAGCAGGAGACGCACCCTGCCGCGAGAGGTGCCGGATGGTGGCGGCGCAAATCGCGGCTGCTCCACCCGTCGGTCGCACGGCCGGCTCCCATGCGGGATCGCCATATTCCGCGGGTCGAGAGGTTCACGCCGTCCCTGCTGCTAGCCGGAAAGGATCTCGACGAGCTCGCGACCGTCTGCCGCCACCGCGGCCTAGCCTACCGCCTGGCGGATCCAGCCGATGAAGCTGGCGCGACGGCGGTGTTGGCGGAGGGGCCATGGGCAGTTATCGCGTCGGGTGACGCGTACGGACTGCTCGTCGGAGATTGTGCCGAGCGCGGCATCACGATCGTCGATGGCTCGAGCTGCAAATCGGCCGACGCGCTGCTGGACAAGATGATCGATTGCGACGCCTGCGCTCAGCCGATGGCCGCCTGACGCCCCTCAAGAATCTGTCTGCCGCCTAACCGCGGCATTCAGGAAAAATACAATGTTGCGCCCTTATAGACCCTGACTTACCATCCACCCGCATAGGAAACCCGGGGGGGTTCGATATGACCAGAAGAGTGCGCGACTTCATCCACGTTCCCGATCATTCGTCGCTCGACGCGATGATCGAGACGCTCATTGCCTTGCGCGACCGACTTCCCGCGGACAGTCAGGCAACTTTACGTATGCAGGGCGATGAAACATTCGGCCGGCACTTCTCCATTTCCTATCTGCGTCCGCAGACGGCGGACGAGGCGGCATGCGATGCGCGCTACGCGCAGGCACATCCGCATCAGCCGGGCGAAGGGGGGACGAGCAATGTTCCTCCGTCTCACCAGGCCGGCGATCCCAAGTTAAGCCTCGCCGCTTAGTGCGGCCCCGGGGAGCCGTCCTCCCGCCTCTGCCGGATTTGCTCGCGCAATCGGTGAGACACTGCGCGACCTACCAGGCCGATGCCGAGGATGATGATCGGTAGCAGGATGAGCAAGAGTTTATGCGACTGGGCCATGCGCGCGTGCTGGCCTGGCGCCGCCCCGGCGTCGTTGCGGTAGATTAGCGCAGGCTTGCCGGTCTGTGCGTTTTCAAGCCGGTGTCAGCGTCCGATCTCTTCCCGCTGCGGCGCCGCCGGGGTGCGATGGAGCATGCGGTCCGCGCGCCGTTCCTGCTCGCGCGCATCGATGCGTCCGGCATGGGACGGCGGCACGACCGGTACGGTTAGGCAAACGCTCTGCGCGGGCAGCACATCGCGCCAGTCTTGAATGAGCTGCCGATACGCTTTGCCGACCGGACGAATATTGCGATCGAGGTCATAGAGGCCGAGCGGATTGACGTTGCCATTCTGCTCCCGCAGCGCGCTGTCCCAATCCACCTGATCTGTCAGCGAATACCAAGTGAAGCCGACGGTCGGGATGCCCACATTGCGCAGCCTCAGCACATTGGCCCATTCCTTCCACAGCCAATTGACCGCCTCGTCACCATTGGGCCCTTGCCGAAAGTTGGTCTCGGTGTGCATCACCGGCAAACCATAGCGGCCGTAATATTGGCGCGTGATCTCGCTATAGCCGAACACCTCGCCTGAGGCCCAGGTCCGCCCGTCCTGATGCACGCGATGCTCGTTGGTGCAATAATAATCGTTGCCGAGAATGCAGTGCTGCTTGAGGCGGTTGTTGAGGAAGAAATGATATTCTTCCTTGGTCATGCCGCTATCGAGCAGATATTCGTACATCTCGCTGTCGACCCGGACGCCATAGTTGAGATCGAGGCTGAGGAAGCGTTTGGCGTTCATGATCTCGGCCGGGCCGATCGCAGCGGGGCTGTCTGCATGAAAATATTCCGAGGATTCGCTCTGGATGAAGATCGCGTCGGGGCGGCGCTTGAGGATTTCCTGCATCGCCAGAACATTCGCTTTGACGATATGCTTGAGCGCGGTGACGAACGCCTGATCGCTGGAGAGCTGCTCGTTCCACCAGCCATATTGCGCCGAGAAGACCGCGCAGACGAACATCTCGTTCACTGGCGTGTAGAGCTGGACCCAATGATAGCGCTCGGCGAAATCGGCGGCATAACGCGCGAACAGCATCGGGAAATCGGGGTTCTGGAAATTGCCGATCCAGTCCGGCACGCCGAAATGGCAGAGGTCGACGATCGGCGTGATGTCGCGTGACTTGAGGTCGCACAGAGTGAGATCCGCGAACTCCCAGTCGTAGCGGCCGGGGCCGAGGAAGGCTTTGTGCAGCGGCGGCCCGAAGCGGAGATACTGGATCCCCATATCCTCGACGAGGTCGAAATCCTCGCGCCACCGCCGGTAATGGCCGCAGACTTCCATCTGATCGACCCGGGTGCGGCCATTGTTAATGGTCGGGATGCTATTCTCGATCCCGGTCGCGAACATGAAATTGGCCATCGCAATCTTTCGAATGAAGCCCACCGTGGGCGTCGGGTAGCAACGCGCGTCCGGAGCTTAAGTCCCTCGGCCCGTCGCGCGTCGCCACCGTCTCCATCCAGCCCCACGCCGTCAATCTTCCATCCCCGCCTCCCGCTCGCTACATGCCGAGCATGGCAGCTCTCAAGATCGCATCGTGGAACATCAATTCGGTGCGGGCGCGGATCGGCATCGTCGAACGCTTCCTCAAGGAAGAGCAGATCGACATATTGTGCCTGCAAGAGACCAAGGCGGCGGACGACGTCTTCCCGGCCGACGATTTCAAGCGGATGGGTTATGTCCACCAGCGACTCCATGGCCAGCGCATGCATCACGGCGTCGCGATCCTGTCGCGACAGCCCTTCCGCGACGCGCACAATGATTGCTGGCGGTTCGACTGGCAGGACAATGGTGAGGCGCGGCATGTCGGTGTCTGGCTGGAGGCGGGCTTCCGGCTGGAGAATGTCTATGTTCCCGCCGGCGGCGACATCCCCGATCCGGCGGTAAACCCCAAATTCGCGCAGAAGCTCGCCTTCCTCGAGCGGATGACGCAATGGGCGGATTGCCTGAGCGAGCCGACCTTGCTGGTGGGCGATTTCAATGTCGCGCCGCTGCCGGAAGATGTCTGGAGCCACAAGCAGTTGCTCGATGTCGTCAGCCACACGCCGGTCGAGGTCGATGCATTGGGCCGGCTGCAAGCGGCGCATGACTGGGTCGATCTCGGCCGCCATTTCTACCCGGCGCCGGCACGACTGCACACCTGGTGGAGCTATCGCTCACCCGACTGGACCGTAAACGATCGCGGGCGCCGGCTCGACCATATGTGGGCAAGCCGAGAAGTTGCGGCCAAGGCGACGAAGCACGTGGTGCACGAGGCGTGCCGCAACTGGCTGAAACCATCGGACCATGTGCCGCTCGTGACGGAGTTCGCGGTGTGAGCGATCCGCGCGATGCGGCCCGGGCGATCGACGCGCTGCGGCGCGGCTGGCCGGTTCGGATCGATGGTAGCGACGGCGGCCTGGTGCTGTTGGCAGTCGAGCGCGCCGACGATGCTCGCCTGGCGGCGTTCGATCCGGATGGTACGGCCGAGCTGCTGCTTTCGGCCGAGCGCGGCGCGATCCTCAAGCTCGCCAACCAGCGCGATGCCGCCACGCCGGGTCAGCCGGTATTGATCGAACGCGTGCCGTGGCTCGATCTGCCCGCGGCGCTGGCGCTGGCCGATCCCGCCAATGATCTCGCCAATCCCTTCAAGGGTCCATATCGCACGCGAGCCGTTGCGGCTGTCGAGGCCGCGTCGGCCGCGTTGACCCTGGCGCGCGTTTCCGGGCTGCTGCCGGCGTTCTTCGTGCGGGCGGCGGGAGAGGCCGCCGCGCAGGTGACCGCTGCCGACATTGCGGCACACGAGCGTGAGGACGATCTTGCCATCGTCGCGCGTGCCCGCCTTCCGGTGGGGGGCGCGGAGAATAGCGAGATCATCGCCTTCCGCTCGCCGGCCGACGCTGCGGAGCATGTGGCTTTGGTGATCGGCGCGTCCGATGGCACGCCGCCGCTGGTACGCCTTCACAGCGAATGTCTCACGGGCGACGTGCTCGGCAGCCTGAAATGCGATTGCGGGCCGCAGCTTCACGCCGCGATCGAGGCGATTGCGCAGAGCGGCTGGGGCATATTGCTGTACCTGCGCCAGGAAGGGCGCGGGATCGGGCTGATCAACAAGCTGCGCGCTTATGCCTTGCAGGATCAGGGTTTCGACACGGTCGAATCCAATCTGCGGTTGGGCTTCGCCGTCGATGCGCGCGATTTCAGCATTGCCGCCGCGATGCTGCGCCTGCTGGGACAGGACCGGATCCGGCTGCTCACCAACAATCCCGCCAAGGTATCGGCGCTGGAAGCGGCGGGGGTGACGGTCGTCGAGCGCGTGCCGCACAAACTCCCGCCCAATCCGCATAATGCCCATTATCTGGACGTGAAGCGGGATCGCACCGGCCATCTGCTGTGAAGCTGGTAGCCGACGGCACGGCCGGGCTTCTGCATGTCGAAGGGCAGTCCATCCCATGCAGTATCGGCAAAAGCGGCCTGGTGGCGGCGGCAGCCAAGCGCGAAGGTGACGGCGCCAGCCCTATCGGGCTCTGGCCGATCCGGGGCCTATTGCTGCGACCCGACCGGGTAGCTCTGCCCGCTGGGTTGCGTCTGCCGTGGCGCTGGTTGCGGCCCGACGACGGCTGGTCCGACGGGGTTTCCGACCCGGCCTACAATCGGCCGGTGCGTCACCCCCATCCTTTCTCGGCCGAGCGGCTGTGGCGCGAGGACGGGCTCTACGACGTCATCGTCGTGCTGGGTCATAACGACGCGCCGCCGGTTCCCGCTGCGGGCAGCGCGATCTTCTGGCATTGCTGGCGCGACGGTGCGCCAACCGAAGGCTGTGTCGCGGTTGCGCGCGCCGAGCTGCTGAAGTTGCTGCCGGCGCTGGCGCCGGGTGATGCGCTCGAGATCCGCTAGCGCATTGCGTTAGGTGCGGGCGCCGAACAGGGCCGTGCCGACGCGGACGCAGGTCGCACCCAGCATCGCTGCCGTTTCATAATCTCCGGACATACCCATGCTGAGCTGGCTCAGGCCATGGTCGCGCGCCAATTTGGCCAGCAACGCAAAATAGGGTGCGGCTTCGGTGCCGGCCGGCGGGACGCACATCAACCCGGCAATATTTAAACCGAGCGCGCGGCAATGCGCCAGCAGCGCGGGCAGGTCACCGATCGCGCAGCCGCCCTTCTGCTCCTCGCCGCCGATATTGACCTGGACGAACAGGGTGGGGGTGCGGTTCGCCTTTTCCATCGCCCTGGCCAACGCATTGGCGAGGCTCGGCCGGTCGAGCGCGTGGATCGCGTCGAACAGGGCGACGGCGTCATCCGCCTTGTTCGACTGAAGCTGGCCAACGAGATGAAGGCGGACATCGGGGTGGGCCGCCTTGAGCGCGGGCCATTTACCCTGCGCTTCCTGCACGCGATTCTCGCCGAAGCTGCGCTGGCCGGCCTCGATCAGCGGTGTGATCTCTTCCACGCCGTGTGTCTTCGAAATTGCGATCAGTTCGATCGCGCCTGACCCGCGCCCGGCCAAAGCGGCGGCGCGCGCCAGTTTTTCGCGAACCGCGGCAAGGCGCGTGGCGGGAGTATCGGTCGGGAGCATGGCGGCGCTATAGGCGAGCGCGATGCGCTCCCGCCAGCCTCTCCCGCGCCTGTGGCTGATGACCGACGAACGTATGGGCGAAGGCCTGTGGGAAGCGCTTGGTCGACTGCCGCGCGGGAGCGGCGTGATCTTTCGCCATTATGGCGCGGGTGAACGCAGGGCATTGTTCGAGCGCGTGCGCAAGATCGTGCGAAAACGGCATCTGGTCCTGATCCTGGCCGGAACCCCGCGCGAAGCAGCGGCGTGGCGCGCGGACGGGGCACATGGGAGATCGCGGCATTTGCGTGCGTCCCGGCCGCTTATGCGCACCGCACCCGCGCATGACCCGCGCGAAGTGGCAGCGGCGCGCGCGCATGCGACCTTGTTGTCGCCCGTGTTCGCAACCCGCTCACATCCCGCCGCGAAGGGGCTGGGCGCCGTACGGTTCGGATTATGGGCGAGGGGGGCGCGCGTGCCGGTAATCGCGCTCGGCGGGATGAACGGTCACGCCTTCCGCAGGCTGGCGCAATTAGGGGCTTATGGCTGGGCCGGTATCGACGCGTTCATGATGTCAAACCGGCTTTCGCCGGATCAGAATTTGAAGGTCGTGCCGAGATAGACGGCCTGGCTGTCGCGGCGGTCGTCGGTGAGGCTCTGCAACTGGTCGCGCTGCGTCTTGTAACGCACGCCGCCGGTCACGTTGAAGCGGCGGGTAAGCGCGTAGGAACCGCCGACACCGACCGACCAGCTTTCGTCGAGCCCGGTGGCTGCAGGGATGCGCGCGCCGGAGGCGCGTTCGCCGGCGACCTGAAGCTCGGTGGCCCAGCGCTTGCCCGAAAAGATCAGGCCCAGATCGGCGGACTCATGCCCATTGGGTAACAGGCCGCCATCGACCTTCTGAACGTCGCCCGACAAAGCGAAGCGCTTCCAGCCGATCGAGGCGCCCAGGCTGTAAGCGGAGGGGGCAAGGCCGTCGCTCGGCAGCGCCATGCTCTTGGCCGCCTGTTGGCGCGTGAAAGAGCGCGAGCGGACTGCGACCGTGATCGCACGCTTGCTGGCGCCCGTACCCGACGGCGTGAAGCGGAATGCGCCCTCATTGAAATTGGTAGCGCCAAGGCCGCTGCGCGCGAACAAAGCCGCGAGGCGCGGATCGGCGGCGGCCGGGGTGAAGGCGCTGAAACCCGGCGCAAGCGCCGCCGCAGGGGCGCGGCTATGCTTGCGGACCTTGGCGTCGGCGGATGTTGCGGGCACGGCAAGCAGGGCGAAAAGCGCCACGGCGCTTCCCCACTTTCCAAATCTCCCGCGATTCGTTTTCATTTCCGGTCCATATGGGTCGCGTTACAGGAAGCCGCTACCCCTCACGCGCAACTCTGTTCCGGTTTGATTGCCGATTCATTTCGGTATGTTGCAGAGGCTCCACATTTTATGGCGCAGCTGCCGCAAATCCAGGCATGCGCAGCCCGCCGCACGCGGCTTGCGGGTACGCGACGAGCTTCTATAACGGCGCCGCCAGCCCGACCGCAAAGGTTTTCCCCGCGTATGATCCCTTCCTCCCGCCCCCTGATCGGCCTTCTGATGATCGCCAGCCTCGCCGGCGCGGCCGATGCCCGCAAGAAGCCGAAACAGCCACAGATGGCGCCGGTCAATGTCACCACCATTGGCGTCAACGCCTATCTCTGGCGGGCCGCGCTCGAGACGCTGTCGTTCATGGCGATCGCGCAAACCGACAGCAACGGCGGCGTGATTGTTACGGATTGGTACCTGAATCCGGCGGTGCCGACCGAGCGAATGAAGGTTTCGGTCTCGATCCTCGATGCCGCATTGCGCGCCGACGTGGTCCGCGTCGCCACCGCGCGCCAGGTGTACCAGAATGGCCAGTGGGTCGACGCGGCGGTCCAGGCGGCGACTAACGCCAAGCTTGAGGAGATCATTCTCCAGAAGGCGCGCGACCTGAGACGCAACGCCGCCGCGAACGGCTGATAATATCGTGAGTGAGCGGTTCGAACCCCGCGACAGCGACGCACGCTGGCAGCGGGAGTGGGAGACGCGCGGCACCTTCCACGCCGACGACGCGTCCCCCAAGCCAAAAAGCTACGTGCTGGAGATGTTCCCCTATCCGTCGGGGCGCATCCACATGGGGCATGTGCGCAATTACACGATGGGCGACGTGCTCGCGCGCTATCGCCGGATGCGCGGTATGGAAGTGCTGCATCCGATGGGGTGGGACGCGTTCGGCATGCCCGCCGAGAATGCGGCGATGGAGAAGAACGTCCATCCCGGCGCCTGGACGCGTGCCAATATCGAGGCGATGAAGGCGCAGCTGAAACGGCTCGGCTTCGCGCTCGACTGGAGCCGTGAACTGGCCACCTGCGAGCCGGATTATTACGGGCAGGAACAGGCGCTGTTCCTTGACCTGTATGCGGCGGGCCTGGTCTATCGCAAGGAAAGCGCGGTCAATTGGGATCCGGTCGATATGACCGTGCTCGCCAACGAGCAGGTCATTGACGGGCGTGGCTGGCGCTCGGGTGCATTGGTCGAGCGGCGCAAGCTCAGCCAGTGGTTCCTCAAGATTACGGACTTTGCCGACGAACTGCTCGATGGGCTGGATAGCCTGGAGCATTGGCCCGACAAGGTGAAGCTGATGCAGGCCAATTGGATCGGCCGATCCAGGGGGCTGCGCTTCAAGTTCGAACTGGACGGCGGTCCATTGCCACAGGTCGAGGTGTTCACCACCCGGCCCGACACCATCTTCGGTGCGTCCTTTGTCGCGGTGTCGATCGATCATCCGCTGGCGCAGGCGCTGAAGGACAGCACCCCCGGCCTCAACGAATTCATCGACGATTGCCGTCATACCGGCACCGCCGCCGCCGAGATCGAGACCGCCGAGAAGAAGGGCTTCGACACCGGCTTGAGCGCGGCACATCCGCTCGACCCGGCGTGGAAGCTGCCGGTGTTCGTGGCGAACTTCGTGCTGATGGAATATGGCACCGGCGCAGTGTTCGGCGTGCCCGCGCACGATCAGCGCGACCTCGATTTCGCGCGCAAATATATGCTGCCGGTGACGCGCGTCGTGGCGAAGTCGGCGGATCATGCCAATGATCCAATTGCCGACGAGGCGGACACCGATCCCGGCGTGATCGTGAATTCGCGCTTCCTCGACGGTCTAGGCTCGGAAGAGGCCAAGAGCGCGATCGTCGCGCGTGCCGAAAGCGAGGGCTGGGGCGTCGGCACGACCGTCTATCGCCTGCGCGACTGGGGCGTCAGCCGCCAGCGTTATTGGGGCACACCCATCCCGATCGTCCATTGCGAAGGCTGCGGCCCGGTCGCGGTGCCGAAGGATCAGTTGCCGGTCGTGCTGCCGGAGGATGTCAGCTTCGACATTCCGGGCAATCCGCTCGACCGCCACGCGACCTGGAAGCATGTCGACTGCCCGAACTGCGGCAAGCCGGCGCGGCGCGAGACCGACACCCTCGATACTTTCGTCGATTCCAGCTGGTATTTCATCCGCTTCGCCAGCCAGCCCAAGGACCAGCCGTTCGACCGCGCGGTGGCCGAACAATGGCTGCCGGTCGGCCAATATATTGGCGGCGTCGAGCATGCGATCCTGCATCTGCTCTATGCCCGCTTCTGGACGCGCGCGCTCAAACATATCGGCCGGCTCGACATTGCTGAGCCGTTCACCGGCCTGTTCACGCAGGGTATGGTAACGCACGAAACCTATTATACGACTATCGAAGACGGCGTTGGGGAACGGGTTGTTTGGTTCAGCCCCGAAGAAATCGACCGGCGAGAAAACGCAGTCTTCCTCAAGGATGGCGGACCGGAGATCAAGATCGGCCGCGTCGAGAAGATGTCGAAGTCGAAGAAGAACACCGTCGATCCGGCGCCGATTCTCGATCATTATGGCGCCGACGCGGTGCGCTGGTTCATGCTGTCGGACAGCCCGCCCGAGCGCGACTTGCCGTGGAGCGTGTCGGGCATTGAAGGCTGCGCGCGCTTCGTCCAGCGGCTGTGGCGCGCGACGGCTGTGGGGGGCGGTGCGGGCGAAGATGCCGCGCTGACCCGCAAGCTCCATCAGGCGATCGCAGGCGTTGCTGCCGACGTAGAATCGCTCTCGTTCAACAAGGCGGTGGCCAAGCTTTACGAACTGGTGGGCGCGATCGAGAAGGCCAAGCCCTCGGCCGCGCGCGACGATGCCGCGCGGGCGCTGATCCGGCTCACGGCGCCGATGGTGCCGCATTTCGCGGAGGAAGCGTGGGCGCGAATCGGCGGCGACGGGTTGGTGGCGGATGCGCCATGGCCGGAGGTCGATCCGGCGATGCTGGTCGAGGACGAGGTTACGGTCGCGATCCAGGTCAACGGCAAGCTGCGCGACACGCTCACCGTTGCCAAGGGCCTGGAAAGAGGCGCGATGGAGGACACAGCGCTGGCTTCGCCCAAGGTCCAGGCGTTCCTCGCCGGGGCGGCGCCGAAGAAAGTGATTGTCGTGCCCGACCGGCTGGTCAACATCGTCGCATGAAACGGCTCGCGCGCCTTGGTTTCCTGCTGCCGATCGGCCTGACCTTGGCCGGGTGCGGGCTACAGCCGATGTATGCCGGCGGCAGCCATGGGTCGGTCGCGCGCACACTCAGCGGGATCGAGGTCGGGCAGATTGCGGGTCAGCAGGGCTGGCTGATGCGTAACGCGCTGGTCGATCGGCTCGGCGCCAGCGGCCATGGTGCCTCGCGTTACCGGCTGGACGTGCTGCTCGATGATCAGATCACCGGCTTCGGCATCCGTAGCAACAATACGGTGACGCGCGAGCGGCGCACGTTGCGCGCGCGCTTCAAACTGATCGACGCATCGAACCAGACGGTGCTGCTGGATAACACGGCGCAGTCGGATGCCGGGATCGATGTCGTGACATCCGAATATGCGGTGATCGCGGCTGAACAGACCGCGCTCGAACGCCTGTCGGGCGAAGTCGCCGAGCAGATCGTGGCTCAGGTCGCGCTCTATGCCCGGCGCCATCCGCCCGCGGAATGAAGCCGGAAGAAGCCCGGTTCCGCCACGCGCTCGACAGCGCCGATCCGAGCATCCGTTTCTATCTGATGTACGGCCCGGACGAGGCCGGATCGCGTGCGCTTGCTGACCGGCTGGGCGCTGCCGTGGGGCCGGACGCGGAGCGGATCGACCTCACGTCGTCGGCGCTCAAGAGCGATCCGGCACGACTGGCGGATGAGGCGGCGGCGATCAGCCTGTTCGGCGGCAAGAACTGGATCCGGCTCGATCCCGCGACCGATGATGCGGTCGAGGCAGTTCAGGCGCTGCTGGAAGCGCCTGCCGCCGGCAATCCGGTAGCGGCGATCGCAGGCGCATTGCGCAAGGATTCCAAGCTGGTGAAGCTTGTCCAGAGCAGTCCGGCAGCGTTGGCGCATTTGAGCTACGTCCCGGAGGGGCGCAACGCGGCGACACTGGTCAGCGAGATAGGGCGCGAACTGGGCCTGCAGATCCGCAACGACGTCGCCGGACGTATCGCCGCCGCCTGTAACGGCGATCGTGCATTGATCAGCCGCGAGCTGGAAAAGATGGCACTTTATGTCGATGCCGCGCCGGATCGGCCCAAGCCGCTGGAGCATGAGGCGCTGGAAGCGGTCGGCGCGGCGATGGAGGAAGGCGATCTGTCCAAGCTCGCCAACGCCGTATTCTCGGGCCAGCCGCAGCATGCCGACGACGAACTCGCGCGTCTTGCCAGCGAAGGGATCGAGGATATCCCGGTCATCCGCGCGCTTGCCCGCCGCGCCCTGCAGCTGGCGCAGCTGCGCGGCCAGATGGCCGAAGGTGAAAGTATCGATCGGGTGATGGAAACCGCTGGCCGGGCGATCTTCTGGAAGGAAAAGCCGATCATTCAGGGGCAGCTCACCCGGTGGACGCCGGATGGGCTCGCTACCGCGTTGACTCGGCTCGCCGAAGCGGAACGCCAGGTAAAATCTCCCGGCTACCCAGGCAGTGCGCTGGTCGAGGAGGAGATAATGGCGATTACCCGGTTTGCGGCGCGGCGGCGTTAGCAACCATTCCAGCGGCTAGGGGTTGGACGCGCTCACGTCCGCCACCCAATCCCTCAGGCTGAAGAAAATGACTGATACCCTCGATCCCAAGAGCTTCCTCAATCCGGCCATCCTGCTCGCCGGCACGGTCGATGACCAGATGTATGCGCAGTTCCGCGAGCAACTCGACAAGGCTCCCGCGGAAGGCGTGATCGCGATCGAGCTGTCCACGCTCGGCGGCGATCCGGAAATTGCCCGCATGATCGGCGAGGACATGCGTTACCATAGCGAGCATGACGACGCGCGAAGCTTCGTTTTCCTCGGCAAGACGGCGGTCTATTCGGCCGGCGTCACGCTCATGAGTTTCTTTGCACGCGAGAACCGCTACCTCGCCCGCGGCACACGGCTCATGATTCACGAGCGTCAAATGCATAAGGAGCTCGCCATCGAAGGTCCTTTGACCAGCGCGATCGAGATCGTGCGCGCGTCACTCCATGAAATCGAAGCATCGATCTCGATCCAGAACGAAGGCTTCGAGAACCTGATCAAGGGGTCGCAGCTGACGATGGAGCAATTGCTCCAGAAGACACCGTCGAACTGGTATCTGAGCGCGCAGGAGGCCCTGGAACTCGGCTTGGTGCAGGCGATCATCTAAGGCCGGCGGCGCGGCGGCTCAGAGGCTCTGATCGTCCTTATATTTGAGTTCGAGATAACGGCCTTGTGTGGCCAGTTTCTGGAGATCGCCGGTCGCAAGGTCCGCGCTCATGCGCGCGAGCTCGCTGTCGACCACGCCAAGTGCCTCGATCAGCTGCTTGTCGGGCGCAACGCCATGCCGGTCGTCGGTCCGTAGCCCGACCGGTACGCGGGTATAGCCGTCGATCAACTCGGGCAGCTCCGTGGCGAGCAATTTGCGCACCTCGGCGGCGGCCGGCTCGCGCGGATCGAGATTGATCAGCTGGGGCGCCAAAGCTTCAAGCTTGAGGCCGATGCCGTCAGCCAGCCGCTGCGCCGGCGCGGGCAATGCCGGGCGCTGACGCTGCAGCCATGCCTCGGTCTTTTGCGGCAGCAACGTGATGTCGCTCACCGCCAGGCTCTGCGCGGTTTCCTCCGGCTCGTGGCTCATCGCAAAGATCGCGACCCATGCAATCGCCAGCGCGATCAGGGCGGCGAGGAAGCCCATCTGCCCAATCGGAAAAACGAAGCCGACCGCAATTGCCGCGAGGATGATTACCACCGAAGCGGCGATCGCGCGACCGAGCGCCTTCATCAGCGCACGGCGGCGGCGCTGGCGGGCGCGCTGGGCAAGCCTGCGACCTTCGGGGGAAACGCGCTGCAGCAGCGCTTCCGCATCGGCCATCACACGATTCGGATCGGGCATCAGATCGCCTTGAACGGGTCTTCGGCGGGCGTGCCGCCGCCGGAGGTGAGCCGCGCCTGTGCCGCACCTTCCGCCCGGGCGATATAGCCGCGCGATTTCTCGACCTCCGACGACAGGCTGGTCACGGTGGTCTTCATCGAATCGAGCGCCTCCAGCTTGAAGCGGTCGACGGCGTCCATCGTGTCGTAGATGTTCTGGAAAGCACGCTTGAGCGTCTCGATCGGGATCGTCGCGGAAGCCGCCTGCTGGTGGATCTGCGCGGTCTGGTTGCGCAGCATGTCTCCGGTCGAATCGATGATGTTGGCGGTGGTGGTGTTGAGCTGGGTGATCTGCTCCAGCACCAGCTTCTGCCCGACCAGCGCCTGCGCCACGGTTACCGCGGTCTTGAGCGCGGCCACCGTGGTCGTGGACGCGCGATCCACGCCCTTCATCAGCTCGACATTGTTCTTCTTGACCAGATCGAGCGCCAGATAACCCTGCACCGTCACCGCCATCTGGGTCAGCAGATCCTGATGGCGCTGGCGGACGTAGAACAGTGCGCTCTCCCGGATCGCCTTTGCCTTGGCGGGATCGCTTGCGTCGAGCTCGCTGGCCTTGTCCTCCAGCAGGCTATCCGCCGTCTGGGCGTAGTGGATCATCTGCTCCAGCCGGCCCATCGCCGCCCACAATGCCTGGCGCTCGGTATCGATCGCGGCATTGTCCTTGAGCAGCTCGTCCTTGCCGTTCTTCAAGGAGACGAGGATCGCCGAGATGTGGTTTTGCGAGCTTTTATAGCTGTCGAAATAATTGCGCAGCTTGTTGCCGAACGGGATGACGCCGAACAATTTGCGCGGGGCGAGCAAATTGCCCTTCTTGGCCGGATCGAGATCCACGATCGTGCGGCGGAGCTCGGCCAGGTCGGCACCGACGCCGTTTTCGCCGTCCATTGCGCGCACCGGCCGGTCGAGGAAGCGGTTGGAGTGGCTCGCCGCGTCGCGAATCTCCTTCTGGCCAAGATTGGAGATCGTATCGACGCGTTTGCCGAATTCGGGCGAGTTCGAATCGAGTTGCGCGAGCTCCTCGACGAATGCGCCGACGCGTTTGTCGAGCTCGGTCCTGGTGGAATCGTCGAGGGGGACCAGCCCGGCCGCCTTGGCCGGCGCAATTGCCTGCACCGGCGCGGGTGGCGTCAGCACAAGCTCGTCGGTCTTCGTATCGGTCGCGGTCGTGGCCAAGTGAAATCTCCCGTTGGCGACAAGATAGGGGGCAATCACTGTATTATTCAAGCGACACGCTTCAGATCGACGTCTGACAGCCGCCTTTCTTGCCTCCGCTTGGTAACGCCAACCGCTTTCACGCGATCCTTTCGGCGGTGCGGGTTGTTGCAGCGCCGCAATTCGGCTACAGGCGCGCCGACTTCGAAAACCAAAAACGAAAGACCACCATGCGCCTTCGCAACGTGGCCATCATCGCGCACGTCGATCATGGCAAGACTACTCTGGTCGACCAGCTCTTCCGTCAGTCCGGTACTTTCCGCGACAATCAGCGCGTTGAAGAGCGCGCGATGGACTCGAACGACCTCGAGAAGGAGCGTGGCATCACGATCCTTGCCAAGTGCACTTCGGTCGAGTGGCACGGCAAGGATGGCGACACCCGCATCAACATCGTCGACACGCCCGGCCACGCCGATTTCGGCGGAGAGGTGGAGCGCATCCTGTCGATGGTCGACGGGGTGATCCTGCTGGTCGATTCGTCCGAAGGCGCGATGCCGCAGACCAAGTTCGTGACCGGCAAGGCGCTGGCGCTCGGCCTGCGGCCGATCGTGGTGGTCAACAAGATCGATCGTTCGGACGCCCGTACCCAGGAAGTGCTGGACGAGGTGTTCGATCTGTTCGTCAGCCTGGAAGCAACCGACGAGCAACTCGATTTCCCGGTATTGTTCGCGTCCGGCCGCAACGGCTATGCCAGCGACGATCCCGAAGCGCGCGAAGGCACACTGGCCCCGCTGTTCGAGAAGATCGTCGAGCATGTGCCGCCGCCGAGCGCCGATCCCGATGGTCCCTTCAAGTTCCTCGTGACGCTGCTCGACCGCGACAATTTCCTCGGCCGCATTCTGACCGGCCTGGTCTTCTCCGGCTCGGTCAAGACGAACATGCCGATCCACGCGCTCGATAACGACGGCAAGGTCGTCGAGACCGGCCGCGCGTCCAAGATCATGGCGTTCCGCGGGCTCGAGCGCGTACCGGTCGACGAAGCGGAAGCGGGCGATATCATCTCGATCGCCGGCCTCACCACGGCGACCGTCGCCAACACCATCGCCGATCCGAGCGTGACCGAGCCGCTGCATGCGCAGCCGATCGATCCGCCGACGCTGTCGATGCGTTTCGCCGTCAACGATTCGCCCATGGCGGGCCGCGAGGGGACGAAGGTCACGTCGCGCATGATCCGCGACCGGTTGCTGCGCGAAGGCGAGTCCAACGTCGCGATCAAGGTCACCGAATCGGACGACAAGGACAGCTACGAAGTCGCCGGTCGCGGCGAACTCCAGCTCGGCGTGCTGATCGAGACGATGCGCCGCGAGGGCTTCGAGCTCAGCATCAGCCGCCCGCGCGTGCTGTTCCGGGATGGCGAGAATGGCCGCGAGGAGCCGTACGAGACGGTCGTGATCGACGTGGACGAGGAATATTCGGGCACGGTCGTGGAGAAGATGGCCAACCGCAAGGGCGAGATGACCGACCTGCGTCCGTCGGGCGGCGGCAAGACCCGCATTACCTTCTCGGCGCCGTCGCGCGGCCTGATCGGCTATCATGGCGAGTTCCTGTCGGACACGCGCGGCACCGGCATCATGAACCGGCTGTTCGAGAAATACGGCCCCTACAAGGGCAATATCGAAGGGCGGAAGAACGGCGTGCTGATCTCCAACGGCTCGGGCGAGGCCAACGCTTATGCGCTCGGCCCGCTCGAGGAACGCGGCATCATGATGGTGGCCCCCGGCGAGCAGCTCTATGAGGGCATGATCATCGGCGAGAACGCCAAGAATGACGATCTCGAAGTCAATCCGATGAAGGCCAAGCAGCTGACGAACTTCCGCGCCAGCGGCGGCAAGGACGACGCGATCCGGCTGACGCCGCCGCGCCGCCTGACGCTGGAGCAGGCGATCGCCTATATCGACGACGACGAGCTGGTCGAGGTCACGCCCAAGAACATCCGTCTGCGCAAGCGCTATCTCGATCCGCACGAGCGCAAGCGCGCGAGCCGGGCCAAGCAGGCCGCCTGAGCGCTTCCGGCAACCTGACGTTCGACCAAGACGGCGCGCTGCTGTTTCGCCGCGCGCTGTCCGAACCTGCCCTGGAGCAGATCGAGGCCGCATTGGCGGGATTGCCGGACGAGCGTGCCGGCGTAAGACTGCGGGACCGCGATGCGCTCGGGCAATGCCTCCGTGCCGATAGGCCGATCGGCAGCATTGCCGCGTCGATATTGGGTCTGGGCAGCTTTCCGGTGCGTGCCATCCTCTTCGATAAGACCGAGAAGACCAATTGGGCACTCGGCTGGCATCAGGATCGCACGATCGTGGTGCGCGAGCGCCGCGAGATGCCCGGATACAGTGCATGGACCCACAAAGAGGGAATGATCCACGTGGCACCCCCGCCCTCGGTGCTCGCGAACATGGTCACGCTTCGCGTTCACTTGGACCCCGTGCCCGACACCAACGCGCCATTGCTCATCGCGCGGGGCAGCCATCGGCAGGGGGCAATACTCGAAGCTGATATCGAGTCGGCGGTTTCCCGATCCGTCATAAGCACGTGCCTGGCAGAGCGGGGCGACGTCTGGCTATATGCTACCTTAATCCTTCACGCCTCCGCCGCCGCGGTTAAGCCGGCGCGGCGGCGCGTGCTGCAAGTCGATTATGCGGCTGAGCCGCTTTCGGGTGGTCTGGAATTTCTAGGCGTTTAGCCCTTCCTGCGGAACGCCCCCGCGGGCACCGCCGTTTATTGGCGGCAAGTATGGAGGCGTATCATGGCTAATAACGTAACTCAGAAGCGTGGTTTGACGACATTCGGCTGGCTGGCGCTGGGCGGCGTGGCGGCGGCTTTGCTCAGCAGCAAGGACCGGCGCGACAAGGTGCTCAATTCCGCCAAGGACCTCGCCGGCAAATTTGGCGGCGCGGGCTCGGAGCAAAGCGGCGCGACGACCTCCGCCTAAGATATTGACCTGACCCCGGGCGCCGGCTCTGATGCGGCGTCCGGGGAGGTCTTCAATGATCAACGTCCACCAGCAGCCGATTGGCATCCCCGCGATCGTCATCCTGTTGGTGGGCGGGCTCCTGTTCCTGCTGCTCCTGCTGGTGCGGGATAAGCGACCATCATCCGCCGACGAGAGCGGCCGATCGCGGCGCTCGATCCTGGGTATCGCCGTTCAGATTCTGGCTTTTGTCGCAGTCGGCTTCGGCCCAGTTAAACCAACGTTGCCCGCTACTTCGGTTGCTGCAGTAGAGCAGGCAGCGTTCGTTCTTTTGCTGATGGCGACTACCTGTGGCCTGTTCTACGCGTCCAAGCGGGCGATGGGACGGAATTGGAGCCTGGTTGCGAGGACCCGGTCCGATCACGAATTGGTGACTTGGGGGCCGTTCGCCTACATCCGCCATCCCATCTACAGCGCCTTGTTTACCTGGTTGCTCGCGGTGGCAGCGGCGTTGGGCCATTATTGGGGTTTGGTGCTTGCGGTACCGCTCTACTGGATCGGCACTGCCTTGCGCGTGGGCGAAGAGGAAAAGCTGCTGCGCGCGCATTTCGGTGCGGCTTATGAGGCCTATGCTGCGCGCGTTAAGCGCTTCATGCCGGGCGTCATCTAGTCTGCCCGGCTGAAGCTCGCATAGAGCACCGTCAGTTCCTCGCCCGCTGCAATGTCACGCGCGGCGATCATCTGAAAATCGCCCGTCACCTCAAGATTGGCATCTTCGCCAGGTGCGGGCTCGTTGCAATACCAGCCGACGCTGAGCAGATCGAAATGGGCCGGGCAGCCGATCAGCGCGCCCGCGCGTATCCCGAAATCCTCGTAGAAGCGGCGCTCGGGCGAGTTGGCGGGCAGGGCGGCGATTGCCTCCATAGGCAACCAGATGATGTCGCGCTGGTCGTTGGCGAAGACATTGGTGCCGCGGGCGATGGCGCGGATCGCGATCGCGCCCACGCCGTGAATCCGGGAAGGGCCGATCCGTGCCCACACGCCTTCGTGCGGCAGCAACTTCAGCTGCCTAGATCGAGCAGGACCGCCCACTCGTCATCCCGTACCGGCGTTACCGACAGACGCGACTGGCGCAGCATCTCGAGCGACTTCAAACCCGGTGTCGCCTTGATCGTTTCCAGCGTCACCGGCGGGGCGAGCTTGCGCACCGGCTTGACCGCCACGCTTGCCCATTTGCCGTCGTCACCATCGGGCTGCCAGGCGCGGGTGATCTCCATGATGCCGACCGCCGCCTTTTCGGTGTTGCTATGGTAGAACAGCGCTTGGTCGCCCGGCTGCATCTCCTTCAGGAAATTGCGCGCCGTATAATTGCGGACGCCGTTCCATTCGGTGGCGCCGTCGCGCACGAGATTGTCCCACCCATAAGAATCGGGTTCGGACCGCAGCATCCAATATCGCATCATTGTCCTCCCGGAGCGCCGATCGCGAGGTTCATGCGCGCGGCCGCGATGATGCGTTCCGGATCGCCCTGCCAGGCGGTCACCGCGACATTGGCGATCCGGCCGCCGACACGCACAACCTCCCCGCAGGCATAGACGTCGGCTGGCACTCCGGGGCGCATGAAATCTACGGTAACCGTGATCGGCTTGAAGATCGCGCGCGCCTGCTCGCGATCCTCCAGCGTCGCGTCGATGGCCGCGATCGCGGCGATTTCGAGCAGTCCGGAGACGGCGCCGCCATGCAGGCTGCCCTGCAGGTTCAACAGCCCTTCCGAGAAGGGCATGACCAGCAAGGGTGCGCCATCGCGCTCGCCATGGACCTGAATGCCCAGGAAATCCGCATAAGGCAGCAGGGTCACGGCGCTCATGCCGGATCGCCCAACAGCATGAAGGTGCCGGCAAGGTGCGCCACCGGATCGGACGGGTCGCCATCGTGGGCGACGCCGCGCACGAACGCGATGCGGCGCGTGATCCGATAGCATTCGGCGCGGCCGATCACCGCTTCGCCGACATGCGAGGGCCGCAGATAATCGAGCCGCAGATCGAGCGTGGCTTGTGGTGCGAACGTGCCGCGGCGCGTCCACACCGCAAAGCCCGCGGCTGTGTCCATCAACGATACGATGGGCCCGGAGGCAAGGATCCCGCTGGTCGCGTCGGACACCAGGCGGCGGTCATAATCGAGTGCGAATTCGCACCAATCGTCACCATGGGCGACGTGGCGCAGCCCAAGCGCGACGATATGCCCGCCTTTGGCGGATTTAAGCAGTTCAAGGGGGTCGAAGCCGGGCGCCATATTGGCTCCGGCATATGGAAGGGATGTTCCGCCTACAAGCGCGCAAAGGCTAGCATGGCCATTATCCCGTTCAGCTCAGCCGGTCGATCGCCTCGTCGCTGAGCGAGCCGGGGATGATCATCACCGGGCAGCTCATCTTGCCGGCATCCGCGCCGGCGAAATGGGCGACAAGCAGGCCGGGTCCACCCTCCTTGGCCGCGCCCAACACAAGCGCCGCGACATCCGGCCGCTGCTTGAGCAACTCGCGCACCACCGCCACGGGCTCGCCATGGCGGACGATGATATCGGGCTGCAGGCCGGTTTCCTTGATCAGCGCGCCGGCGGCTTCCGCCACCATTCCTTCGACGCGCAACCGTTCTTCCTCTTCCATCGCCGCCTGCACGCCCGACCATTGGACGAATTCCGCGGCGGGCACGAGCGCGAGGATGGCGATAGCCCCGCCGGTCTTGGCGGCGCGGCGTGCGGCGAAGCGCAACGCGGTGCGCGCTTCGGGCTGGTCGTCGATCACGGTTAAATAAGTGCGCACCGATAAGAAGATCGCGCGTTCCGACACTTGTGGCAAGCTGGCGCGGCTTTTGAATCCCATTACGTCGGATCGGCCGCTCCAGCCCATTGAACTGTCGCGATTTCCGAGTCGCGGGATACCGATCCCGCTGGAAGCCGCTCTAGCCTTGACCATCACGGCATGCTGTCCGAAAGGAACGCCCCTGTTCGCCCCGCCTGGAGAGGCCCGCCCACCCATGCCGATTGAGATCAAGATGCCCGCTTTGTCCCCGACCATGGAGGAGGGCACGCTTTCCAAATGGCTGGTGAAGGAGGGCGATACCGTCAAATCGGGCGACATCCTTGCCGAGATCGAGACGGACAAGGCGACGATGGAGTTCGAGACGATCGACGAGGGCACGGTCACCAAGCTGCTTGTCGCCGAGGGCTCCGATGGCGTGAAGGTTGGGGCCACCATCCTGATTCTCGCAGGGGAAGGCGAGGACGCCTCGGCTCCTGCGCCGAAGGCTGACGCTGCACCGGCCGCCGCGCCGCAGAAGCCGGCCGAACCGCAGAAGGAACCGGAGGTCGCGGCCAAGGAGCCGCCCGTATCTGAAAAGGGCTATGGCGCCAGCCCGGCCACCGATCCGAGCCCGCAGGAAACCAACAAGGGTGGCGGCGGCGGTACCGTTGGTGACGGCAAGCGCGTCAAGGCGAGCCCGCTCGCCCGCCGCTTGGCCGAGCAGCAGGGGCTCGATCTTTCATCGCTGACGGGCTCTGGTCCCAACGGCCGTATCGTCAAGGCCGACCTTGAGGGGGCGCAGCCCGGACAGGCAAAGCCGGCCGTAGCCGCTGCCGCGGCGCCTCAGGCCGCTGCTCCCGAAGCGCCGAGGCCCGCAATTGCGCCCGCTCCGGCGCCCGAGGGCGTGCCGTCCGAGACGAGCAAGCTGTCCAACATGCGCAAGACGATCGCACGCCGCCTGAGCGAGTCGAAGCAGAACGTCCCGCACATCTATCTGACGGTCGACATCAATCTCGACGCGCTGCTCAAGCTACGCGGCGAGCTCAACAAGGGCCTGGAAAGCCGCGGCGTGAAGCTGTCGGTCAACGACATGCTGGTGAAGGCGCAGGCGGTGGCGCTGATGGAAGTGCCCGCGGTCAACGTGCAGTTTGCGGGCGACACGCTCATCCAGTTCAAGCGCGCCGATATTTCGGTCGCGGTGTCCATCCCCGGCGGCCTGATCACCCCGGTGGTGACCGGCGCCGACACCAAGTCGCTGTCGGCGATCGCGACCGAGATCAAGAATCTCGCCGGCCGCGCCCGCGAAGGGAAGCTGCAGCCGCACGAATATGCCGGCGGCACCGCGAGCCTGTCCAACATGGGCATGTACGGGATCAAGCAGTTCGAGGCGATCATCAACCCGCCCCAGGCGATGATCCTTGCCATCGGCGCGGGCGAGAAACGGCCCTACGTCGTCAATGACAGCCTCCAGATCGCGACCGTGATGAGCGCGACCGGCAGCTTCGATCACCGCGCGATCGACGGCTCCGATGGTGCGGCCTTCATGGCGGCGTTCAAGCGCCTAGTCGAAAACCCGCTGGGCATGCTGGCTTGAGCGCCGAAGATCCGGCGCTGCCGTCCGGGGAACCTGCCATCCGCGTGGTCGCCATGCCGGCGGACACCAATCCCTATGGCGATATCTTCGGCGGCTGGCTGATGTCGATCATGGACGCGGCCGGCGGCACGGTCGCGGCGCGCTATTCGAAGGGCCGTGCGGTCACGATCGCGGTCGACGGCATGATCTTCCACAAACCGGTCAAGATCGGCGACGTCGTGTCGGTCTATGCGGACGTGGTCTCGGTCGGCCGATCGTCGATGAAGGTCGACGTCTCCGCCTGGCGCCGCGTCCGCGCCGGCGAGGAAGTGGATCGCGTGACGCATGCGGTCTTCACCTTCGTCGCTATCGGCGAAGACGGGCGGCCGAGGGTGATACGCGAAGAGAGCTGACTATATTGCAATCTGATCGTCGCCAGTACGACGATACGCTGAAAAAGAGGCACAAGTGGCTGACACCTACGATCTCGCAATCCTTGGCTCCGGGCCGGGCGGCTATGTCGCTGCGATCCGCGCGGCGCAGCTCGGCATGAAGGTCGTGATTATTGAACGCGAGCGATTGGGCGGCATCTGCCTCAACTGGGGGTGCATCCCGACCAAGGCGCTGCTGCGCACGTCCGAAGTCTATCATTACATGACGCACGCCGCGTCCTACGGCCTGACCGTCGACAAGGCCGGCTTTGACCTGCCCAAGATCGTCGACCGCAGCCGCAAGGTCGCAGGGCAGCTCAATGCCGGCGTCAAAGGCCTCATGAAGAAGAACAAGGTGACGGTCGTCGAGGGAATCGGCACGCTCACCGGCAAGGGTAAGCTCCAGGTCAAGAATGGCGACCAGACCACCGACATCGTCGCCAAGAACATCATCCTCGCCACGGGCGCACGGGCGCGCGACCTGCCCTTCGCGCAGGCCGACGGCGACCGTATCTGGACCTATCGCCACGCTATGACGCCGAGCGAGATGCCGACCAATCTGCTCGTGATCGGCTCGGGCGCGATCGGCTGCGAATTCGCCAGTTTCTATTCGGACATGGGCGCCAAGGTGACGATCGTCGAGATGCTCGACCGCATCCTCCCGGTCGAGGATGCCGAGGTGTCCGCCTTCGTCCAGAAGCAGTTCGAGAAGCAGGGCATGACGATCCTGGCCAAGCATGGCGTCGAGAAGATCGACGTGAAGCCGGGCCGCTCGGTCACCGCCACGATCAAGCTGCCCGATGGCAAATCCGAGACGCAGGAATATTCGCACGTCATCGTGGCGGTCGGCATCGTCCCCAACACCGAGAATATCGGGCTGGAAACGCTGGGCATCGAGACGGCGCGCGGCCATGTCGTGATCGATCCGATGTGCCGCACCAACGTCGAAGGCGTTTACGCGATCGGCGACATCACCGGCGCGCCGTGGCTGGCGCACAAGGCGAGCCACGAGGGGATCATCGCGGTCGAGCATATTGCTGGCGGCCACCCGCACGCGATGGACGTGCGCAACATCCCGGGCTGCACCTATTCGCGCCCGCAGGTGGCGAGCGTCGGCTATACCGAGGCCAAGGCCAAGGAATTGGGCTATGACGTCAAGGTCGGCAAATTCCCGTTCATCGGCAACGGCAAGGCGATCGCGCTCGGCGAGGCCGAAGGCTTCGTGAAAACGGTGTTCGACGCCAAGACCGGCGAGTTGCTGGGGGCGCACATGGTCGGCCCGGAGGTCACGGAGCTGATCGAGGGCTATACCGTGGCCAAGCAGCTCGAAACGACCGAGGCGGATTTGATGGAGACGATCTTCCCCCACCCGACGCTGAGCGAGGCGATGCACGAGAGCGTGCTGGCGGCGTATGGCAAGGTGATCCACATCTGATCGCGCACTGCCGTGAGATGGCGAGGCAGCGGGCGCGTCTGATGGGATTAGGGTCATCGCGAGGCGCCGAACGCGCCGTGGCGATCCAGGCCCGGAACTGGATTGCTTCGCTCCGCTCCGCTCGCAATGACGATGAAGGAAGATACGGCCGACTGCTCCTCAGGAACGTAACGCCCAACCTTCGTGGCGGTTTGTCGGAGACTACTGGCTGATATAGGCTCGGATGACGGCGTCGCCATGATGCAGCGCCGCGCGGGAGGATGCGGATGGTTTCGGCTGGGCGAGGTATCCTGATCGCGATCGGCGCGTTGCTGGCGATCGGAGCGGCCGCAGCCCCGAATGCCCCTTACTTCAATCCCGATCTTCCGGCCGATCAGCGGATCGCGAACCTGCTGTCGCTGATGACCCTCGACGAGAAGATCGATGCACTCAGCACCAATTCGGGCGTGCCACGGCTGGGGGTGCCGAACTTCGGATCGTCGGAAGGCATTCACGGGCTGCAGCAGCGCGGCAATGAGGAGCGCCACCGCACCGCGATCCCGACCACGCAATTCCCGCAGCCGCCCGGCATGGGCGAGAGCTGGAACCCGGATCTGGTGCGCCAGGCGGGCGGGGTGGAGGGCTATGAGGCGCGCTACATCACCCAGACGCCGAGCTATGATCGCCCTATCCTGATGCTGTGGGGGCCGCAGGCGGATCTAGCGCGCGATCCGCGCTGGGGACGCAGCGAGGAGGTTTATGGAGAGGATCCCTTCTTTAACGGGGTGATGGCGACGGCGTTCGCACGCGGTTTGCAAGGCGCCGATCCGAAATATTGGCAGGCGGCGCCCTTGCTCAAGCACTTCCTCGCCAATTCGAATGAGAATGATCGGACCCGTACGAGCTCCAATTTCGACGAACGGCTGTTTTGGGAATATTATTCGGTGCCGTTCCGGATGGCGTTCGAGGATGCCGACGCCAGCGGTGTGATGGCGTCCTACAATGCTTGGAACGGGACGCCGATGACCGTCCACCCGGTGCTGCGCGATGTGGTGATCGGGAAGTGGGGCGTCGATGTCGTCTCCAGCGACGGCGGCGCAATCAAGACATTAGTCAAGGATCACAAGAGTTCGGCCAACCAGAAGGATGCTGCGGTCGCGGCGCTGAAGGCTGGGATCAACCAATATCTCGACGTCTATAAGGATGAGCTGCGCGCCGCGCTGGTCGACGGCTCGATCACAGAGGCCGATCTCGATGAGGCACTCGAACGCAAATTCCGCACGACGATCAAGCTTGGGCTGCTCGATCCGCCGGAGCGCGTGGCTTACACCAGGATCCACGGCGGTGCGCCGCCGTGGGATGGCGCGCGCCATCGCGGCGTCTCGAGGCAACTGGCGCTGGAATCGATCGTCCTGCTCAAGAACAGCGCTGGCGCCTTGCCACTCAACAAGGCCAGACTGAAGTCCGTTGCGGTGATCGGCCCGCTTGCCGACAGCGTTCATTGGGATTGGTATGGCGGCCAGCCGCCTTATGCCGTGACGCCGCTGCAGGGCATCCGGGAAGCGGTCGGCCCCGGCGTGAGAGTGAATTACGCACCCGATGACAGTGCGGGAGCCGCCGTGGCGGCGGCGCGGGCGTCCGACGTCGCGATCGTCGTGGTCGGCAACGACCCGACCTGCGGACCCAATATGGCGCACGATTGGACCGACAACGGCACGAAGCCTTGCGCCGATGCGGGTGATGGCCGGGAAGGCCGCGACCGCCAGACGCTCACTTTGGCCCAGGAGGATCTGGTCAGGAACGTTATGGCCGCCAACCCGCGCACGATCATGGTGCTGGTATCGAGCTTCCCCTACACGATCAACTGGTCGCAGGAGCACGTACCCGCGATCCTCCACATGGCGCATTCGTCGCAGGACGAGGGCTGGGCGCTCGCCCAAGTGCTGTTCGGTGCTTACAATCCGGGCGGCCATCTGGTCGTCACCTGGCCGGCCTCGATCGCTCAGCTGCCGGCGATGATGGATTATGACATCCGTCACGGCCGCACTTACATGTACGCCAAGGGTAAGCCGCTTTACCCGTTCGGTTACGGCCTGAGCTATACGCGCTTTCGTTACGCTAATTTGCGTACCGACAAGCCGGCCGTCGCGCGTAACGGCCGGACGATCGTGAGCGTGGACGTGACCAATGTCGGCGATCGCAGCGGCGATGCGGTGCCGCAGCTGTACGTGCGCCATCGCGGGTCGAAGGTCGAACGTCCGGCGCTGAAGCTGGAAGGGTTCAGCCGCGTGACCGTTGCGCCGGGCGAGACGAAGACCGTGCGCATCCCACTCAAGGCCGCGCAGCTTGCTTATTGGAACGGCGCCCAGAAGGCGTTTGTGGTCGAGCCGGAGCCGGTCGAGCTGATGATCGGTGCCTCCTCCGCCGATATCGAGTTACGCAGTACGCTTCAGATACGCTAGCCGCGGAGCGGAAGTTCAAGAGGACGGGCTTTGTCGGGCGTTAGGAACTTCCCGGCGGGGCGGTTTCTCTCCTAAAGGGGGCGGATGGAGGGGGAAGAAGCATCCAATTCGGTGGTCGTTGAGCGTTCGCGCTCGCCCATCCCATGGCTGCTATGCGCCTTTCTGCTGTTCGGCATCACGATTGGGATGCGCACGCCGGGCGTCGCGATGTACGACAGCGTCGCGCAATATGAGCAGGCGGTGGCGGGCGAATATGCCGATTGGCACCCGCCGATCATGGCCCGCACCTGGGCTTTGCTCAATCATTACCAGGACGGCACCGGCCCCTTCTTCTTTCTCCAGATGCTGTTGTGGTGGGGCGGACTTGGCTTGTTGTCCGTGGGCCTGGGGCGACAGCGTAAGCATGGTGCCGCGGCCTTGGTGCTGGTGGTGGGGATCGCTCCGCTATGGCTTGGCTGGGCGACAGTCGTGCTCAAGGACGCGCAGATGGCTTGCTGTCTCGTCGCGGTGACCGGCCTTTGCGCCTTTTGGCGACTGGATGGGCGCAAGGTGCCGCAAGGGGCGCTCGCCGCGATCGTGCTGCTGCTGAGCTATGCGACGCTCGTGCGGGGCAATGCGGTGTTCGCGACCATCCCGTTCGCACTGGCGTTGTTCGATTGGCCTTCACCGACACGCACGTGGGTGAAAGGCGCGGCGGCGATCGTCCTGATCCTGGGCGTGCTGGCGATCAGCCCGCTCATCAACCGCCATCTCCTCGGCGCCCAGGCAAGCGGCGTAGAGCGCGCGCTGCCGCTGTATGACCTTGCCGGCATCGCGCACCATGCCCGGCTGCCGACGATCGCAGCCCTGCCCTCCGCCCAATGGGCCGAAGCCGAGCGTAAGGGCTGTTACACGCCCTATTTCTGGAATCCTTATGGCGAGCCAAGGCAATGCGGCGAGGCCGGCACGGCTGCCGTATTCGAGGAGGGGGCCGCACCCCATCTGTTGCGGGAGTGGGTAGGGCAGGTGGTGCGGCACCCGCTTGCTTATGTCCGCCACCGGCTGGGCCATCTCAACGCCAATCTCCGCTTCTGGGTGAGCGCGGGCGAGCCTGACGCGATACCGCCGCTGGAAAGCGAGCCCAACGAATATGGGCTGGGGGCGCCCGCCAATGCCGCGGCGCGCAGCCTGGTCGCGGCGGCGACGGTGATGGCGGCGAGCCCGCTCGGCTGGCCGATAGTGTGGCTGGTCATTGCCGCCGGGCTGCTGTGGGCATCGACGGGGCGGGTGGAGCCGCAGGTGCGACTCGGGCGCGCGCTCGCCTTGTCCGCCTTGTGCATGAGCGCGAGTTTTGCGGTAGTCAGCATCGCCAGCGACCTGCGCTATCATTTGTGGTCGATGGTCGCGGCGGCGCTGGCCCTGATCCTGCTGATCGATGCAAAGGCGCTCGATCGGCGGCGCAGTATCGTCTCCGCCGTTATCGTGCTGGGGGTGGTCCTGACCGCCACGGCGGCGCGACTGGGCCTCGCCGCGCCGCTTTACGTGCCTTTACCCGCGCAAGCGGCGCCAACAAGCGGCCTCAGCGCGCATTAGCCATTGCCCCCGGTGTCGAGGCTTGCGCGCGCCGTTGCGCCCGGGCCTCCGCGTGGCGGGTGATCGTAACCGGGATGCAGCACAAGACCGCGACCAGATAGCCGACATAGAACGCGTCGATCGCCAGCAAGGCTGCCATCGCCGGCAACGGCTTGCCCAGGCTGAGGAAGTTCAGCGCATAATGGACCGCCATCGCGGGCAACATCGCGATCACGCCGAACGGCAATGCCCACAGTAGATCGCGGCCGACGAGCCGGACCGAGCCGGAGGGGCTGGCATCGCCCTCGCCGAGGGGCGCGCGTGCGACCCATTGCGAGAGCAGGATGTTCAATATCAGCAGTAGGGGAAACGAGCCGAGCGCAAGCAATTGCCCGGTACGGCCGCCAACCAATTGAGGCACCCACAGGCCGAGCATATTGACCACCACGCCGTAGATCAGCACCGGCACGTAACCGCGCACGCCCTCAGCCTGCCAAGCCCCGGCGCGTGCGCCGTCTCCCCACCATGCGAACCGCGCCACCCAATAGCCGGGGAAGAGCAAGGCCACGACTTTGATCGAGCCGAAGAGCAGGCGCAGTCGGTCATTTTCCAGCGCCTTGGCATCCGCCACGCTGGAGAACATGCCGATCTTATATTCGACCACGTGCTGGACGAGCTCCGGCACGACCGGCACCAGGAACAATAGGGGGCAAGCGAGCACGAATGCGCCCGCGGTCCGATAGGTATGGAACATCGCCTTGAGCATCGCGTCACTCCTCGCGTGTGAAGATGATCAGTTCGCCAGGCTGGCAATCGAGTTCGCGGCAGATCGCCTCGAGAGTGGAGAAGCGGATCGCGCGCGCCTTGCCGGTCTTCAGGATCGACAGATTGGCGAGCGTGATATCGACGCGCTCCGCCAGTTCGGTGAGCGTCATCCGGCGCTGGTGCAGCAATTCGTCGAGCCGGATCTCCACCGGCATCAGACGGTCCCCTCGATCTCGTCACGCATCTCCGCGCCCTGGCGGAAGACGCGCGCCAGGATGAACAGCAGCAGCACCGCCAGCCACCCGGTGAGGCCAAAGCTCCACGGAATCGGTTTGTGCGCGATCGACCCGATGTGGAGCGCCAGCGCGCCGAAGCAGAGATCCAGAAGCTGAATGGCAAGTAGCGCCCAGGCGATATGGTGCAGCCGCGCCGCGTTCGCCAATTGGAATGGATCGCCGGCATCCAGCGTGGCCAGGATCGCCAGCAGCCGCCGGAACAGGATGTCCACGGCAAAAACGACGGCTATGCCGATGGCAACCAGGCCTTCGACCGCGCGCAGGAGCGCGTGCTCATACCCCGGGTAGGCGTCGCGCATGATGACGTGGGTGGCAAATGGGGCCGTGCCAGTGGCGAGCAGTGCCAGCAACACGACTGCTCCGGCAAAGAACAACCAGTTCCCCGTGTTGAGTATCAGCAACAGCCAGCGCGACACCCGCAACATCCGCCTTCTCCTTATCGATAATCAATATACAAGTTATCGATAGTCGGCAAGAGGCTTCGATGGCAGCGCATTGCCACCGCGCCCACTCGCGCTAGACAGGACGTTCGCTACACAAGGGGAATATATGCCGCGCTTCGGATCTGCCGTGATGGCATTGGTGCTGGCCGCAAGTTCGGGCCAGGCGGCGACGGTCGTCACCGCCGCGCATATGCTCGATCCTGCCAAAGGCGTGATCGTCGACAATCCGGTGATCGTGATCGGCGACGACGGCCGCGTGACGTCGCTCGTCTCGGGCAACGCTGCCCGGCCCAACATTCCGGCGGACGCCAAGCGGATCGACATGGGCGATGTCACCATCCTGCCGGGGCTGATCGACATGCACGTCCACCTTACCAGCGATCCGACTTTGTCCGGCTATCAAGGCCTGGAATATACGGACAATTTCTGGACCGTGGTCGGCGTCGCCAATGCAAAGCGTACGCTCGAAGCGGGTTTCACGACGGTGCGCAACGTCGGCTCCGCCAATTATGACGACGTCGCGCTGAAGCAGGGGATCGACCGCGGCTACGTACCGGGGCCGCGGATCGTGCCGGCGACCTATGCGATCGGCGTCACCGGCGGCCATTGCGACGCCACCGAATTCCCGCCCTCGGTGAAGGTGCCGACGCCCAACATCGCCAACAATCCTCAGGATTTCCGCGGCCTCGTCCGCACGCTGCGCAAGTATGGCGCCGAGGTGATCAAGGTGTGCATGACAGGCGGCGTGCTGTCGAAGACGGACTCGGTCGGCGCGCAGCAGCTTTCCTTCGACGAGATCAAGGCGATCGTCGACGAGGCGCACATGCTCGGCATGCGGGTGGCGGTCCACGCCCACGGCACCGATGGCATCAACGATGCACTCCGTGCGGGCGTCGACACGGTCGAGCATGCCAGCCTCGCCAATGCCGAATCGTTCAAGCTCGCCAGGGCACATGGCGCCTGGTTCAGCATGGACATTTACGATGACGATTACATCCTGGCCGAAGGCGCCAAGAACGGCGTGTTCGCCGAGAGCCTGGCCAAGGAGAAGGAGATCGGCCGCAAGCAGCGCGAAACCTTCCGCGACGCCCATGCGGCAGGCGTGAAGATGGTGTTCGGAACCGACGGCGGCGTTTATCCCAACGGCAATAACGCGCTGCAATTCGCCAAGATGGTGGAATGGGGCATGACGCCGGTCGAGGCAATCCGCGCCGCCACTTCGGAGGCCGCGATCGCGCTCAACCGCGTCAACGATGTCGGTCAGCTCACCCCCGGCCATTATGGCGACATCGTCGCGGTCGCCGGCGATCCGACCAGGGACGTCCGCCTGCTCGAACATCCTTCGTGGGTGCTCAAGGGTGGGCAGGTCGTCACCAGCCCCGCGCGCTGATGGCTGAGAGCAACAACAAGCTCGTCTTGCTGGCGGCGCTCGGCGCCAACCTCGGTATTGCCGTCGCCAAGTTCGTAGCGGCGGCATTTACCGGATCCTCGGCCATGCTGACCGAGGGCTTCCACTCGGTGGTCGATTCCACCAACCAGCTGCTGCTGCTTTATGGCGAGCGCGCGTCGCAGAAGCCGGCCGATGAGATCCATCCGCTCGGCTATGGGCGCGAGCTGTATTTCTGGAGCTTCGTGGTCGCGATCCTGATCTTCGCGACCGGCGCCGGTCTGTCGATCTACGAAGGCGTGCATCACATCATGGCGCCGGAGCCGATCGAGGATGCGACGATCGCCTATGTCGTGCTCGGCGTCTCCTTCCTGCTGGAAGGCGCTTCCTGGCTGACAGCGTTGCGCGAGTTTCGCGTCACGCAGGGCGAGCTCGGCTGGTGGAAGGCGATACGGCGATCCAAGGATCCGGCCACCTTCATCGTTCTGTTCGAGGATTCGGCCGCCATGTTTGGGCTGGTCGTGGCCGCGATCGGCGTGTTCCTGGCACATTGGACCGGCAATCCGACCTGGGATGGAGCGGCCTCGGTCGTCATTGGGACAGCGCTCGCGATCGTCGCCTTCATGCTGGCGCGTGAATCGAAGGGCCTGCTGATCGGCGAGCGCGCCGACCCGCGCATGGTCGACGCCATCCGGGCCGCCTTCGACGATCGGCCGGAAGTCACCGGGGTGCAGGAGGTCATCACCATCCACATCGCCCCGCAAAAGGTCTATGTTTCCGCCAGCGTCGATTTCGAGGATGATGTTCCGGTTGGCGCCATCGAGCGCCTGATCGCGGAGACAGAGGCATCGCTGCGTCAGGCCTGGCCGCAAATCACCAGCGTTTACATCAAGCCGAAGGCCGCGGTTCAGTCGGCCGGCACCACGATGTAAAGATCGTCGGGCAGGACCTGCGCCACCCGATACCGCGTTTCCATCAGCCGGTAGAAATCGTCGGGCAGGCGACCGCGTCCGGCCATATAGCGATTGTCGCGCAGCTCGACGAACGCCCCGATCTGCTTGCGGGCGATCTGCTCGCGTAGCCCGATCGGATCGTGGCCTTTGCGTAATTTCTGCCCGTAATTGGAAACGTCGAGCGCATAGGGCTTGCCCGACCAATAGCATAAGGCCGGCCGCTCGCATGCCACCGCGCCGGGCTGGCGGGCGAGCAAGGCAATCGCCTGCTGCCAGCGTGCGTCGGTCTGCTTCATCGCAGAGGCTTCGCGCAGATTCTCCGGCGCCTTGCGCGCGACCCGCGCCGCCAGCGGGGCGACCATGACCGCCAGCACCGCAAGCCGCAGCCACACCGACCGTAGCCCGATCATCCCGCACGAGAGGACGATGCCGGCAAGGATCGTGAGCGCGATCGCGCCGTCGAAATGGGCATTTTGCGACACGCCGACGCCGAGCCGTTCGAAGATACCGACCAGGACCGCGATCGGCGCGAAGATGAGCAGCAAGGAGATGCGCGGATCGCGTGGGCGGGAATAAGCGAGTAGGCCCGCGAGCAGCATCTCGGGCAAGGTATAGCTCACCGAATGAAGCGCACCGCCGATGAGCTTCACACTGACGATGCGCTGATGGTGGAGTACCTGGTCGAAAAAGGGATGGCCATAGATCAAGGCCAATGCCGCCAGCGCCGCACCGCCGGCGACGGCAGCGGTGACAAGCCAGATGGCCAGGCCGCGACGATGATAGAAAGCGAGCCAGACCGTCGTCGCGATCGGCAGCGCCACCTGGTTATGCTTGATCAGGCCGCCCAGCAGCATCAGCAAGCAGGCTGCGACCAGTCGGGCGCGGGACGGCATCTCTGCCGTGCGTCCGATCAGGAGCAACAGGCTCGCCACCATCGGCGCTTCCGCCAGCCATTGCGGGTCGTCGGCAGCGAGATAACGCTGCGCGACCGTGGCGATGATCAGCAGGAACACCGCCGCGGCGGCCGCGCCCCACCAGCGGGACCCGCCGAATCGCGCGATGATCCGTTCGATCAGCAGTGTCGTCGCGATGAGGCTGCCAAGACAGATGATTCGCCCGGCGATGATCGGATCGCCGATCAGCCGCCCGAATCCGCCGACAATGTAGAAGGACAGGGGCGGATAATTGTTGCTGATCGGCGATGCCGCATCGGTGTAGAGCGGCTGGCCGGCCAGCGCGCGTGCCGTCCAATAGGCGTTCCAGCCTTCGTTATTGTTCCACGACACGTGGAAAGGCAGTGCCGCGAGCGGCCAAGCAAATTGCACGGTGAGCGCGGCGAGAATTACTAGCCACAGCGCCGTAAACAGCCATCGCGGCGCTCTTCCAGCCGCTGGCTGAAATGGGTTTGTTTCGGCAGGGCTCGCGGCCGGCGCGGTAAGCAGTTCGGGCATTGGGGCCGCCTTGCCGCAGAAAGCTGCACGGTTCATGAACCAAGCAATCGATCCATCTCGGGCCGATGGTTCGCGATGGCATGGATCAATCGCTGGTCCAAGGGTTTGCGGCCCTCCGACGGTTGACCGACAGCGCTGCTCTCGATATAGGGCGCGCCGTCCGCACGGCCCCTGGCCGGTGTCGGGCAGCATGAACATTGCCGGTGCCTGCCATGGCCCGGGGGGTCTTAATGACCGCCGGGGCCGTCGTGCATTTCGCGCGAACGTTTGGGCACGGTAAAGTAACCGCATGAAAGGTGAAGGCTTCAATGCCGACGATTAACCAGTTGATCCGCAAGGGTCGTGAGCCGCAGATCGCCAAGTCCAAGGTGCCTGCGATGGAAAAGAACCCGCAGAAGCGTGGCGTTTGCACGCGCGTCTATACCACGACCCCGAAGAAGCCGAACTCGGCTCTGCGCAAGGTTGCCAAGGTTCGCCTGACCAACCAGCGCGAAGTGATCAGCTACATTCCCGGCGAGGGCCACAACCTTCAGGAGCATTCGGTGGTCCTGATCCGCGGCGGTCGTGTGCGCGACCTTCCCGGTGTGCGTTATCACGTTCTGCGCGGCGTGCTGGACACGCAGGGTGTCAAGAACCGCAAGCAATCCCGCTCCAAGTACGGCGCCAAGCGTCCGAAGTAAGCCGATCGGCATATCGTTCGATCACCCGGCTGAAGTTTAGAGGAAGAAAAAGATGGCTCGTCGTCGTCGTCCAGAAAAGCGCGAAATCCTGCCCGATCCCCGGTTCGGCGATGTCGTGCTGTCCAAGTTCATGAATTCCGTCATGCTCGACGGCAAGAAGTCCACCGCGGAGAGCATCGTCTATGGTGCGCTCGAGACGGTCGAGACGCGTGCCAAGCGCGAGCCGCTCGGCGTGTTCCATGATGCGCTCAACAATATCCGTCCGGGTATCGAAGTGCGCAGCCGCCGCGTCGGTGGCGCCACCTATCAGGTTCCGGTCGAGGTTCGCCCCGAGCGTAGCCAGGCATTGGCGATCCGCTGGCTGATCACGGCCGCACGCGGCCGTTCGGAGCATACCATGTCGGCCCGCCTCTCGGGTGAGCTTATGGATGCCGCCAATAACCGCGGCAACGCGGTCAAGAAGCGCGAAGACACGCACCGCATGGCGGAAGCGAACCGCGCCTTCTCGCACTACCGCTGGTAAGGCCGGACGCTCTAGCGCCCGCTTAAATCATACCTACATAGTGGGGAGCTGGATCGTCCGGCTCCCCACATCGCTAAGGAAGTTCACGTCATGGCCCGCAGCCATCCGCTCGACATGTATCGCAACATCGGCATCATGGCCCACATCGATGCCGGCAAGACGACCACGACCGAGCGAATCCTGTATTATACCGGCAAGTCCTACAAGATCGGCGAGGTCCATGAGGGCACCGCCACCATGGACTGGATGGAGCAGGAGCAGGAGCGCGGGATCACGATCACGTCGGCTGCGACGACGTGCTTCTGGAACGATCACCGCATCAACATCATCGACACCCCCGGCCACGTCGACTTCACGATCGAAGTCGAGCGTTCGCTGCGCGTCCTCGACGGTGCGGTTGCCTGCTTCGACGGCGTTGCCGGCGTTGAGCCGCAGTCGGAAACCGTCTGGCGCCAGGCCGAGAAATATCACGTGCCGCGCATGTGCTTCGTCAACAAGCTCGACCGTACCGGCGCGAGCTTCGAGCGCTGCGTCGACATGATCAAGGATCGCCTGGGCGCCCGCCCGGCCGTCCTGTATCTCCCGATCGGCATCGAGGGCGGCTTCAAGGGCCTCGTCGATCTCGTCGAGAACCGTGCGATCATCTGGCTCGAAGAGTCGCTGGGTGCGAAGTTCGAATATCAGGACATCCCGGCCGACATGGCCGATGCCGCTGCCACTGCCCGTTCCGAGCTGATCGAAATGGCGGTCGAGCAGGACGACGACATCATGGAGGCGTATCTGGAGGGCACCGAGCCCGACACCGCTACCCTGAAGAAGCTGATCCGCAAGGGCACGCTCAACTTCTCGTTCGTGCCGGTGCTGTGCGGCTCGGCGTTCAAGAACAAGGGCGTGCAGCCCCTGCTGGACGGCGTCGTCGATTACCTGCCGAGCCCGCTCGACATCAAGGACGTCGAGGGTCTGAAGCTCGACGGCGAGACCCCCGATTCGCGTCCGCCGCGGGACGATGCGCCGATGTCGGCGCTCGCCTTCAAGATCATGAACGATCCGTTCGTCGGCACGCTCACCTTCGCCCGTATCTATTCGGGCAAGATGGACACCGCCTCGGTCGTGTTGAACTCGGTCAAGGACAAGAAGGAAAAGGTTGGCCGCATGCTGCTGATGCATGCCAACAGCCGCGAGGACATCCAGGAAGCGTTCGCGGGCGACATCGTCGCGCTCGCCGGTCTCAAGGATACCACCACCGGCGACACGCTCTGCGCGCAAAATGCTCCGATCATCCTCGAGCGGATGGAATTCCCCGAGCCCGTGATCGAGCTGTCGGTGGAGCCGAAGACCAAGGCCGACCAGGAAAAGATGGGCGTCGCGCTCAATCGCCTGGCCCGCGAAGATCCGTCGTTCCGCGTGTCTTCGGACAATGAGAGCGGCCAGACCATCATCAAGGGAATGGGCGAGCTCCATCTCGAGATCCTGGTCGATCGCATGAAGCGCGAGTTCAAGGTCGAGGCGAACATCGGTGCGCCGCAGGTGGCCTATCGCGAATCGCTCAGCCGCAAGGTCGATGTCGATTACACCCACAAGAAGCAGTCGGGTGGCTCGGGTCAGTTCGGCCGCATCAAGATCACGGTCGAGCCGGGCGAGCGCGGCCAGGGCGTCCTGTTCGTCGACGAGGTCAAGGGCGGCAACGTTCCGCGCGAATATATCCCGTCGGTCGAGAAGGGCATCCGCGAGATCGCCGCGACCGGATCGAAGATCGGCTTCCCGATCATCGATTTCACCGCCACGCTGACTGACGGCGCCTACCATGACGTCGACTCGTCGGCGCTGGCGTTCGAAATCACTGCCCGCGGCGCGATGCGCGAAGCGGCCCAGAAGTCGGGCATCAAGATCCTCGAGCCGATCATGAAGGTCGAGGTCGTGACGCCGGAAGATTATCTGGGCGACGTCATCGGTGACTTGAACAGCCGCCGCGGACAGATCCAGGGCACCGACAGCCGGGGCAATGCCCAGGTGGTCGAGGCGATGGTCCCGCTAGCGAACATGTTCGGCTACGTGAACCAGCTCCGCTCCTTCACCCAGGGGCGCGCGCAGTACACAATGCAGTTCAGCCATTACGACGAGGTTCCCGCGAACGTCGCCGAAGAGGTGGTCGCAAAGCTGGCATAAGCCGAAAAAGCTGCTATTGGCGCGCTCCGCGAGCGGGGCGTGCCCCTTTCTCCCAATATTTCGAAGCAAGGTAGGAAATCATGGCTAAGGCTAAATTTGAGCGGACGAAGCCGCACTGCAACATCGGCACCATCGGCCACGTCGACCATGGCAAGACGTCGCTCACGGCCGCCATCACCAAGGTTCTCGCCGAAACCGGCGGCGCGACCTTTGTAGACTATGCCAATATCGACAAGGCTCCCGAAGAGCGCGAGCGCGGCATCACCATCTCGACCGCACACGTCGAGTATGAGACGCAGGCCCGCCACTATGCCCACGTCGATTGCCCGGGCCACGCCGATTATGTGAAGAACATGATCACCGGCGCTGCGCAGATGGACGGCGGCATCCTCGTCGTTTCGGCCACTGACGGCCCGATGCCGCAGACCCGCGAGCACATCCTGCTCGCACGCCAGGTCGGCGTGCCGCAGCTTGTCGTGTTCATGAACAAGGTCGACTTGGTCGACGACGCCGAGATCCTCGAGCTCGTCGAGCTGGAAATCCGCGAACTGCTGTCGTCCTACGACTTTGACGGCGACAACATCCCCGTCATCCAGGGTTCGGCGGTTTGCGCACTCAACGGCACCAAGCCCGAGATCGGCCATGCTGCCGTGCTCAAGCTGATGGAAGCTGTCGACACGTTCATCCCGCAGCCCGATCGTCCGCTGGACAAGCCGTTCCTGATGCCGATCGAGGACGTGTTCTCGATCTCCGGTCGCGGCACGGTCGTCACCGGTCGCGTCGAGACGGGCGTCGTCAAGGTTGGCGAGGAAGTCGAGATTGTCGGTCTGACCGACACGAAAAAGACCGTCGTCACCGGCGTCGAAATGTTCCGCAAGCTGCTCGACAGCGGCCAGGCGGGCGACAATATCGGCGCGCTGCTGCGCGGCGTTGGCCGTGACGACGTTGAGCGTGGCCAGGTTCTCTGCAAGCCGGGTTCGATCAAGCCGCACACCGAATTCTCGTCGGAAGTCTACGTGCTGTCCAAGGAAGAGGGTGGCCGTCACACGCCATTCTTCGCCAACTACCGCCCGCAATTCTACTTCCGCACGACCGACGTGACCGGCGAAGTCGTCCTCCCCGAGGGCACCGAGATGGTCATGCCGGGCGACAACGTGAAGCTGGGCGTCAAGCTCATCGCGCCGATCGCGATGGAGCAGGGCCTGCGTTTCTCGATCCGCGAAGGCGGTCGTACCGTCGGCGCCGGGGTTGTCAGCTCGATCACCGCGTAATATAAGTACGTCATCGCAGCCGCCCGACTCCCTCTGCGGAGTCGGGCGGTTTGCTTTTTATGAGAGGGGCGTACCTTTAGGGATCGCCCCCAGGCTCTTTCGCATCGGTAGGAACCATGGACAGCAATATCCGCATTCGCCTGAAGGCGTTCGACCATCGCGTGCTCGATCAGGCAACCGGCGAGATCGCCGACACCGCCCGACGTACCGGCGCACTGACCCGTGGACCCATTCCCCTGCCGACGCGCATTGAAAAGTTCACGGTCAACCGTGGCCCGCACATCGACAAGAAGTCGCGCGAGCAGTTCGAGGTTCGCACCTTCAAGCGCCTGCTTGATATCGTGCAGCCGACCCCGCAGACTGTCGACGCTTTGATGAAGCTCGATCTTGCTGCAGGTGTTGATGTTGAGATCAAACTCGCGTAAGCGAGCCGCTCTCGACAAGAGATTCGGTCTTTGACCGCTCCCCGACGAAAGTTGGGGTCCAGCTAAACCGCTGGAACTGGACTCCGGCTTCTGCTGGGGAACACGAAATTCGAGGGATACCGGTCGGCTTTGCCGGCGCCTGCGTCCCCGCCATTCGCTCTCGAGCGGATCTCTGGCCCAGGCGGGGGCACGCAGTTTCATTGGGCTGGGCTTCGGGAACACCCGGAGCCTTTTTCGTTGGCAAGCTCTCCGCTTACGCGGCGAGCCTCTGGTTGGAAGGAATTGATCATGCGCACCGGCGTGATCGCGAAGAAGATGGGGATGACCCGGCTGTTCCAGGACGACGGGCGCCATGTGCCCGTGACCGTTCTGCAGCTCGAAGGTCTCCAGGTCCTTGCCCGCAAGGAAGAGGCCCGTGACGGCTACGTCGCGGTACAGCTCGGCGCGGGCGTGGCCAAGGCCAAGAACGTTGCAAAGCCGCAGCGCGGCCATTTCGGCAAGGCCGAAGTCGAGCCCAAGGCTTATGTTGCCGAATTCCGCGTGACCGAGGACAATCTCCTCGATGTCGGCGCGGAGATTTCGGCCGAGCATTTCGTCGCCGGCCAGATGGTCGACATCCAGGGTCGCACCCAGGGCAAGGGCTTCCAGGGCGGTATGAAGCGCTGGGGTTTCGGCGGCCTGCGCGCCACCCACGGCGTCTCCGTCTCGCACCGTTCGCTTGGTTCGACCGGTCAGCGCCAGGATCCGGGCAAGGTCTTCAAGAACAAGAAGATGGCCGGTCACATGGGTGACAAGAATCGCACGCAGCAGAATCTCGAGATCGTACGCACGGACGCCGAGCGCGGTCTGCTCTACATCAAGGGCTCGGTGCCCGGTTCGAAGGGTGGCTGGGTCCTCGTCAAGGATGCCGTCAAGCTTCCGGGCCATAAGGACGCGCCGAAGCCGGCCGGCCTGAAGGCCGCCGCCAACAGCAACAGCAACAATGCCGCTCCGGTCGTTGACACGCCCGAAGTCGCCGAAGGCCAGGAGGGCTGATCATGAAAATTCAGGTCAAGAACCTCGATGGATCGTCGGAGAAGGGCGACCTCGAACTGAACGACGCGATCTTCGGGATCGAGCCGCGTGCCGACATCCTGCACCGGGTCGTCACCTGGCAGCTCGAGAAGCGTCGCGGCACCGCCCGCGGCACCCGCGAGCGCTCCGATGTCGCGCGTACCGGCAAGCGTCTGGGCAACCAGAAGGGCGGCGGTACTGCTCGTCACGGCGATCGTGCGGCCCCGATCTTCATCGGCGGCGGCAAGGCGCACGGCGCGCGTGTTCGTGACTTCAACCCGAGCCTCAACAAGAAGGTTCGCGCCCTCGGCCTGAAGATGGCGCTCAGCGCCAAGGCCAAGGACGGCAACCTGGTCGTGATGAGCGGCCTCGATGTGGCGGAAGGCAAGACCAAGACGCTCGCGACGCAGCTCGAGACGCTCGGTTTCGGCAAGAAGGCATTGGTGATCGACGGCGACGCGATCAACGTCAGCTTCGCGCACGCATCCGGCAATTTGCACGGTGTGAACCTGCTGCCGGCAGTAGGCGCCAACGTCTACGACATCCTTAAGGCCGACACGCTGGTGCTGACGCGCGCGGCGATCGAAAAGCTGGAGGCGCGTTTCAATGGCTAAAAAGCCGGCCAAGACGACGGTGGACAACCGTCATTACGACGTGGTGCTCGCGCCCCACATCACCGAAAAGTCGACCATGCTCTCCGAGCATAATGCAGTCGTCTTCAAGGTGGCGGGCGACGCGACCAAGCCCGAGATCAAGGCCGCCGTCGAGGCGCTGTTCTCGGTCACGGTGACGGGCGTCAACACGATCGTCACCAAGGGTAAGACCAAGCGCTGGAAGGGCGAGCCCTACAAGCGTTCGGACTCCAAGAAGGCAATCGTGACCCTGGCCGAAGGCCAGCAGATCGATATTACGACGGGAATCTGAGGCGATGGCGCTCAAAAATTACAATCCGACGAGCCCGGCTCGCCGCGGCCTGATCCTGATTGACCGTTCGTCGCTCTACAAGGGCAAGCCGGTCAAGGCGCTGACGGTTGGTCTGACCAAGTCCGGCGGCCGCAACAACCAGGGCCATGCGACTGCGCGCGGCATCGGTGGCGGTCACAAGCAGAAGTATCGCTTCATCGATTTCAAGCGTCGCAAGTGGGACGCGCCGGCTACGGTCGAGCGGATCGAATATGATCCCAACCGTTCGGCGTTCATCGCGCTGGTGAAGTATGAGGACGGCGAGCTCGCCTACATCATCGCACCGCAGCGGCTTGCCGTCGGCGACACGATCGTCTCCGCCAAGAAGACGGACGTGAAGCCCGGTAACGCGATGGAAATCGGCCAGGCCCCGGTCGGAACGATCGTCCACAATGTCGAGATGAAGCCCGGCAAGGGCGGTCAGATCGCACGTGCGGCGGGCACTTATGTGCAGATCGTCGGCCGCGACAAGGGCATGGTGATGGTCCGCCTCAACTCGGGCGAGCAGCGCTACGTGCATTCCAACTGCATGTGCACCGTGGGCGCCGTGTCCAACCCGGATAATGGCAACCAGAATTTGGCGAAGGCCGGCCGCAACCGCTGGCTCGGCTATCGTCCGCTTACCCGCGGCGTCGCCAAGAACCCGGTCGACCATCCGCACGGCGGCGGCGAAGGCCGTACTTCGGGCGGCCGTCATCCGGTCACCCCGTGGGGCAAGCCGACGAAGGGTCACCGTACCCGCAAGAACAAATCGACCGACAAGATGATCATCCGGTCGCGTCATTCGACCAAGAGGAAGGGCTAACAATGGCTCGTTCAGTCTGGAAGGGCCCGTTCGTCGAACTGAGCCTTCTGAAGAAGGCATCGGCCGCACAGGACGGTGGCACGCGTGGTGCGATCAAGACCTGGTCGCGTCGCTCAACGATCATGCCGCAATTCGTCGGCCTGACCTTCAATGTTTATAACGGCCGCAAGTTCGTGCCGGTGTCGGTCAACGAGGACATGGTGGGCATGAAGCTCGGCGAGTTCGCGCCGACCCGCTATTTCCCCGGCCACGCCGCGGACAAGAAGGGTAAGCGCTGATGTCTAAGCCAGCATCCCCCCGCAAGGTTGGCGACAAGGAAGCCCTTGCCGTCGATACGTCGGTTCGTGGCAGCCCGTACAAGCTCAATCTCGTTGCGGGCCTGATCCGCGGCAAGAAGGTCGGCGACGCGCTCAACATCCTGTCCTTCTCCACCAAGGCGATGGCTGTCGATGTTCGCAAGTGCCTGGCCTCGGCCATTGCGAATGCCGAGAACAATCACAATCTCGACGTCGACGCGCTGGTCGTGAAGGAAGCGTCGGTTGGCAAGGGCCTCGTCATGAAGCGCTTCGCCACCCGTGCCCGCGGCCGCAGCGCGCGCATCGTCAAGCCGTTCAGCCGCCTTCGCGTGGTCGTCCGCGAGCAGGAAGAAGCATAATGGGTCATAAATCCAACCCCATCGGCCTGCGGCTGCAGATCAACCGCACCTGGGACAGCCGCTGGTATGCCGAGGGCGAGAGCTACGCGAAGCTGCTGCTGGAGGATCTCAAGATCCGTCAGTACATCTTCAAGACGCATCCCCAGGCTGCGATCTCGAAGGTCGTCATCGAGCGTCCGGCCAAGCTGGCCCGTATCTCCGTCTATGCCGCACGTCCAGGCGTGATCATCGGCAAGAAGGGTGCGGACATTGAAAAGCTGCGCCGCACGCTTGGCAAGATGACCTCGTCGGAGGTGAGCCTCAACATCGTCGAAATCCGCAAGCCGGAAGTCGACAGCAAGCTCGTCGCCCAGGGCGTCGCCGATCAGCTCGAGCGCCGGATTGCTTTCCGTCGTGCCATGAAGCGCGCCGTTCAGTCGGCGCTGCGTCTTGGCGCGGAGGGCATTCGTATCACCTGTGCGGGCCGCCTTGGCGGTGCCGAGATCGCGCGGACCGAATGGTATCGCGAAGGTCGTGTGCCGCTGCATACGCTGCGCGCGCACGTCGATTATGCCGAGGCTGAGGCGCACACCGCCTATGGCGTCTGCGGCGTCAAGGTCTGGATCTTCAAGGGTGAGATCCTCGGCCACGATCCGCTGGCGCAAGAACGCCTCATGATGGAAGCTCAGACCTCGGGGGTCCGTCCGGCGCGCTGATAGGATTTTCCTATCAGTCTGCCTGATCGGCCGTCGTCACGGTGTCAGAAGGTTAGATAAGACATGCTGCAACCGAAGCGCACCAAGTTCCGCAAGGCCCATAAGGGCCGCATCCATGGCGACGCCAAGGGCGGGACCGCGCTCAATTTCGGCGCGTTCGGCCTCAAGGCGCTTGAGCCGGAGCGGATCACTGCCCGCCAGATCGAAGCGGCCCGCCGCGCGATCACGCGTCACATCAAGCGCCAGGGGCGTTTGTGGATCCGTATCTTCCCGGACATTCCGGTGTCGTCGAAGCCGGCCGAGGTCCGCATGGGCTCCGGTAAGGGCGCGCCCGAATTCTGGGTTGCGCGCGTAAAGCCCGGCCGCATCCTGTTCGAGCTCGACGGCGTTCCGGGCCCGATCGCTCGCGTCGCCTTCGAGCGCGCGATGGAAAAGCTGCCGATCAAGACCAAGGTCGTCGCCCGTCTGGGCGAGTCCGTGCACGAGGCTGTGTAAGACAATGGCGAAGATTGCAGATCTCAAGGTCGCGACCGACGACCAGCTTTCGACCCAGCTCGGTGAGCTGAAGCGCGAGCAATTCAACCTGCGTTTTCAGGCAGCCACGAACCAGCTCGAAAAGCCGAGCCGCGTTCGCGAGGTTCGCCGCACGATCGCGCAGATCAAGACCCTGCAGACCGCTCGCGCGGCTGCGGCAAGCAAGTAGGAGCATCACATGCCGAAGCGCGTGCTGACGGGAACGGTGGTCTCCGACAAGACCGACAAGACGGTGGTGGTCTCGGTCGAGCGGCGGGTGAAGCACCCGCTCTATGGCAAGATCATCAAGCGTTCGAAGAAGTATCATGCCCATGATGAGGGCAACGTTTTCAAGGAAGGCCAGACGGTCCGCATCGAGGAGTGCGCACCGATCTCCAAGCTGAAGACGTGGAAGGTCATCGGTGAAGTCGGCGCCCAGTCGCCGGCCGCCGCAGCGTAAGGAAGGACTGACACAATGATTCAGATGCAGTCCAACCTGGACGTGGCCGATAATTCGGGTGCCAAGCGCGTCCAGTGCATCAAGGTGCTGGGCGGCTCCAAGCGTCGTTTCGCTTCGGTCGGCGACGTCATCGTCGTTTCGATCAAGGAAGCCGCTCCCCGCGCCAAGGTGAAGAAGGGCGACGTTCACCGTGCGGTGATCGTGCGTACCGCCAAGGACATCAATCGCGCCGACGGTTCGACCATCCGCTTCGACGGCAATGCCGCCGTGCTCATCAACAAGAATAACGGGGAGCCGATCGGCACCCGTATCTTCGGCCCGGTCGTGCGCGAGCTGCGTGCCGCCGGTCACATGAAGATCATTTCGCTCGCGCCCGAGGTGCTGTGATGTCTGCTGCAAGGATCAAGAAGGGTGACCGCGTCGTCGTCCTGTCCGGCAAGGACAAGGGCAAGACCGGTGACGTAACCCAGGCGATGCCGAAGGACGGCAAGGTTGTCGTGTCGGGCGTGAATATCGCGACCCGCCACCGCAAGCCGACCCAGGCGAACCCGCAGGGCGGGCTCGAGCGCCGCGAAGCGCCGATGCACATTTCCAAGGTTGCGATCGCGACCAAGGACGGCAAGCCGACGCGGGTGCGTTTCGAAACCCAGGACGGCAAGAAAGTCCGCATTGCGGTCAAGACCGGGGAGAAAATCGATGGCTGATGCAGCCAACAAGCCCCGCCTGAAGAAGCTGTACGAAGACAGCATCGTCAAGGCGATGACCGAGAAGTTCGGCTACAAGAATGTCATGGAAGTGCCCCAGCTCGAGAAGATCGTGCTGAACATGGGCGTGGGTGAAGCCACCCAGGACAAGAAGAAGGTCGAGAAGGCCGCGGCCGAGATGACCAAGATCGCCGGCCAGCGCGCCGTCGTGACCAAGGCCAAGAAGTCGATTGCGCAGTTCAAGCTGCGTGAAGGCATGCCGATTGGCTGCAAGGTGACGCTGCGTCGCGAGCGGATGTACGAGTTTCTCGACCGCTTCGTGACGATCGCGCTGCCGCGCGTCCGCGATTTTCGTGGCCTCAACGACAAGGCGTTCGATGGCCGCGGCAATTATGCGACCGGCCTCAAGGAACAGCTGATCTTCCCGGAGATCAGCTATGACGAGGTCGATCAGGTTCGCGGAATGGACGTGATCGTGGCGACTTCCGCAAAGACCGACGAGGAGGCGCGCGAGCTTCTCCGCCTGTTCGGTTTCCCGTTCCCGCAGCCTGTCGTTGAAGAGAAGAAGGCTGCGTAATCTGCTCCCGTCGTCCGGCAAGGCCGGGCGAGGTTTAAGGACTTAAGTCGATGGCGAAACTGAGTTCGATCAACAAGAATGAGCGTCGCAAGAAGCTCGTTAAGAAGTATGCGGGCAAATATGCCCGTCTGCGCGCGATTGCGGACGACGAGTCCAAGGACTTTCAGGAGCGCTGGGAAGCGCGCCTGAAGATGGCCGAGATTCCTGCCAACGGGAATCCGACGCGCGTGCGTAACCGCTGCGCGATCACCGGGCGTCCGCGCGCTGTCTATCGCAAGTTCGGCCTGGCGCGCGTCATGCTGCGCCATCTGGCAACGCGGGGGATGATCCCCGGCGTCGTCAAGTCGAGCTGGTAAGGGCTAGAATATGTCGATCACTGATCCACTGGGCGATCTGCTCACCCGCATCCGCAACGGCCAGCGCGCCCGCAAGGACAGCGTCACGTCGCCGGCTTCCAAGCTGCGCGCTCGCGTGCTCGATGTTCTGCAGCGCGAAGGTTATATCCGTGGCTACTCGGAAGAGCAGCTCGGCGACCATCCCGGCCTGCGCATCGAGCTCAAATATTTCGAGGGGCAGCCTGCGATCCAGCATGTTGCGCGTATTTCGAAGCCGGGCCGCCGCGTCTATTCGGGCTCGAAGGAGCTGCCGCGTGTCCGCAACGGCCTTGGCATGACCATCGTTTCAACGCCGCGTGGCGTTCTGTCCGACGCGGAAGCGCGCGACCAGAATGTCGGCGGCGAAGTGCTCGCGGAGGTGTTCTGATGAGCCGCATCGGTAAGAAGCCGGTTCCCGTCCCCGCAGGCGTGACCGCAAACATCGAAGGCAAGGTCCTGTCGGTGAAGGGTGCCAAGGGCACGCTCACCCTCGATCTGGTCGACGACGTCAATTACGACATCGGCGACGGTGGCGTGACCGTCACCCCTGCGAACGACACGAAGCGGGCGCGCTCCTTCTGGGGCATGCAGCGCACGATGGTCGCGAACCTGATCACCGGCGTGACGGAGGGCTATACCAAGCAGCTCCAGATCACCGGCGTCGGCTATCGCGCCAACGTTCAGGGCAAGAATCTGAAGCTGCAGCTCGGCTACAGCCACGATGTCGATTTCGCGATTCCGGAAGGGATCACGATCGCGACGCCGGATCAGACTACGGTCAACATTTCCGGTATCGACAAGCAGCAGGTCGGCCAAGTGGCCGCGGAGATCCGTCGCTGGCGCAAGCCCGAGCCCTATAAGGGCAAGGGCATCAAATATGCCGGCGAGTTCATCTTCCGCAAGGAAGGGAAGAAGAAGTAATGGCCAAGGGTCTCTCACTGTTCGAGCGCCGCCGTCGCCGCGTGCGCACCGCGCTCAAGGCACGTGGCGGTCTTCGCCCGCGTCTGTCGGTGCATCGCTCCGGCAAACATATCTATGCGCAGATCATCGACGATGCGGCGGGAACGACCGTCGCAGCTGCCTCGACGCTGGAAAAGGACGTGCGTAGCGCGTCCGGCGCCAACGTCGATGCCGCCCAGTCGGTGGGCAAGCGTGTCGCCGAGCGTGCCAAGGCGGCCGGCGTGACAACCGTCGTGTTCGATCGCGGCGGCTTCCTGTTCCACGGCCGCGTCAAGGCGCTCGCCGATGCCGCCCGCGAAGGCGGATTGGAGTTCTAAATGGCTGACGAAGTTCAGAACGAGGCCCCTGCGGCCGAAGCCCCCGCCACCGAAGGCGCACCGCGCGAAGCGCGTGGCCCGCGCGGCGGCCGTGGCCGTGGCGGCAATGACAATCGGGGCGGCGGTAACCGCCGCAACGATCGTGGTCGTCGCGACAATAATCGCGAGGAAGGCGGCGAGGAACTGGTCGAGAAGCTGGTTCACATCAACCGCGTTTCCAAGACCGTGAAGGGCGGCAAGCGCTTCGGCTTTGCGGCACTCGTCGTCGTGGGTGACGGGTCGGGCCGGGTCGGCTTCGGCCACGGCAAGGCACGCGAAGTGCCGGAAGCCATCTCCAAGGCGACTGCGGCGGCGAAGAAGGCCATGATCCGCGTTCCGCTCAAGGACGGCCGCACCCTGCATCATGACGGCATGGGCCATTTCGGCGCAGGTCGCGTCTACGTCCGCACGGCACCTGCCGGCACCGGCATCATCGCCGGCGGCCCGATGCGCGCCGTGTTCGAGAGCCTCGGCGTGCATGACGTGGTGACCAAGTCGGTCGGTACCAGCAACCCCTACAACATGATCCGTGCGACCTTCGAGGCGCTCGGCGAGCAGACGAGCCCACGCTCGGTCGCGCAGCGCCGGGGCAAGAAGATTGCCGACCTGCTGCGTCGCGGCGGGGCCTCGATCGAGGCCGCCGAAGCCGACGCTGCGGCCGTGGTGGAGTAAGACAGATGGCAACCATCAAGATTACCCAGACCGGATCGCCGATCCGTCGCGTCGCCAGCCAGCGCGCGACCCTGATCGGTCTTGGCCTCAACAAGATGCACAAGACCAGCGAACTCCAGGACACGCCTGAAGTGCGCGGAATGATCCGCAAGGTACAACATATGGTGAAGGTGGAGGGCTAAACCCCTCCGCCTCATCCAGCGCGACAAAAGCGAAAGCGAGTGCAGACGATGAAGCTCAACGAAATCAAGGACAATGACGGCGCCCGCAAGAGCCGGATGCGCGTTGGACGCGGCATCGGCTCGGGCAAGGGCAAGACCGCGGGTCGTGGCCAGAAGGGCCAGAAGAGCCGCACCGGCGTCTCGATCAACGGCTTCGAGGGCGGCCAGATGCCGCTCCACATGCGTATCCCGAAGCGCGGCTTCAACAATATCTTCGCCAAGGATTATGCCGAGGTGAACCTCGGTCAGATCGAAAAGCTGGTCCAGGCCGGCAAGCTCGACGCCAACGGCACGATCGACCATGCCGCGCTCAAGGCGGCCGGCGTCGCCCGTGGCGGCAAGCATGGCGTGCGGATCCTCGCCAAGGGCGAATTCTCGTCCAAGCTCAGCTTCAACGTTGCCGGCATCTCCAAATCGGCGCGCGAGGCGATCGAAAAGGCGGGCGGTTCGGTTTCGGTGATCGAAGTGGTTCCGGCCGCCGACAAGGCCAAGGCCAAGAAGGGCAAGACGCTCGCCGCCAACAAGGCTGCGCGCGCATAATCGACACCGGCTTAGACAAGCACGGATCAGCCACTATATGGAGCGGCGGAGGCGGGGACACTGCCCCGCCGCTCTTTTGTTTTCCGGGGTTAGATAAAGTCTGATGGCATCCGCAGCCGAGCAACTGGCCTCCAACGCCAGCCTGTCGCAATTCTCCAAGGCGACCGACCTCAAGCGCCGCTTGTGGTTCACCCTCGGCGCGCTGATCGTGTTCCGTCTGCTGTCCTACGTGCCGCTGCCGGGTATCGATCCGCGCGTGCTCGAATCGCTCTTCAATACGACGAAGGGCGGGGTGATGGACTTCTTCAACACCTTCACCGGCGGCGCGCTGACGCGCATGTCGATCGTGGCGCTGGGCGTGATGCCCTACATCACCGCCTCGATCGTGGTGCAGCTTGCGACCTCGCTCAGCCCCAGCCTTGCCGCCATCAAGAAGGAAGGCGAGAGCGGGCGTAAGAAGCTCAACCAATATACGCGTTACGGCACGGTGCTGCTGACCGCGATCCAGGGCTATTTCATCGCGGTCGGGCTCGAAGCGTGGGGCAGCAGCGCCGGCCAGGTCGCCGTCGTGGTTGATCCGATGCTGTTCCGCTTGACGACAGTCATCACGCTCGTCGGTGGCACGATGTTCCTGATGTGGCTCGGCGAGCAGATCACCACCCGCGGCATCGGCAACGGCGTCAGCCTGATCATCATGGCCGGTATCGTCGCCAGCCTGCCGACCACCGTCGCAAGCGCCTTCGAAGCCGCCCGCACCGGTGCGAGCTCGCCCTTCATGGTGCTCGGCGGCTTCGCGCTCGTGATCGGCCTGATCCTGATCATCTGTTTCATGGAGCGCGCGCAGCGCCGCGTGCTGATCCAATATCCCAAGCGTCAGACCCAGCGCGGCATGATGCAGGCCGACAAGAGCCATCTGCCGCTCAAGATCAACACCGCCAACGTCATCCCGCCGATCTTCGCATCGTCGCTGCTGGCGTTGCCGCTGACGATCACGCAGTTTGCCGGCAAGCACCTCAATGGCGAAAGCCGCTGGGGCGATTTCGTGATCTCGATGAACCAGTGGATCGGCCAGGACACGCCGATGTACTTCGTGCTGTACGCGGCCGGGATCATCTTCTTCTCGTTCTTCTACACCGCGGTGGTGTTCAATCCGGAAGAGACGGCCGACAATCTGAAGCGCTACGGCGGCTTCATTCCCGGCATCCGTCCCGGCAAGAATACCGAGACCTATCTCGATTATGTGCTGACCCGGATCACCGTGATCGGCGCGATCTATCTGACCGCGATCTGCGTGTTGCCGGAAATGTTCATGCCGCGGCACCTGGTCGGCTTTGGCGGCACCAGCCTGCTGATCGTGGTCAACGTGACGATCGACACGGTGACCCAGATCCAGAGCCACCTGCTCGCGCATCAATATGGCGACCTCATCAAGAAGGCTCGCCTCAAGGGGGGCGTGCGCCGATGAAGTTGCTGATCCTGCTGGGACCCCCGGGGGCGGGGAAGGGAACGCAGGCGCAGCATCTGGTATCGCGCTTCGGCCTCGTCCAGCTGTCGACAGGCGACATGCTGCGCCAGGCCGTGAAGGATGGGACCGACGTCGGCCGCAAGGCGGAGGCGATCATGAAGGCCGGCCAGCTCGTGCCGGACGAGATCGTCACGTCGCTTATCTCCGAGCAGCTCGACAAGCATGCCCACGCGCCGGGCTTCATCTTCGACGGCTATCCGCGCACACAGGCCCAGGCTGCTTCGCTCGACGCCTTGCTGGCGGAGCGGGGATTGAAGCTCGATCATGTCATCGAGCTCACCGTGGACGAGGAGGCCCTGGTCGAACGCATCGCCGGCCGCTTCACCTGCGCGCGCTGCAACGAAGGCTATCACGACAAGTTCAAGCTGCCGAAGGTGGCAGGCGTGTGCGACATCTGTGCGTCGACGGAGTTCAAACGCCGGCCCGACGACACGGCAGAAACGGTCCGCGCACGGCTTGCGGTCTATCGCGCGGACACTGCCCCGATCCTCCCTTATTATGAGGCGAAGGGGATCGTCAGCCGCGTCGACGGCATGGCGGATATCGCGACGGTCGGCGCCGCGATCGAGCAGATATTGACGGCCGATCCGGCGCTCTCCGGCTGACGTCGGCTTTGCGCGCGATGCCGGGGCGGTGCTTGACTCGCCTCGCGACTCCGCTTACCTAGCTTTCATCCTACGAACCCGGTTTCCGGCAGCGCTGTGGCGCGTGCCGTGTTTTCGCTGTTCGAGGGCTTAACGCGTCGAGATGGGGCGGCGGCCACCCGCCCTGTGGAGCAGGAGAAGCAAGAACCATGGCACGTATCGCGGGTGTTAATATCCCGACCAACAAGCGCGTCGAGATCGCGCTCACCTATATCCACGGCATCGGCCCGACCAAAGCCAAGGAAATCACCGCCAAGCTCGGCATCGAGCCGGCGCGCCGCGTTCAGGATCTTTCGGACCAGGAGGTCCTTCAGATCCGCGAGACGATCGATGCCAGCTACCAGGTGGAGGGCGACCTTCGCCGCCAGGTGGCGATGAACATCAAGCGGCTGATGGATCTGGCCTGCTATCGCGGCCTGCGCCATCGCAAGGGCCTGCCGGTTCACGGCCAGCGCACGCATACCAATGCGCGCACTCGCAAGGGCAAGGCCAAGCCGATCGCCGGCAAGAAGAAGTAATCGGCCGGTCGAGCCGGTTCACCCGGCTCCCGGTCCTTGCAGTATAGGGATACAGGAATAATGGCACGCGAACCTCAGCGCGTTAAGCGGCGCGAGCGCAAGAACATCACCTCTGGCGTCGCGCATGTGAACGCCAGCTTCAACAACACCATGATCACGATCACCGACGCGCAGGGCAATGCGATTTCGTGGTCGTCGGCAGGCATGATGGGCTTCAAGGGGTCGCGTAAGTCGACGCCTTATGCTGCCCAGGTTGCTGCCGAAGACGCGGGCAAGAAGGCCGCCGAGCACGGCGTCCGCACGCTCGAGGTCGAGGTCAAGGGTCCCGGTTCGGGTCGCGAGAGCGCGCTGCGTGCGCTTCAGGCCGTGGGCTTCCACATCACGTCGATCCGCGACGTGACGTCGATCCCGCACAACGGCGTCCGTCCGTCCAAGCGGCGCCGCGTCTAACATCTGTTTTCCCGGGGCTCCGTCCAGCCCCGTTGTATTTTCGATTTCGGCCGCAGCGGACGCGCCGCGGCCCCAGCCCCGAGGGGACCATGATGGCGATCAATGCCAAGAACTGGCAGGAACTGAAGAAGCCCGTCGCGCTCGACAAGAAGGTCGGCGGCGACACCAAGCGCAAGGCGACCTTCGTCGCCGAGCCGCTGGAGCGGGGCTTCGGTCTCACGCTCGGCAACGCGCTGCGGCGCGTTCTCCTGTCTTCGTTGCAGGGTGCCGCCGTGACCTCGATCAAGATCGAGAATGTGCTGCACGAATTCTCCTCGCTTGCCGGCGTGCGGGAGGATGTCACGGACATCGTCTTGAACGTGAAGCAGATCGCGCTGCGCATGCAGGGCGAGGGCTCCAAGCGCCTTCAGCTGTCGGCAACCGGCCCGGCCGAAGTGACCGCGGGCGACATAGTCACCAGCGGCGACATCGAAGTTCTCAATCCTGAACTGGTGATCTGCCACCTCGACGAAGGCGCGACGCTCAACATGGAGCTGACCGCACAATCGGGTAAGGGCTATGTCCCGGCTTCCGCCAACCGTCCGGCCGATGCGCCGATCGGCGTCATCCCGGTCGATGCGCTTTATTCGCCCGTCCGCCAGGTCGCGTACAAGGTCGAGAATACCCGCGTCGGCCAGGAGCTCGATTACGACAAGCTCACGCTGACGATCGAAACCGACGGCACCGTTACTCCGGACGATGCGATCGCTTATTCCGCCCGCATCCTGCAGGACCAGCTCCAGCTGTTCGTCCACTTCGACGAGGGCATGAGCGTGTCCGCCCCGTCGCAGTCGTCGGCCATGGCGCCGATGGGCGGTGGCGTGACCGAGCCGGAAGCCAATTCGAACCAGCTCAACCGTTTCCTTCTCAAGAAGGTCGACGAGCTCGAATTGTCGGTGCGTTCGGCCAATTGCCTCAAGAACGACAACATCATCTACATCGGCGACCTCGTTCAGAAGACCGAGGCCGAGATGCTGCGCACGCCGAATTTCGGCCGCAAGTCGCTCAACGAGATCAAGGAAGTCCTCGCTTCGATGGGGCTGCGCCTGGGCATGGAAATTCCCGGCTGGCCGCCTGAGAATATCGAGGAAATGGCCAAGAAGCTCGAACAGGAATTCTGATGCGGCGGGGTGCTTCAGCACCGCACCCATCAAGAGGGCTAAGGGCGGTGGCCCAATTCACTGCCGGGCTGGGGGTACCTCGTACGGCCCCCTGACGAACTGAAGGAAGAATATCATGCGTCATCGTGTCGGCGGCCGTAAGCTGCAGCGTACCTCCTCGCACCGTACCGCCTTGTTCCGCAACCAGGCGGCCGCGCTGATCAAGCACGAGCAGATCACGACCACGCTCGCCAAGGCGAAGGAGCTTCGCCCCTATGTCGAGAAGCTGGTCACGCTCGCCAAGAAGGGCGGTCTTTCGAACCGCCGTCTGGCGCATTCGCGCTTGCTCGACGACACCCAGCTGGTGAAGCTGTTCGACGTGATTGGCCCGCGTTATGCCGAGCGCAACGGCGGCTATATCCGCGTCATTCGCGCCGGTATCCGCGCTTCCGACGCGGCCTCGATGGCGGTGATCGAGTTCGTCGATCGCGACGTCTCGGCCAAGGGCCAGGATTCGGGCCCCGTGCTCGAAGAGGAAGCCGAAGCCGCCTGACCCTATCGGTCAGTGTGAATTAGACAGAGGCCCCGGTTTCGACCGGGGCCTTTTCCTTTGGGTATTGACGCGCGGGAGCGTCTTGGCTGGACAAGTTTTCCGCCCCTCCTTATCCGCCGCCCATGAGCGCCGCCCCCACCGATTGCATCCTGATCGTCGACTTCGGCAGCCAGGTCACCCAGCTGATTGCCCGCCGCGTGCGCGAGGCCGGCGTCTACAGCGAAATCGCCCCCTTCAATCAGGCAGATGCCGCGTTCGAGCGGCTGCAACCCAAAGGCATCATCTTCTCGGGCGGCCCGTCATCGGTAATGTGGGATGATAGCCCGCGCGCGCCGCAGCATCTGTTCGATCGTGGCCTGCCGATCCTTGCGATCTGCTACGGCCAGCAGACGATGGCGCACCAATTGGGTGGGCGGGTCGCCCCGTCGGACAGCCGCGAATTCGGACGGGCCTTCATCGACATCGTTGCCGAATCGGCGCTGTTCGACGGGCTGTGGAAGGTGGGCGAAAGCCACCAGGTGTGGATGAGTCATGGTGACCGGGTCGAGGCGCTTCCGGATGGCTTCAAGGTGGTCGCCCAGTCCGCGGGCGCCCCGTACGCGATCGCCACCGACGAGGCGCGGCGCTTCTATTCCATGATGTTCCACCCGGAGGTGGTGCACACACCCGACGGCGGCAAGCTCATTGCCAATTTCGCGCGCCACGTCTGTGGATTGGCTGGCGACTGGACGATGGCGGAATTCCGCGCCGCCAAGATCGCCGACATCCGCGCCCAGGTCGGCGGTGGCAAGGTCATCTGCGGTTTGTCGGGCGGCGTCGACAGCGCGGTCGCCGCAGTCTTGATCCATGAGGCAATCGGCGATCAGCTCACCTGCGTATTCGTCGATCATGGGCTGATGCGGCTGGGCGAAGCTGAGCAAGTGGTCAGCCTGTTCCGCGAACATTATGGCATTCCATTGGTCCACGTCGACTGCAGCGACACGATGCTTGGCGGCCTGGCCGGGCTCACCGATCCGGAAGCCAAGCGCAAATTCATCGGCAAGACCTTCATCGATGTGTTTGATGCCGAGGCGACCAAGATCGGCGGGGCCGATTTCCTGGCGCAAGGGACGCTCTATCCCGACGTAATCGAGAGCGTCAGCTTCACCGGCGGCCCGTCGGTGACGATCAAGAGTCACCACAATGTCGGCGGCCTGCCTGAGCGCATGAAGATGCAGCTGGTCGAGCCGCTGCGGGAATTGTTCAAGGACGAGGTGCGGGTGCTCGGGCAGGAACTCGGCCTGCCGGCGGCGTTCGTCGGACGTCATCCGTTCCCCGGCCCGGGGCTCGCTATCCGCATCCCGGGTGAGGTTACCAAGGAGCGCTGCGACATCCTGCGCAAGGCCGACGCCATCTATTTGGATGAGATCCGCCGCGCCGGCCTCTACGACGCGATCTGGCAGGCCTTCGCCGTCCTGCTGCCGGTGCGCACGGTCGGCGTAATGGGCGACCACCGTACCTACGACAATGTCTGCGCGTTGCGCGCCGTCACCTCGACCGACGGCATGACCGCCGACATCTACCCGTTCGATTCGGCCTTCCTGTCCCGCGTCGCCACCCGCATCGTCAACGAGGTGCAGGGCATCAACCGCGTCGTGTACGATTATACCTCCAAGCCGCCGGGGACCATCGAGTGGGAATGACCGCCACGATCCACGGCATCGAGAATTGCGATACGATGAAGAAGGCGTTCGCCTGGCTGGACGCCAACGGCATCGCCTATGATTTCCACGATTATAAGAAGGCCGGCGTGGCGGAAGATCAGCTTGTCCGCTGGAGTGACATTGCCGGTTGGGAAAAGGTGATCAACCGGGCCGGACCGACGTTCCGCAAATTGCCGGATCACGCCAGGCAAGACCTGGACCAAGCCAAGGCGATCGCGCTCATGATGGGGAATCCATCGATGATCAAGCGTCCGATCCTGGAGGTCGGCGGCGAGCTCGAGATCGGGTTCAAACCCGAGCGGTACGCCGTTCTTTTCCACTAACCGCGCTAAGTATCGGCGGTTCGCGGATCCCTGGAATCCGTCAGGCCTTCACGAACCGATAAGCGAAGCGATCGGTCTTATCCTTGATCGAGGGATCGAACACCTTGATCGCGTGGGGATCGTCCTTGTTCGCGACGATGCTGCTTTCCGCGTCCAGCACGAAGCCGGCCGCCTCGACCTCCGCGCGAACCGACGCAGGGTCGATCCGATGCAGCGCCTGGGTGTCGCTCGTGCCCGACCCGGCGGCGGCGGCGTGGTCGATGATGACGTAGGCTCCGCCGGGCTTAAGCCGCTCATAGACTGCACGATTGAACTCGCCAGCGGTCGCCCCTTTAGCCTGGATCAGCGCGGTGTGGAAATCGTGGTAGAACAGGTGCAACCAAAGGACATCCGCAGGTTCCGTGACCTCCGGCATCGCGACGAGGTCCGCCGAGACCGCCTCGACATTCTCCCGGCCCGGCTCGCCCGCAACCGCCCGCATCTGATCGACTGCGTCTTTCTTGATCTGGACGATTTCGGTCGGCACAAAACCGAAAACCCGCCCTTCGGGGCCGACGACGTCAGAGAAGATACGGGTCCAGTCGCCGTCGCCCGGCCAAACGTCGATGACGGTGGTGCCCACAGCGACACGTGCGAACCGGATCAACTCGGATTGCTTGGCTTGGTCGTACATTGGGACCTCCGTTACGACAATCTATGCAGCGCCTGGGCGGCGCTGGCCATCATGAAGCGCGCAGATCGCTGCCGTCCCCCGGCACATCTGCTGCATTCTCAGGGTCCGACACGGCCGCGGCCCGCGCCAATGCCTGCGTGTCGACATATTCGCGGATGTTCGTCAGCTTGCCGTCGCGGACCGTGATGGCGAAGATCCAGTCATCCGTGAACGGCTTGTTCGTGGCTTTGACCTTTCCTTCGGCATAGCCGACGACCAGAACCCTGTCGCCCAGCGCGATATACTCCCGGGGCTCCGAGAGCGACAGCTCCATGGTTTCGGACTCCGTCTTCAATAGTTCGGTCAGCCCGGCATGTCCCCGGTGCGTTCCGGCCAGCGGCCAGTCCTCGCCCGGAACGATCCACTCGATATCTTCGGCGGCAAGCGCGAGCATGGTCGCGCTGTCCCCGCCGAAGGCCGCGGCGAAGAAGTCTTTCACGCTCTGGATGTTCTTCTCAATGCTCATGGCATTTTCTCCATTTCCCTCGGATCTTGTCGGTTCGATCCGGTCACTGTGCCGGTGGGAAAGCCGCGTTCGTCAGTCGAACTTGACGAGGTCCTTGAAGATCAACCGACCCCAGATGTTGCCGTGCGCCTGGACAAGCAGTCCGCCTTCCGAAAGTCCGCCAAGTTTGATCGGCGCAAACCCGAGCTGTTCCGCAAGCGCCCCAATCTCATCCGCGGCAGCGTCATCGTCGCTCGCCAGGAATAGGACTCTGCGGCCACCATGGACTGCCGGATCCTGAACCAGGACGGAAGCGACCAGATGGTTGAAGCCCTTGACTAGCCTTGCGCCGGTGAAGGCCTGGGCGACGACCCGGGCGGAAGGCTGTCCGCCCAGTTCCTCATCGGGAACGCCATAGGCGTTGGTGACATCGACGATGATCTTGCCCTGCCAGTTCGGCAGTGCCTTGGCGACGTCCGGGTGCGACTGGAAGCGCACGGCCATAAAGATGATGTCCGCCTTGACGGCTTCCGCCAGTGTTTTGGGGATGATCCCCGGGCCGATCGCGGCCGCGACCGCCGCGAAGCTTTCCGGATCGCGCGTGGTGGCAACGGACACTTCGATGCCCTTGCGGGCAAACGCCTTGGCGAGAGTCTGGCCGATCTCGCCGAAGCCGATGATTGCGTAGCTCATATCATTTCTCCGATTTGCGGGATGCCGGGCTCAGACCTGCGCCATGCCGCCGTCGACGGCGAGATCCACGCCGGTGATGTAAGAACTTTCATCGGCCGCGAGGAATGTGACGGCATCCGCAATCTCCTGGGGCTCGCCCCTGCGACCCATCGGGATCTGTGTGGTGAACTGGGCGACGGCTTGCTCGGCCTGTTCAGGCGTCAGACCTGTCGTCGTCGCCAGTGCCGGAGTATCGATTGGTCCGGGGCTCATGGAATTGACGCGGATTTTGCGGTCCTTCAGCTCCAGCGTCCAGGCGCGCGCGAAATTGCGCACCGCCGCCTTGCTCGCCGCGTAGGTGCTGAAGCCCGGCAGCCCCAACACGTTGGAAACCGACGAGGTGAGGATGATCGAGCCGCCGTCCCTGAAAAGCGGAAGCGCCTTCTGCACGGTGAAGAACAGTCCCTTCACGTTCACGTCGAACGTCTGGTCGAAATGGGCCTCGGTCGCTGTCGCGAGCGGGGCGATCGTACCCGCGCCGGCGTTCGCAAAGAGAATGTCGATGTGGCCATGTTTCTCTTTCACGGCGGCGTAAAGCCGATCCAGGTCGTCCAAGCGCGACACGTCGCCCACGACCGTCGTGACGTCCCCGCCGATCGAGGCTGCGGCCTCCTCCAGCTCTTTCTCGCGTCGTCCGGTGATCACAACCAGCGCGCCTTCTTCCACGAAGCGCTTGGCGGTAGCCAACCCGATTCCGCTGCTCCCGCCCGTGATGACGGCGATCTTACCTTGTAGCTTTTTCATAGTCTTATCCTTCGTTGAGTGGGGACGCGGCATGGGCCGCACCGGGGTCAGAGTTGCGCCAGCCCGCCGTCGACGGCGAGTTCGCTGGCGGTCATGAAGCTGCTGTCATCCGAAGCGAGAAAGGCAGCCGCCGCCCCGACCTCCGCGGGATCGCCCATGCGCTGGAGCGCGGTCATCGAGCCGTAGGCTTTCTGACCCTCCTCGCCGAGCGCTGCCTTGGCGAGTTCGGTCGCCGTCGGCCCCGGCGACAGCACGTTGACCCGGATACCGGTGCCCTTCAGGTCCTCCGCCCAAGTCCGCGCGAGGTTGCGCACGGCGGCCTTGCTGGCGCTGTAGGCGGTGAATCCGGGGGCGCCGGTCGTGCCGGCGCTCGATCCGGTCAGGATGATCGACCCGCCCGCGCCCATTAGCGGCAACGCCTTCTGGACCGTGAAGATCGTGCCCTTCACATTAGTGGCGAAGGTATCGTCGATATGCTCGGCGGTGATCTGGCCGAGCGCAAGCGGGCTTCCCGCCCCCGCATTCGCGAAGACGACGTCGAGCGTTCCGCGCTCGGCCTTCACCGCCGCGTAAAACCGGTCGAGGTCGGCCTCGTCCGAGACCGAGCCCTTCACCCCGCGGGCATTGGGCCCGAGCTCGGCAACGGCGGCATCGAGTGCGTCCTGCCGACGGCCGTAGATGAAGACGACGGCACCCTCTTCGATGAAGCGCCTTGCAGCGGCGAGGCCGATCCCGGTGGCGCCGCCGGTAATGACGGCGGTCTTTTCATTCAATCTCGTCATGTCGTGCATCCTTCGTTCGCGGTCTCAGGTTTCGGCTGGCGGAGCCGCCCGGACCTCAACATGGGTCCGCCACTGCCGGCCCATCAGTGCGAAATCGCGCACATCGGTGGTGCAAAATCGATCCGGCAAGGTGATCGTCCGCGCCCGTCACGCTTCAGCGTGCTAGAAAGGGGAGGAATCGAATCCGCATCGCGCGGCGCGAGAACGCACCATGATAGACTGGGATGACGTCCGCTATTTTCTTGCCGCCGCTCGCGGAGGCTCGGTGCGGGCTGCCGCCGCGCGCCTTGGGGTGAACCATTCAACCGTGTTGCGGCGCATCACCCAGTTGGAGGAACGTCTTGGGGCGCAGATGTTCGAAAAGCTGCCTTCGGGTTACCGCTTGACGGCTGCGGGGGAGGAGGTCCTCGAGCTTGCAGCCCAGATGGAAGCGTCCTCGCATCAGCTGGAGACGCGTGTCCTCGGGCGCGACCAAAGCGTGCGCGGGCTTTTGCGGGTGACGTTGACACCCATCCTTGCCACCCACCTGCTCATGCCGGACTTCGCCGATTTCGCGCGTCTGCATCCGGACATCGAAATGGAAATCCTGTCGTCCGGCGAGCTGGCAAACCTGACGAACCGCGAGGCCGACGTGGCGATCAGGGTCGTTTACGACCGCCAGACCCTGCCGCTCAATCTTCACGGCCTGAAGGGCCCGGAGCTGTTCGGCGGCGTCTACATATCCCGCGATCGCCTGGCCGCATCGCGCGCGGGCACGCCCGATCCGATCCGCTGGATCGTCATAAGCATGCACGGCATTCCGGATTGGGCCAGCGGGGGGGAGGTCCGCACTACCGGCGTTCCGTTCAGGGTCACGGATGCCGGGGCGGAGATCGCGGCCGTACGACAAGGTCTCGGGATCACGACCCTGCCATGCTTCGTCGGAGATCCCGACCCCCTGCTGGTGCGGGTGCCGGGCACCGAGTTGCACATGTATGGAACGCTCTGGCTTCTCACCCAAGGCGAGACACGGAAGACGAAGCGCGTGCGGCTCTTCACGGACTTCGTATCCCATAGGCTCGCCGCCTATGCTTCGCTTCTCGCGGGCCTGTCCACGCGGGACGACTGATGCCAGGCGGGTCGCTGACGGAGGCGGCTGGCCCACCCCGTCTGCAGCCCGTGCTGGCGGCGTCGCGTTCTTCGCGTGCGTTCGCCGTCCGTCGGTGGCTACGATGATTTGGATTGGGCGGTGACGGGCTGATCCCGCGCTCTGCTGAAAATATCCCATACCGCCATGAACAAAGCGGCGATGACGGGCCCGACGACGAAACCGTTGAAGCCCATCATCTCGAAGCCGCCGAGGGTGGAGATCAGCACGACATAATCCGGCATGCGCGCATCGCGGCCGACCAGGATCGGGCGCACGACATTGTCGACGCTGCTGATGATGAAGAAGCCGCACAAAGCGAGCACGATACCTTGCCACACCGAACCGGTTGCAAGCAGGTAGAGCGCGACCGGAACCCAAACCAGGCCGGTGCCGACCGCCGGGAACAAGGAGAAGATCCCCATCGCCACGCCCCACAATAAAGGGCTGGGGATGCCGAGCACCCAGAAGGTGAGCCCGCCGATCAAGCCCTGGAGCAGCGCCACGATCAGGCTGCCCTTGATCGTCGCGCGGATCACCGCGACGAACTTGCTTACCAGAGCGTCGCGCTGATCGGCGGGAAGCGGAAGCGCGCGTTCGACCTTCGCCGCGATCGCCTCACCATCGCGTAGCAGGAAGAAGGTAAGATACAGCATCACGCCGAGCGCGAGAAAGAAGCCGAATGCGCTTTGGCCGATACTGAGGAGTTGGCCGGCAACCGTCTGGAAGCTGCTCGAAAGGCTCCGCGAGATCCTGCTGCGCACGCCTTCCAGATCGCTGAGGCCGACGCTTTCAAGCCAGCGCTGCGCCCATCCTGGCAGATGCGCCTCGAGCTGAACGAACAGACGGCCAAGATCGATCTCGCCCGCGCGAATACGGGAATAGGCGCCGGATGCCTCGTTCAGCAGCGCGGCTCCGAGCAGCATGGCCGGTACGATCACCACGGCGGTAATGACGAGCAAGGTGAGCAAAGCGGTCAGCGTCGGGCGGCCCGGCCTCGCGCGCAGGAAGCGTGCATTCAACGGCGCGAACAGCACGGCGGCGATCACGCCCCATAGGATAGCCCCGGCAAACGGCGCGACCAGCCACAGGAAAGCGAGCGTGACGAGTATGACGAGCAGCATGAGAAAGCCGCGCTCGAGACCGGCGCTGCGCCGCACGCCGGTCACGCGGCTGCGCTCCATCGGACAGCTTGCCGTTCGACTGGAAGATTTCGCCCGCGCATGAGCCTGTTCTCCGAAGACATGATGATCATCTACCAGTCCGGTTGGGCCGCTGTCTCCTGTCCAGTCCTGCATGGCCGATAAGGTTCCGGCAACAGCGTTCACCCATCCACGATTCTTCCTCCACTCGCACAGCTTCCGTTCAGGCAGAGTCGGCGCTAGAGAGGCGCGCATGTCCGCATGCGCGCGGAATCCAGGAGAGACTGTTTGGCGCTGACGCCCACCGACAACGAAGCGTTCCTACGCGAAGTCGACGAAAACCTCCGCCGCGATCAGATGACGGGCCTCGCCAAAAAGTGGGGCAGCGTGATCGGCGTGCTCGTGCTCGTGCTGTTGATCGCGCTGGGCGGGTTCCTGTGGTGGCGCAATCATCGCGCCGAGCAGGCGGGCATGGAGGGTGAGAAGCTTTCCCAGCTGATCGGCGACGTCGATATCGGCCGTGCGCAACCCACCGATAAGCGCATTGGTGAACTCGCGTCCTCGCCGCACGACGGCTACCGCGCCATGGCGCGCCTGACGCAGGCCGGGATCACCGCCAAGACTGACCCGGTCGCGGCTGCCGCCAATTATCAGGCGATCGCCAGGGATGAGAAACTTCCACAGGCGACGCGCGATCTGGCACTGATTCGCGCCACCACGCTGCAGTTCGATACGCTCCCGCCTTCTGAGGTTGTTTCCCGCCTCAAGCCGCTGGCGGTGCCCAATGCGGCCTGGTTCGGTAGTGCGGGCGAGCTTACCGCGATCGCCTATCTGAAGATGGGCCGCCGCGATCTCGCTGGTCCGCTGTTCGCGGCGATTGCGCGCGATACCAATGTCCCAACCGGCCTCCGTGGCCGCGCCGCCGGCATGGCGACCGGGCTCGGCCAGACGGTCGGTGTCATCACGCCGCAAGGCGCACCCAAGGAATGATCATGATCATGAGCTCGCGTCGTGGCCGTATCGCGGCCGCGCTGGCGCTGACCGCCACGCTCGGCGGGTGCGGCCTGTTCAACCGTCATGTCGACCGCGGACCCAAGACGGCCGTGCTGGGGCAACGCGTGTCGGTGCTCAATACCGGCAGCGACGTGGTGGTGGATCCCAGCCTGGCCGACGTGCCGGTCACGGTGCCCGATCCCGTCGTCAATGCGGAGTGGACCCAGCCCGGTGGCAATGCCAGCAAGTCGATGGGCAATCCCTCGCTTCCCGCTGCGCTCAACCAGGCCTGGTCGGCCACCATCATCGGCGGGGACATCACGCAGCGCATCGGCTCGCCGCCCGCCATTTCCGGCGGCAAATTGTTCATCGTCGATGCCGCCGCGGTGGTTCACGCATTCGATGCGGCGACCGGCGCGCGCCTGTGGCAGACCGCGCTCGACAGCACCAAGCGTGATCGCGTGGTCCTGTTCGGTGGCGGCGTCAGCGTCGACAGCGGCAAGGTGTTCGCGACGACGGGCCGCGGCGACGCAGCCGCGCTCGATGCGGCGACGGGCAAATTGTTGTGGAAGGTCCGTCCCGGCGGCCCGTTGCGCGGCGCGCCTGCGATCGGCGGCGGCAACATCTACGTCCTGACCCAGGACAATCAAATTCTCGCGCTCAATCCTGCCACCGGCGAAACCGTCTGGACGGTCTCGGCGACCCTCCAGACGTCGGGCGTATTCGGCGTCGGCACGCCGGCGATCGCGCAGGGGACGGTCGTCGCCGGCTTCTCTTCGGGTGAGCTCTCGGCGCTACGGTTCGAAAACGGGCGGATCGTCTGGCAGGATCAGCTTTCGCGCACCTCGATCTCAACCTCGGTCTCGGTCATTTCGGATATCGATGCTTCTCCTGTCGTCGATCAAGGCAAGGTGTACGCGATCGGACAGGGCGGCCGCATGGTCTCGATGGATCTGGTTAGTGGCCAGCGGCAGTGGGAACTCACCATTGGCGGTATCAACACGCCGTGGCTGGCGGGCGAGTGGCTGTTCGTAATGACCGACGAGGCCAAGCTGATCTGCATTGCCCGCACGACCGGCAAGATCCGCTGGATCTCGCAGCTGCCGCGCTACCGCGATCCCAAGAAAAAGGACAAGCCGATCAGCTGGTATGGACCGACCCTCGCGGGCGGCCGGCTGCTGGTGGTCAGCGACCGCGGTCAGCTCGTCAACGTCGCCGTGGCCGACGGCAAGATCGGGACCGAGGTCAAGGCCGGCAAGAGCTTCTATCTGCCGCCGGTTGTCGCCAACAACATGCTCTACCTGATCGATGCCAAGGGCCGTATTTCCAGCTGGCGTTGATCGGCGCACCAATGCCGCACGGATGATCTGCCCCGCGCGGCAGGTCCAGACTCGTCAATAGCGGGTCTGGACCCTAGAAGGGCGGCCATGCCCCTTCCTACCGTTGCCATTATCGGCCGACCTAATGTCGGCAAATCCACCCTGTTCAACCGTCTCGTCGGCAAGAAGCTGGCGCTGGTCGACGATCGGCCGGGCGTAACCCGCGATCGGCGCGAGGGGGAGGCGAGCCTGCTCGGCCTCGATTTCCGCATCATCGACACCGCCGGCTTCGAGGATGAGGATCCGCAGAGCCTGCCCGGGCGGATGCGTATGCAGACCCAGGCCGCCGTCGACGAGGCCGACGCGGCCTTGTTCCTGATCGATTCCCGGGTCGGCGTCGTGCCGCTCGACGAGGAGATTGCGCGCTGGCTGCGCAACAGCGACACGCCGGTCATCCTGATGGGCAACAAGGCCGAGGGCAAAGCCGGCGAGAGCGGCTTGCTGGAGGCGTTCCGGCTTGGCCTCGGCGATCCCATTCCCTTCTCGGCCGAGCATGGCGAGGGCCTGGTCGACCTGTTCGAGGCGTTGCGGCCCCATATCGAGCGCGACGAGGACGAGGTCGATCAGGAAGAAGAGGACGAGGAGAATGGCCCGCTCAAGCTCGCCATCGTCGGCCGCCCCAACGCCGGCAAGTCGACGCTCGTCAACAAGATGCTCGGCGAGGAGCGGATGATCACCGGCCCGGAGGCCGGCATCACGCGCGATTCGATTGCCATCGAATGGGAATGGCGCGCCAAGGACGGCAGCACCCGCCCGGTACGGCTGATCGACACTGCCGGCCTGCGCCGCAAGGCCAAGGTCGAGGACAAGCTCGAACGGCTGTCCGCCGCCGATACGCAGCGCGCGATCGACTTTGCCGAAGTGGTGGTGCTGCTGCTCGACGCGACGCGCGGGCTAGAGGCGCAGGATCTGCGCATCGCATCCCAGGTGATCGACGAGGGCCGCGCGCTGATCATCGCGGTCAGCAAATGGGATGTCGCCGAGAATGCGCCGTCCTTATTCCAGGGCATTCGTGCCGCGCTCGACGAGGGGCTGGCGCAGGTCAAAGGATTGCCGCTGATCACCGTGTCCGGTTTTACCGGGCGGGGTATCGATCAGTTGCTCGAGGTTGCCTTCGAGACACGCGAGGCCTGGTCGCGCCGCATCGGCACCGGCGAACTGAATCGCTGGTTCGAACGCGCCATCACCGCCAACCCGCCGCCCGCGCCGGGCGGCCGTCGGATCAAGCTGCGCTATCTCACCCAGGCGCGCACCCGTCCGCCGACCTTCATCCTGTTTGGCACGCGGGTCGATCAATTGCCCGAAAGCTATCGCCGCTATCTCGTCAACGGCATCCGCCGCGACCTCAATTTCGGCGGGATTCCCGTGCGTCTCACAGTGCGTGCGCCCGCCAATCCATTCGGCAATAAATGAACATTGTCGTCGACGCGCGCGGGATGCGCTGCCCATGGCCGGTATTGCGTCTGGCACGCGCGCTGCGCACCGCCGACGCGGTGACGATCCTCGCCGACGACCCGGCAGCGCCCGGCGAGATTACGGCACTGGCGGCCACGCATGGCTGGACGGTCAGCGATCGGGACGGCGGCTTCTTCGTATCGCGGGCGCCATAATCCGGCAACAAATCGCGCCTCGGCGAGCTCAGCTCTCCTGCGCCGGCTTCGACTGAAGCTGGACGTAATTCTGGATACCCATCCGTTCGATCATGTCGAATTGCCGCTCGAGGAAGTCGACATGCTCCTCCTCATTGTCGAGAATCCGGCGGAACAGGTCGCGCGTGACGTAATCGCGCACTTCCTCGCAATGCGCGATCGCGTCGCGCAGCGGCGGGATCGCCTCACCTTCCAGCGCCAGGTCGGATCGCAGCACTTCCTCGACGGTCTCACCGATCCGCAGCCGGCCGAGCATCTGGAAATTGGGCAGGCCGTCGAGGAACAGGATGCGCTCCGACAGCATGTCGGCATGCTTCATCTCGTCGATCGATTCGTGCCGCTCATATTCGGCCAGCCGCGCGATGCCCCAATGGTCGAGCAGGCGATAATGCAGCCAATATTGGTTGATCGCGGTCAGCTCATTCTTGAGCGCGACGTTGAGGAATTCGATGACTTTCGCGTCGCCCTTCATGGCCGCCTCCCGTGTTAGAGACGCGCTTAGACCGAAGGTGCGGAGAAAATGAAGCGCGAACGACTCGCGCGAGTCGTTCTTAGGAAGTTGGTCAGGCGGCCGCCCGCTGCTCTTCGGCAATCAGCTCGCGCGCGAAGGGAATGCATTGGCCGCAACGCGGGCGCCGTCCGAGCGCGGCATAAGCGCTGTACGGGCATTGCGCGCCGGACCGTGCGGCCTCGCGCACTTCATTTTCCCTAATCGCATTGCAGTGGCAGACGACCATCGAAGACTCCTCGGAGCCCATTTAGCGATACTGCGACTAACTCGCAATAGCTTTGCGAAAGCTGACCGCCTCGCCTCGCGACAGGCTTCGCCACGCCCATTCGAAGGGGCCGTAGCGGAAGCGCCGCAGCCAAGGCTGGCTCCAGCCGAGGATTAGCAGCCATTGGCCGAGGACGAGGAGGTAGAGCTGCGCGCGCGACAACAAACCGAACAGCCCGAGGCCATAACCATAAAAGATGGTCGTCATGATCAGGCTGGTGCCAAGGTAGTTGGAAAAGGCCATCCGCCCCGCAGCGGCAAGACGCGCCGTCAGCCAACGCGCTGCGCCGGCCTGCAGCGCCACGATCAGGCCCGCGGCATAAGCCAGCGCCAGGAACGGCCGCAGCAACAGCGTGAAGACATCCGCTAGCGGGAGGAAAGCGGGATCGAAGCGGTGGGTGACGATCGCCCGCACCAACGGAGCGTATAGCAGCAGCGCGAGGCCGCCGCTTGCGATCACCCAGCGATAGGCGCGCGGGCTCCAGTCGCCCGTCCAGAAGCCGACCCGGTACAACAGCATGCCGAGCAGAACGAAGCCGAGCGTGCCGGGCATCACTGCCGGCAGCACCGCGGATTGCATCATCCATGTCATCGGCGCGCGCGCGGCGAAGACATCGAGCAGCCCGCCATGATAAAGACGCAGTTCGCGAGCGATGGCGGCCGGATCGGGTACGACCTGTGTCAGCACCTTGTGCCATTCCCGCACGGCATCGGCCGGCGGGTTGGGACCAGTCGCCAGCCGATGCAGCACGCCCATATCGTGCCATTGCACCAGGCTTTGGATTGCGTCGAAACCGATCAGGCACAAAGCGGCGAAGGCGAGCGCGCTCGGCCGCCAGTTGCGCCCGAAGAAGGCGATCGCGCCGCATATGGCGTACTCCACCAATATATCGCCGTACCAGACGAACCAGGCGTGGAGCATGCCGAACGCGAACAGCCAGAAGATGCGCGCATAATGGACGCGCGCCGGCCCCGGCGTGCGATCCTCCGCGGCATCCGTGATCAGCAGCAAGGATGCGCCGAACAGCATCGTGAACAGCGCGCGCATCTTGCCGTCGACCAGCACATAGGCGATCGCCCACGCGGCGAGATCGGCGCCGTGCGCGCCGCCATAATAATTGGGATCGACATAGGCATATCCCGGCTCGCCCATCGAGACGATGTTCATCGCCAGTATCCCGCACACCGCGAAGCCGCGGATGACGTCGAGGGTTGCGATGCGAGGTGCGTTACGAGAGACTGTCATTCCGTCTCACCCCGAGCAAGCGCGGGGAGGAGGCGCGCATCCACCTGATCAAGCCAGTGCCGCGTCCGCGCCCATCAGGGTGGGGAAGAAGCCTTCGTGCGCCGCACGCAAGGCGTCCAGGGTGACGCAATGATCGCCGGTTTCGCATTCGAAGATGATGCGGTTGGCGATGGTGCGGCCAATCGGTTCGGCTTCGATGCCGTTGGCCTGCGCACCTGCGAGGAAGCCGAGCAGTGCGGGATCGTGCACCGTGACGAGATACAGACCTTGATCTTCGGCGAAATAGGAGCCGGCGAGGCCGAACGGTGTGGCACCGTCGATCAACGCGCCGCAATTGCCGGCCAGCGCCATCTCCGCGATCGCGACCGCGACGCCGCCATCGGAGACGTCGTGACAGGCGGTGATCCAGCCCTGCTCGATGCCCGCCCGTACATAATCGCCGGTCTTGCGCTCGGCCGCCAGGTCGACGGTCGGCGGCGGGCCTGCCTCGCGGCCGTCCAAGCCATGCAGTTCGCGCAGCCATAGCGACTGGCCGAGGTGCCCCTTGCGCGCCCCGACCAGCAGGATGATGTCGCCCCGGTCCTTGAAGCCGATGCCGACCGATCGCTTCCAGTCGGCGAGCAGCCCGATGCCGCCAATTGCCGGCGTCGGCAGGATGGCGCTGCCGCTGCCGTCCTCATTCTTGGTTTCGTTGTAGAGTGAGACGTTGCCGCTCACGATCGGGAAGTCGAGCGCGGTGCAGGCCTCCGCCATGCCTTCGATGCAGCCGACGAATTGGCCCATGATCTCGGGCCGCTGCGGGTTGCCGAAATTCATGCAATCGGTGGTGGCAAGCGGCTTGGCGCCGACCGCGGTGAGGTTGCGCCAGCATTCGGCGACGGCCTGCTTGCCGCCTTCGAACGGGTCGGCATAGCAATAACGCGGCGTGCAGTCCGTGCTGATCGCAATGCCCTTTTCGGTGCCGTGGACGCGCACCACCGCGGCGTCGCCGCCCGGGCGCTGGACGGTGTCGGCACCGACCATGTGGTCATATTGCTCCCAGATCCAACGGCGCGAGGCGAGGTCGGGTGAGCCCATCAGGGTGAGCAGGTCGGCCGCAAGATCAATGCTGTCGGGCAAATTGGCTGGAAGTGCGGGCACTTCGGTCTTTACGTGCGGGCGGTCGTAAAGCGGTGCATCGTCGGCGAGTGGGCCGAGCGGGATGTCGCACACGGTCTCGCCATTGAAGGTGAGCACCATCCGGCCGGTATCGGTAACGTGGCCGATCACCGCGAAATCGAGCTCCCATTTGCGGAAGATCGCCTCGGCGAAGTCCTCCCGCCCGGGCTTGAGCACCATCAGCATACGCTCCTGGCTCTCGCTCAGCATCATCTCATAGGGCGTCATGCCGGTTTCGCGGCACGGCACCGCGTTCATGTCGAGCTCGATACCGACCCCGCCCTTGGACGCCATCTCGACGCTGGAGGAGGTGAGGCCGGCCGCGCCCATGTCCTGGATCGCGACGATCGCATCGGATGCCATCAATTCGAGGCAGGCTTCGATCAGCAATTTCTCGGTGAAGGGGTCGCCGACCTGGACGGTCGGACGCTTCTCGTCCGAATCCTCGCCGAAGTCGGCCGAAGCCATGGTCGCGCCATGGATGCCGTCGCGACCCGTCTTGGAGCCGACATAGACGATCGAATTGCCGATGCCGGATGCGGCCGAATAAAAGATCTTGTCGGTCTCCGCGACGCCGACCGTCATAGCGTTTACCAGGATATTGCCGTCATAAGCGGCGTGGAAATTGACCTCGCCACCGACCGTCGGCACGCCGACGCAATTGCCGTAGCCGCCAATGCCATGCACCACGCCCGCGATCAGGTGGCGCATCTTGGGATGGTCGGGCCGGCCGAAGCGCAGCGCATTGAGGTTCGCTACCGGGCGCGCGCCCATCGTGAAGACATCGCGCAAGATGCCGCCGACGCCGGTCGCGGCGCCCTGATAGGGCTCGATATAGGACGGATGGTTGTGGCTCTCCATCTTGAAGATGGCGGCCTGGCCGTCACCGATGTCGACAACGCCGGCATTCTCGCCCGGGCCGCAGATCACCTGGGGCCCGCTTGTCGGCAGCTTCTTCAGGTGCAGGCGTGACGATTTGTAGCTGCAATGCTCCGACCACATGACGGAGAAGATGCCTAATTCGGTGCGATTGGGCTCGCGGCCGAGCGCATGCAGGACGCGCTCATATTCTTCCGGGGACAGGCCGTGCTCGGCGACGATGGCAGGCGTGATCTCGCTCATGTCGCGAGCCGATAGCGAAGCAACGCGTAGCGTCCAAAGAAAAAGGCCGGCGAAGAGGTCTCCGCCGGCCTGAAATGGTCGATTTGCGGATTATTAGCCGTCGCAGGCCTGGCTCGCGCCGCCCTTCGCAAGGGTGACCGACGGGGCAGTGGCGCTGCCGGTCAGCGTATAATCGCCGCCAACATAGGGGGCGCCCGCGCTCGGTGCAGTCAGGTTGGTCGGCGACGCCGTCTTCTCCTTGAGGCGCAGGTTCGCGGTCATATTGTCGTTGAACCAGTCGATGAAGATCAGGCTGTTGTCCTTGCAGCGATAGGACTTGCTGGCCAGCATCGCCGGCGGCAGCTTGACCGGCGGTGCGTTCGCGATCGTGTTGGCGGTGGGATCGCTGGGGCCGCCGCCGACGATCGTGGTCGGCTTCATGTCGCAAGCGGAGAGAAGGGTGAGGGCGGCGAGCGGCAAAGCGCGGAGGAGGATATGGTTCATAGCGGATCATTCTTTCGCGACTGCGGCAATTACGTCAAGAGTGTTGACGCTCTTTCCCGAATTATGCGACGAGGGATTGCGCCGAAGCGTGGCCTCGCCGGTTAAAATCGAAGCTTGCTTGCCCCGATCCGGGCCCTTGCCTATCTCCCGATGATGACAATTACCGCTCAGGATGTGCCGGCTCTCGTCGGCAACACGCCGCTGGTTCGCCTCACGGGACCCAGCGAGGCGACCGGCTGCGACATTTACGGCAAGTGCGAATTCATGAACCCGGGCGGGTCGGTCAAGGATCGCGCCGCGCTGTTCATCATCCAGGATGCCGAGGCCAATGGCACGCTCGCCCCCGGCGGGCTGATCGTCGAGGGGACGGCGGGCAATACCGGCATCGGCCTGGCGCTGATCGGTAACGCGAAAGGCTATCGCACCACCATCGTCATCCCTGAAACGCAGAGCCAGGAGAAGAAGGATACGCTGCGCGCCCTCGGCGCCGAACTGATCGAGGTCGCTCCGACGGCCTATTCCAACCCCGCCCATTATGTGCACATGTCGCGCCGCATCGCGGAAGAAACGCCGGGTGCGCTCTGGTCGAACCAGTTCGACAATATCGCCAACCGGCTCGCCCACATTCGCACCACCGCGCCCGAAATATGGGCGCAGACCGGCGGACGCATTGACGGCTTCACCTGTGCGGTCGGCACGGGCGGCACGCTGGCGGGTGTCGGCCTCGGCCTGAAAGAGCAGCGCGACGACGTGGTGATCGCGCTTACCGATCCGCATGGCGCGTCGCTCTACGAATATTATGCGCATGGCGAGCTGCGGGCCGAGGGCTCGTCCGTATCCGAGGGGATCGGCCAGAGCCGCATCACCGCCAATCTCGAAAGCGCGCCGGTGGATACGCAATTTCGTATCTCGGACGCGGAGGGGCTGGAGCAGGTTTTCGCTTTGCTCAAGCATGAGGGGCTGTGCCTCGGCCTGTCGTCGGGCATCAACGTCGCCGGCGCGATGGCGCTGGCGCGCGAACTGGGGCCGGGCAAGACGATCGTCACGATCTTGTGCGATTCCGGGATGCGGTACCTGTCGACCCTGTTCAATCCTGCCTGGCTCAAGGCCAGGGATCTGCATGCGCCGGACTGGCTACGTCGCTGACCGGTTCCCAAGCGACCGGTTGATGCTATCTTTGCAAGATGACGGCCTCAGCGCGCATCCTGGGAGAAGCGACATGCATCGCGTGCGCATCGGCCTGATCGGGCTCGCCTGGGTGTTCCTGCTGGTGATGCTGGCCACGACCTTCCTGCACGTCGCGGGCGCCGATCGCAGCGCGAAGAGCGACGCGGTTGCGAACGACTCCGCCCCGAGCGAGCCGCTTGCCGAATTGGGGGTTGCCCCCGGCAATACGCCTCCTGAGGAATCGGCCGCCCCACAACAGGCAAAGCCGCACATTCCGGCACGCTGAGCCCCGTTCTTAAACGCCGCGTCGCGTAAATTTTCGCCCCACATTTTTGTCCACAGGCTCTCGTAGGCGGGAAACGGCGGTTTTGTGCCGTTTTTCAAGGGATTTGTTCAGCCTGCTAAACCACGGCATACACAGTCACGCCCATCGAGTGGTATTGATACCCATAGTGAACCCATGCTAATCCATGTTCATCCGGCAATGGAGGCGCGCACCACGCGTCCCGGCGCCGACCGACGGAAGGACGGGGCGCGTCACTTCCGCGGCAACAGGGCGGAACGAACAGGTGGTCAGGGAGACGTTCTTTGTCGGGCATGCACTGAACGCGGTCGACGCGAAGGGACGCGTGTCCGTGCCTGCCGCCTTCCGCACCCAGATTGACCGCCGCGCCAAGAACGAAGGCGGCAAGGACGCCGACAAGGAATTGATGATCGCGCCGCACCCCAAGCGCGATCGCCTGCGCGCTTACGATGCCTTTGGCCTGCGCGATCTCTCTGCCGAGTTGCGCGACAGCGTCGCCGATTTGCCCGCCGCCGCGCGCCGCGAAGCCCATGAGGGCGCTCGCCGCAACGAACTGACCGCATTGACCCCGGTGGCGTTCGACGGCGCGGGGCGGATGGTGCTTTCCCCTATTCTGCGCAAGCTCGGCAAGATCGGCGATCTCGCCTTCTTCGTCGGCATGGAAGATTATTTCGAGATCTGGAGCCCCGAAAACGCCCGGATCGGCTTCGCCGACAATCCGGTCGTGCTCGAAATGCTCGACATGTATCTCGAAGAGCGGAGCGCTTCGTGAGCGCGCCTGCCCCCCACATTCCGGTCCTCCTCGATGAGGTGATCGCCGGCCTGGCACCAGGTCCGGGCGAAATCCATGTCGACGGCACGTTCGGCGCCGGCGGCTATACGCGTGCCCTGCTCGGCGCGGGTGCCAAGGTTATCGCCTTCGATCGGGATCCCGACGCGATCGCCGAGGGCCAGGCTTTGGTGGCCGAGAGCGGCGGCCGGCTGGAACTCGTGGCCGACGTTTTCTCGGAATTGGGCGCTGCCCTGGCGGAACGCGGCATCGACGCGGTCGATGGTGTCACGTTCGACGTCGGCGTCTCCTCGATGCAGCTCGACCGCGCGGATCGCGGCTTTTCGTTCCAGGCCGACGGTCCGCTCGACATGCGCATGGGCCAGTCGGGCATGAGCGCCGCCGACTTCGTCAACGGCGCGGACGAGGAAGAGATTGCCGACGTGCTCTTCCATTTGGGCGAAGAGCGGCAGTCGCGCCGCGTCGCCCGCTTCATCGTCGCGGCGCGGCCGATCACCCGCACGTCCCAACTGGCGGCGGTGGTACGCCGTGCGCTCGGCTATCGCGAGCATGACAAGAAGGATCCGGCGACCCGAACCTTCCAGGCGATCCGCATCCACGTGAACCGCGAACTGGGCGAGCTGGAAGACGGCCTCGCCGCCGCCGAGCAGGCGCTCGCGCCGGGCGGCCGCCTGGCGGTGGTGTCGTTTCACAGTCTCGAGGACCGCATCGTCAAGCGCTTCCTCAAGGAGCGCAGCGGCACGCCCGCCGGTTCGCGCCATCTCCCCGAGGTCGCCGTCCGCACGCCCAGCTTCGAAGCGGTGGCCAAGCCGATCCGCGCCGGTGAGGCCGAGCTCGCCCGCAATCCCCGTTCCCGTTCCGCCACGTTGCGCGTCGCCCGGCGCACCGCGGCAAGCCCCTGGGCGACGAAAGGTCATGCGTCATGATCGTCGCGACGCGTCTTAGCGCGGTGTGGCAGGTCGCCGGCGTCGCCGCCGCGGCCCTGTGCTGTTACCTGGTGTCGCAGTCGGTCGCGGCCGAACGGGCGGGCCTGCTCAAGGTCGATCGCCAGATCGAGCAGACCCATGACGAGATCGCCAAACTCCAGACCGAGATCGGCGTGCGCGGCCGCATGGGCCAGCTCGAACGGTGGAATATGGACGTGCTCGCACTGCAGGCGCCGCGCCCGAGCCAGTTCGTCGCCAACGGCGTGCAGCTGGCAAGCCTCTATGGGCGTAAGGGCCAGCCGGCGCTGCCGCTCGACCCGGCGATCGTTGCGCAACAGGGGGCTATCGACAAGGTTGCGTTCACGCCGTCGAGCCCGCCATCGGTTCAGCCGGCACCCACGCCGCCGGGGGCGGTGACCCGCCTCCCGGAAATGACGGTGGCGCAGCCATTATTGCGTACCGCGACCTATGTTCGGCCCGCGCCCGATCGCCTGGCGCCGGCGGCATCCACGCCGCTGATCGCCAAAGTATCGTTCGAACCAAGCCGGCCTTCCCCTAAGACGGCGCCGACTCCGGACAAGCCCGCGAAGCGTGCGGCCAAATCGCTGCTCCCTGCCGACATCGGCTTGCTGGCGGCGCGTGAAGCAACGGGGTCCAAGGACAGCCTCAAGGCGGCGCGGTGAACGCGCCCGCCGCACTGAACCTCGACCGCGCCGTGCGGGTCGAGCTGCGCGATGCCGCGCCGGCCGCCGGTCCGCTGGGGATCGCGCAGCAGCGCCTGATGGGCATCATGCTGCTGTTCATGCTGGTCACGGCGGTGATCGGTCTGCGTCTGGTTCAGATCTGCCTCTTCGGCGGCGCGGATACGAACTCCGGCGCGGCGACCGCGGCGGAGCGCGGCGAAATTCTCGACCGCAACGGCCAGCCGCTCGCTACCACCATCAAATTATGGGCGATTGCGGTTAACCCGCAGAAGATCCTGGGCGACAAGAATGCGCTCGCGGTGAAGCTCAACCAGCTGATGCCCGAGAAGTCGGTGCTGGAATATCGCCGCATCCTCTTCGGCAAGCGCAAATTCCTCTATTTGCGCCAGCCCGCCCCCCCGGAACTCGCCGCCGCCGTCCATGCGCTGGGCGATCCGGGCATGCTATTGCTGAGCGAATCGCATCGCCTGTTTCCGCAATCGGCTATGGCCGGCCATGTGCTGGGCTATTCGCAGCAGGTGGAAAATCCGCGCACGCGCAAGGAAGAGCTCACCGGGATCGGTGTCGAGCGCTATTTCGACGACGATCTGAAGGCCGGCAAATCCGTCACCCTCTCGATCGACACGCGCGTCCAGGCGGCGCTCGAGAGCGAAATTGCAAAGCGGATGACCGAGACCCAGGCGGTCGGCGGCGCGGGGGTCATTCTCGATGTTCACACCGGCGAGGTGCTGGCGATGGCATCCTTGCCCGACATCAACCCCAACGCGCCGCTGCGCGATCAGGCCAACATGTCGAACAAGGTCACCCAGTCGACCTATGAGCTCGGCTCGACCTTCAAGATGCTGACTTTCGCCAATGCGCTCGAGCTTGGCGTGCTGAGTGACATGTCGCAGAAGTTCGACGTGTCCTCGCCGCTCCACGTCGGCGGCCACACCATCCACGACGATGAGCCGATGCACCGGGCGCTGACCGTGCCGGAGGTGATGACGTATTCATCGAACATCGGCACTGCGCAGATCGCCGACCAGATCGGCGCCGACCGTACCAAGGCTTTCTTCCGCAGGCTCGGGTTCGACCAGCGCCCCTCGATCGAGCTGCGCGAGCGCGGCTTTCCGCAATTCCCGTCTTACTGGGCGCGCACTACCGTGATGACCACGGCTTATGGTCACGGCATCGCCGTCACGCCGCTCCATCTCGCCACTGCCTATGCCGCGCTCGCCAATGGCGGCATCCTCCGTCCCGCAACCCTGCTCAAGCTGCCCGCCGGCGCTCAGGTGCCGGGCAAGCGCGTCATCTCCGAGGCGACGAGCGCGAAGATGCGCGAATTCATGCGGCTGGTCGTGCTGCAAGGCACCGGCACCAACGCCAACGCGGCAGGGCTGCGGGTCGGCGGCAAGACCGGCACTGCGGAAAAGGTGGTCGGACGTGGCTATAGCAAGAGTGCCAACATCACCGTATTCGCGGGCGCCTTCCCGATGGACGATCCGCGCTATGTCGTGGTCACGATCCTCGACGATGCCAAGGCCGGCAAGGCGACCTATGGCTTCAAGACGGCGGGCTGGATGACCGCACCCCTGATGCGCCGCATCACTGCGCGCGTCGGACCTCTGCTCGGCATCAGGCCGGAACTGGACAAGGACATCGATGTGTCCGACCTGATGGCTTTGCTGGCCGAGAAGAAGGTGCCCGGTAAGAATGTTCTTGAGTGAGCTGATCGGCGAGACGGAAACAGGAGTCGACACGCGCGTCACCGGCTTCGCGATCGACAGCCGCAAAGTCGCGCCCGGCACGGTGTTCGGCGCCTTCCGCGGGACCGTCTCCAATGGCGAGGATTATATCGCCAACGCCATCGCCGCCGGCGCGGTCGCGGTCTTCGCCCGGCCGGAGGCGCTCGTTGAGGGCGCGGTCCACGTCGCCGATCCGGAGCCGCGCCGCGCCTTCGCGTATGCCGCCGCCAAATTCTTCGCCCCCTTTCCCGAGCATGTCGTCGCGGTCACCGGCACCAACGGCAAGACCTCGACCGTCGAGCTGACCCGCCAGCTGTGGCGGATGGCCGGCTATCATGCTGCCTCGATCGGCACGCTGGGCGTCACCACCGCCGACGATTCGGTTTCGACTGGCCTGACCACGCCGGATATCGCCACCTTCCTTTCCAACATGGCGGGCCTGCGCCGCGAGGGCGTGACCCATGCCGCGTTCGAGGCATCGAGCCATGGCCTGTCGCAATTCCGGACCGAAGGCCTGCCGGTCCACGCTGCCGCCTTCACCAACCTGTCGCGCGATCATCTCGATTATCACGGCACGATGGAGGCCTATCTGGAGGCCAAGCTGCGCCTGTTCAGCGAAGTGGTCGAACCCGATGGTGCGGCAGTCGTCTGGATGGACGATCCGGCTTCGACCCGCGTCGCCGAGATCGCGTCCGAGCGCGGCCTGCGACTGATCTCGCTTGGCGCAAAAGGTGAGACGCTGAAGATCGTCGGGCGCCAGCCGACCCAGCTTGGCCAGACGTTGACGATCGAAGCCGAAGGCAAAACGCACAGCCTCAACCTGCCGCTGATCGGCGCCTACCAGGCCGCCAACGCGCTCACCGCCGCTGGTCTGGTATTGGCGACGGGCGGCGAGCTTGGCGACATCCTCGCGCGGCTGGCGCGGGTCCAGCCGGTGCGGGGCCGGCTTGAGCGCGCGGCGATCAGCCGTGCCGGCGCGCCTATCTACGTCGATTATGCGCATACGCCGGACGGGCTGGAAGCCGCGATCGAGGCGCTGCGCCCACATACCGTTGGCCGCCTGATCGTCCTGTTCGGCGCGGGCGGCGATCGCGACCGCGGCAAGCGGCCGCTGATGGGCGAAGTTGCCGCGCGGCTGGCCGATCATGTTATCGTCACCGACGACAATCCCCGCTCGGAAGACCCAAGCTTCATCCGCCGTGAGGTTCTCGCGGGCGCGCCGCAGGCGATCGAGATTGGGGGCCGCCGCGAGGCGATTGCGGCCGCCATCGCCGCAGCAGGCGCCCACGACATCGTCTTGCTCGCAGGCAAAGGCCACGAACAGGGCCAGATCGTCGGCGACCGTATCCTGCCGTTCGACGACGTGCAGGTCGCGCGGGAATGCGCGGGATGACGGCGCTCTGGTCTTCCGCTGAGATCGCCGCCGCAACCAACGGCCGTGCCTCATTGGAATTCGAAGCTCGCGGCGTCGCCTTTGATTCACGCGAGGTCGGCCCCGGTGACCTGTTCGTCGCGCTCAAGGGTGAAGCAACCGACGGTCACCGCTTCGTCGGTCAGGCTCTCTCCCAGGGCGCATCGGGTGTGCTCGCGTCGCAGCCGGTCGACGGTCCTCACGTGCTTGTATCCGATACGGCAAATGCGCTCGACGCGCTCGGCGTCGCGTCGCGCGCGCGTACGGCGGCGAAGGTGGTTGGCGTCACCGGATCGGTCGGCAAGACCAGTGTCAAGGAGGCGCTGTTCGCTGCCTTCGACCGGGCCGCCCCGGGCCGGGCGCATCGCTCGCTCAAGAGTTATAACAACCATGTCGGCGTGCCGCTCAGCCTGGCACGCATGCCGCGCGAAACGCGCTTCGGCGTGTTCGAAATGGGGATGAATCATGCCGGCGAGCTGGCGGCGCTGACGCGTCTCGTCCGCCCTCATGTCGCATTAGTGACCACGGTCGCGCTCGCGCACGGCGCCTTCTTTGCCGACGAAAGCGCGATCGCCGACGCCAAGGGTGAGATCTTCCAGGGGCTCGAGCCCGGCGGCACCGCGATCATCCCCTATGACAGCCCGCATCGCGATCGGTTGATCGCTGCCGCCCGGCCTTATGCGGCCGAAATCGTCACCTTTGGTCGCGATCCGGCGGCCGATGTCCATGCGCGCGACGGCGTTTCCGGTCCACGCGGGACGCTCGTGCGCGCAAAGCTGCGCAGCGCGGAGCTTAGTTTTACCGTCGGCCCGCCGGGCGAACATTGGGTTACCAATGCGCTGGCGGTGCTTGCGGTGGTGGAGGCGGCCGGTGGCGATCTTGCGGCTGCCGGTCTCGCGCTGGCGGACCTGGCCGGCCTGCCGGGGCGTGGCCAGCGCATCACGATCCATCTGCCCGACGGCGATGCCCTGCTGATCGACGAAAGCTACAACGCCAATCCCGCCTCGATGCGCGCAACGCTGGCGATGCTGGGGCAGGAGCGGGGGCGCAAGGTCGCGATCCTCGGGGCGATGCGGGAGCTCGGGCCCGAGGAGGCGCGCCATCACGCCGATCTCGCCGCGCCGATCGCGGCAGCCGGCGTGGGACTCGCACTGCTCGTCGGGACCGAGATGAAACCCCTCGCCGAAGCCCTTGAGGGACGTGTCGAGTTCGTCCATGTGCCCGACGCCGCTGCCGCCGCCGCGCAGGCTTCCAGCCTGATCGCACCGGGCGACGCGGTTCTCGTCAAGGGATCGAATTCGGTCGGGCTCGCCGGCGTCGTCGACGCTTTGGCCGGGGGATAGAAACATGTTGTACCTGCTGGCCGAACATCTCGGCTTTCCCCACGTCCTCAACCTCATCCGCTACATCACCTTCCGCGCGGGTGCGGCGGCACTGACGTCCTTGTTTCTCGGGCTGATCATCGGGCCGCGCTTCATCGGCTGGCTGCGCATCCGCCAGGGCAAGGGCCAGCCGATCCGCAGCGACGGCCCGCAGACCCACCTCGCCAAGGTCGGTACGCCGACGATGGGCGGGCTGATGATCCTGACTTCGGTCGCCGTCTCGATGCTGCTGTGGATGAACCTCAACAACCGTTATGTCTGGGCATGCCTGCTGGTGACGATCGGCTTCGGCGCGATCGGTTTCATGGACGATTACGACAAGGTCACCAAGCGCAGCCACAAGGGCGTTTCGGGCAAGGTCCGCCTGCTGATGGAGTTCATCGTCGCCGGCGCCGCCGCCTGGATCATCGTCTCGGGCAACAGCACGACGCTCTATCTGCCCTTCTATAATGGCCCGGTGATCGATCTCGGCCCGTTTTACGTGCTGTTCGCGGCGTTCACGATGGTCGCTTTCGGCAATGCCGTGAACCTCACCGACGGTCTGGACGGGCTGGCAACCATGCCGGTTATCATCGCCAGCCTGGCCTTCTTCGTCATCGCCTACCTCGTCGGCAACGCCAAATTCGCCCATTATCTCGGCATTCCGCACGTTCCTGGCGCTGGCGATCTGGTGCTGCTGACCGCCGCGATCATCGGCGCGGGTCTCGCTTTCCTGTGGTTCAACGCGCCGCCCGCGGCCGTCTTCATGGGTGATACGGGCAGCCTGGCGCTGGGCGGCGCGCTCGGCGCGATCGCGGTTTCGACCCACCACGAAATCGTGCTCGGCATCGTCGGCGGCCTGTTCGTGGTCGAGGCGGTGTCGGTGATCCTGCAGGTCTTCTTCTTCAAGCGCACCGGCAAGCGCATCTTCAAGATGGCGCCGATCCACCATCATTTCGAACAGATCGGCTGGAGCGAGCCGACGGTCGTGATCCGCTTCTGGATCGTCAGCTTCGTGCTCGCGCTCATCGGCCTCGCGACGCTCAAGCTCCGGTGATCACCAGCCCCGCCTTCCGCGGCAAACGCTACGCCGTCCTCGGCCTCGCCCGCTCCGGCGTGGCGGTGGTCGAGGCGTTGCTGGCGAGCGGGGCGACGGTGGTCGCGTGGGACAGCCGCGAGGAGGCGCGCGCCGCCGTCTCCGGCGTGACGCTCGCCGACCCGCTGGAGATCGACCTGGCAGGCTTCGACGGGGTCGTCGTCTCGCCCGGCGTGCCGCTCAACAAACACCCAATCGCCGCCAAGGCGCGCGCCGCAGGCGTGCCGGTGATCGGCGATATCGAATTGTTCGCGCTCGCCCGGCCGAGCCTGCCGCCGCACAAGGTGGTCGGCATCACCGGCACCAACGGCAAGTCCACCACCACGGCGCTGATCCACCACATCCTCGAAACCGCCGGCGTGCCCACCTTGATGGGCGGAAATATCGGCCTGCCGATCTTGAGCCAGGATCCGCTTCCGGCAGGCGGCGTCTATGTGCTGGAACTGTCGAGCTATCAGATCGACCTGACCTTCAGCCTCGATTGCGATGTCGCGGTGCTCACCAACATTACGCCGGATCATCTCGATCGCTACGATGGTTTCGAAGCCTATGCGGCGAGCAAGGCTCGGCTATTTTACGACATGCAAACGAGCCGGCATCTCTCGATCCTGGTGGCGGACAATGGTGCGGTTTCGAACATCGCTGACGAAATTGAACCCTATCGGGAATGGAGTATGCTCGAAACTGACCCGATCGGCTCACTCAATAAGGCAGAGGGCTGGACTGGGCCGCAATCCGATTGGCCTGCTCTGCAGGGGCCGCACAACTTTGAAAATGCCGCAGTTGCCGTCGAAGCTTGCCGATACCTGAGCGTTTCGAAGTCAAACGTCGCCAAAGGCCTGCGTACCTACCCGGGCCTGCCCCACCGCATGGAGCGCGTCGCCGAAAAGGCCGGCGTGCTCTACGTCAACGACAGCAAGGCGACCAACGCGACCGCGACCGCGCCCGCGCTCGCCGCCTACCCGGCGATCCACTGGATCCTCGGCGGCCTGCCCAAGACCGACGATCTCGACGATTGCGCGCCCTTCTTCGGCCATGTCCACGCCGGTTATACGATCGGCCAGGCCGGGCCGATGTTCGCCGACATCTTGCGACAGGCCGGCAAACCGGTGACCGAAAGCGGCACGCTCGCCCAGGCGGTCAACGACGCGGCGGCGGCGGCGCAGCCGGGCGAGGTGGTGATGTTGTCGCCGGCCTGCGCCTCGTTCGATCAGTTCAAGGATTATGAGGCGCGGGGCGAAGCGTTCCGCGCGGCGGTGGGGGCGCTATAGATGGCGACGATGGCACCAAGGTTGGACCCGGCGGAAGTGCGGCGGCGCGCGCGTGCGCGGCGACGCGGCGAGCGTTTCGGACGCGGCGACCGCTCTGCGCTCGGCACCTGGTTCTGGGAGATTGACCGCGTCCTGCTGTTGCTCGTGACATTGCTGATCGGCATCGGTCTGATCGCGGTCGCCGCGGCGGCACCGGCAGCGGCGCAGCGTTATTCCGATGCCGTCCATACCGTGCCCGCGCGCTATTATTTCTGGCGGCAATTGGTCTGGACCGGGCTGGCGGTGCCGGTGATGATCGGCGTGTCCATGCTTCCGCAGCTCGTGGCGCGCCGTCTCGCGCTGGTCGGCGCGGCCTTGTTCCTGCTGATGCTGATCATGGTGCCGATCCTGGGCGGCGCCCAGATCAATGGCGCGCAGCGCTGGATTTTCTTCGGTCCGCTCCAGGTTCAGCCATCGGAATTCCTCAAGCCCCTGTTCGTGGTCGCGGTTGCGTGGCTGCTGTCGCTCAAGGAGAAGGACGCCAAGCTGCCGGTCGTACCGATCAGCTTCGCGCTGCTGGCCCTGATCACGGTCTTCCTGATGAAGCAGCCGGACTTTGGCGAAGCCGTGATCTTCGTCTCGGTCTGGCTGGTGCTGCTGACCTTGTCGGGCGTGCCGATGAAGTGGCTGGGCGCGCTCGGCGGCGCCGGCATCGGTGCTATCGTGATGGCCTATCTCTTCTATCCGGTCGCGACGATGCGGATCAACGCCTTCCTCAAGATCGGCGACGCGTCCAAGCAGGTTGACGATTACCAGATGATTTCGGCCTATCGCACGATCACCCATGGCGGCCTGATCGGCACGGGGCCCGGCGCAGGCACGATGAAGTTCGGCCTGCCGGAGCCGCATACGGATTATATCTTCTCGGTGATCGGCGAGGAATTCGGGCTGATCGCCTGCCTCGCCATCGCCCTGATCTTTCTCGCCATCGTCGTGCGCACCTTCGTCAAATTGCTGCACGAGGAAGACCGTTTCCTGTTCTTCGCAAGTGCCGGCCTCGTCACCCAATTCGGGTTGCAGGCGCTGATCAACATGCTGGTCAACGTCCACCTCGCGCCGTCCAAGGGCATGACCTTGCCGTTCATTTCCTATGGCGGCTCGTCGATGATCGCGCTCTCGATCGGGTTCGGGCTGCTGCTCGCCTTCACTCGCAAGAATCCATATCTGATGCGCTCGCCCTACGTGGTGACGTGGGGAGCCCAGGGCGCCGCCAAATGAAGGTTCAGCGTCATTTCGTCCTCGCCGCCGGCGGCACCGGCGGGCATATGGTTCCGGCGCATGCGCTCGGGCGTGAGCTGGCGCGCCGGGGTCATCGCGTCGCTTTGGTGACGGACGAGCGCGGCAAACGCATCCCCGGCCTATTCGCCGATATCGAAACGCACGTCATGCCGGCGGGCCGTGTCGCGGGTGGGCCGCTCGGCTGGCTCAAGGCTTGGGTCGGGATCCGCGCCGGCCGCGCAATGGCGCGGCAGCTCTATCGCGATTTGCGGCCGACCGCGGTGATCGGCTTCGGCGGCTATCCCGCCCTGCCGGCCCTGCTCGCCGCGCTCGACAGCGGGGTGGTGACGGCGGTCCACGAGCAGAATGCCGTGCTCGGCCGCGTCAACCGATTGCTGGCCCGGCGGGTCGACGCGGTCGCTACCGCCTATCCCGACGTACAGCGGCTCAAGCCCAGATATGCCGCCAAGACCCATCTCGTCGGCAATCCCGTGCGGGAGGAAGTCAAGGCGATCGGTCGCGCGCGCTTTCCCGAATATGGCGTGGACACACCTCTCAACCTGCTGGTCACCGGTGGCAGCCAGGGCGCGACCATATTGTCGAGCGTCGTGCCGGCGGGCCTCGGCCTGCTGCCGGAACCGCTGCGCGCGCGCATCAAGGTCGTGCAACAATGCCGGCCCGAGGATATCGAGGCCGTTCGCGCGACCTATAACAAGCTCGGCATCGCCGCCGAGCTCACCACCTATCTGGAAGATCTGCCCTCCGTGCTTGCCGCATCGCATCTCGTCATCGCCCGTGCCGGCGCCTCGACCATCGCCGAACTTACCGTCGCCGGTCGCCCCGCGATCCTCGTGCCGCTGCCGAGCGCGATGGACGATCATCAGACCGCAAATGCGCATGAGATGGGGGTCGAAGGCGGTGCCCGCGCCATCCCGCAGTCCCAGTTCACGCCCGAGCGGCTGGCCGCCGAGATCCTCAGCCTCACCGGCGAGCCCGAGGCGCTGATTGCCGCCGCCGCGCACGCCAAGGCCTGTGGCCGGCCCAACGCGACCGAGGACCTGGCCGACCTTGTCGAAGGCTTCGGCCGCACACCCGTCATGGACGCGATCGGCGACACGAAGCGGGGCAAGTCCAAACCGGCAGGCGCACTTGCAATCGGGAGTGCACGGGCATGAGGGGCGTCGCCACCGACATCGGCACGATCCACTTCATCGGGATCGGCGGGATCGGCATGTCGGGCATTGCCGAGGTGATGCACAATCTCGGCTATAACGTGCAGGGCTCGGACGTTGCGGAAGGCTATGTGATCGAGGGGCTGCGTAAGCGCGGCATCCCCGTCGCCATCGGCCACAAGGCTGAGAATCTGGGCGATGCGGCGGTGGTCGTTACCTCGACTGCGATCAAGCGCGGCAATCCCGAGGTTGAGCTCGCGCTGGAAAAGCGCGTGCCGGTCGTCCGCCGCGCCGAGATGCTGGCCGAATTGATGCGGCTGAAATCCACCGTCGCCGTCGCCGGCACGCACGGCAAGACCACCACCACGTCGATGGTCGCGGCCTTGCTGGATGCGGGCGGCGTCGATCCGACGGTGATCAACGGCGGCATCATCAACAGCTACGGCTCGAACGCCCGTCTCGGCGCGTCAGACTGGATGGTGGTCGAGGCGGACGAAAGCGACGGCAGCTTCCTGCGGCTCGACGGCACGATCGCGGTCGTGACCAACATCGATCCCGAACATCTCGACCATTATGGCTCGTTCGAAAAGGTGAAGGACAGCTTCGTCGAGTTCGTCGAGAATGTCCCTTTCTATGGCGCCGCCCTGCTCTGCCTCGACCATCCCGAGGTACAGGCGATCATTCCGCGCGTGCGCGATCGACGCGTCGTCACTTATGGCTTCTCCGCGCAGGCCGACGTGCGCGGCGTCAATGTCACGCCAATCCCGGGCGGCAATCGCTTCGAATGCATCATCCGCAAGCGCGACGGCACGGTCCGCTCGATCGAGGGGATCGAGCTGCCCATGCCCGGGCGCCACAATGTCCAGAACAGCCTCGCCGCGATCGGCGTCGCACTCGAACTCGGCGTGCCGGATGATGTCATCCGCACCGGCTTCGCGAAGTTCGGGGGGGTCAAGCGGCGCTTCACCAAGGTCGGTGAGGTTGCGATGGACAACGGCGTGGTCACCGTCATCGACGATTACGGCCACCATCCCGTGGAGATCAAAGCCGTGCTCGCCGCCGCGCGCGAGGGCGCAGAGGGGCGCGTGATCGCGGTCGTCCAGCCGCATCGCTTCACCCGCCTGCGCGACCTGATGGAAGACTTCCAGACCGCCTTCAACGAGGCCGACATCGTCTATGTGGCGCCCGTTTATCCGGCCGGCGAGCAGCCGATCGAGGGTGTCGACGCCGCCGCTCTGGTAACGGGGCTCAAGATGCGCGGCCATCGCGCGGCCCAGGTTATTGACGGAGCCGATGCGCTGGCGGCGGAGTTGGCGGAAGTCGTCAGGGCGGGTGACATGGTCATCTGCCTGGGTGCCGGCGATATCACCAAATGGGCCGCCGGCCTTGCCGATGCCATCGCCAAGGCGCGCGTGGGATGATCTACCCGACCTCACCGTTCGCCCTGAGCGACATCGAAGGGCGCTTCGTCGCGCCGCGTGCTTCGACTTCGCTCAGCACGAACGGATCTTTACCACCGCGGTCGCGATGACGGTGTGCGAAGCCCTGCCACCGCTGCATGGCGACGTGACGCATGAAGGCAGCCTCGCCGACTTCATCTGGTTTCGCACCGGCGGGCCGGCCGAATGGCTGGTGCGGCCGCGCGACGTGAACGATCTTGCGGGCTTCATGGCGGGCCTCGATCGTGCGACGCCCGTGCTGCCGGTGGGCGTCGGCTCGAACCTGATCGTGCGCGACGGCGGCGTTGCGGGAGTGGTCGTGCGCCTGCCCAAGGCCTTCGCCAAAACCGCGATCGAGCCGGGCAACCGCGTTCGCGCGGGTGGTGCGGCAATGGGCATCACCGTTGCCAGTGCGGCACGGGACGCGGGTATCGCCGGCCTCGAATTCCTGCGCGGCATTCCCGGCACGGTCGGCGGCGCGGTGCGGATGAATGCCGGCGCCTATGGCCGCGACGCCAGCGACATATTGATCGAGGCGACCTTGGTGCTGCGCGACGGCCGCATCGAAACCTGGCCCGCGGCCCGGCTTGGCTACTCCTATCGCCATTCCGATCTGCCCGAAGGGGCGGTGGTGGTGGAGGCCTTGTTCGAAGGCGTCCCCGGCGACAAAGCCGCCATCGGCGCGGAGATGGACCGCATCGCTGCCGAACGCGAAGCTTCCCAGCCTTTGCGCAGCCGCACCGGCGGCTCGACCTTCAAGAATCCGGAGGGCAAGAAGGCGTGGCAGCTGATCGACGAAGCCGGTTGCCGCGGCCTGCAGATCGGCGACGCGCAGGTGTCCGAGAAACATTGTAACTTCCTGCTCAATCTCGGTTCTGCGTCTTCGGCCGAGATCGAGGAACTGGGCGAGGAGGTGCGCCGCCGGGTCAAAGCCAGCAGCGGCGTCACGCTCGAATGGGAAATTCAGCGCGTGGGGAAACCCGCATGAGCGCGGCAGAATATCTCCGTCATGCTGAACTTGTTTCAGCATCCATCCAGCCCCGGGCGCCGTCGCTCGTGGCACAATGGACCCTGAAACAAATTCAGGGTGACGATTGGGGGGAGGGCGCCCGATGAGCCTCCACGTCGCGGTCCTGATGGGCGGCTGGTCGGCCGAGCGCGAGGTCAGTCTCGTATCCGGCGAGGGTGTCGCCAAGGCGTGCGAAAGCCTCGGCCATCGCGTCACCCGGATCGACATGGATCGGGACGTCGCGTTGCGCCTGCACGAGGCCAGGCCCGATGTCGTGTTCAACGCGCTCCACGGCACGCCCGGCGAGGACGGCACGGTCCAGGGCATGCTCGAGCTGATGGGCATTCCTTACACCCATTCCGGGCTCGCCACGTCCGTCATCGCGATCGACAAGCAGCTCACCAAGAACGAGCTCGTTCCGCACGGCATCCGCATGCCTGAGGGGAAGATCGTCAAATCGTCGACCTTGTTCGAAGGCGATCCGATCGCGCGGCCTTATGTGGTGAAGCCGGTCAACGAAGGCTCCTCGGTCGGGATCGCCATAGTCACCGACGACAATAATTACGGCAACCCGATCGGCCGCGACGTCGAAGGCCCGTGGGCGCATTTCGACGAATTGCTGGCCGAGCCTTTCATCCGCGGGCGCGAACTCACCACCGCCGTAATTGGTGATCGCGCGCTTGGTGTGACCGAACTCAGGCCCAAGAGCGGCTTCTACGATTACGATGCCAAATATACGGCCGGCATGACCGAGCACATCTGCCCGGCCCAAATACCCGCCGAGGTTGAGCAGGCCTGTCTGAAGATGGCGCTCGATGCGCACAGGTTGCTGGGCTGCAAGGGCACGTCGCGCTCCGACTTCCGCTGGGACGACGAACAGGGCGTCGACGGCCTCTATCTGCTCGAGGTCAACACCCAACCGGGCATGACCCCCTTGAGCCTGGTGCCGGAACAGGCGAAGCTGGTCGGCATGACCTATGAGGGGCTGGTCCAGGCAATCATCGACGAGGCGCTGGCATGAGCCGCGCGCCCGCGCGGGTGACGGCGCGCAGCGGGCGCGCGGCGGCGGCGCGTACCGCCAAGCCCGCGCGCCGCCGCCCGCCCGCCAAGACCAACGATCTGCCGCGCATCCCGCTACCCCCCGGCCTCGTTCGCACCATACGCAACTGGACGCTCGGTCTTTTCGTCCTGGCGGCGGTCGTCGCCGGGTTGATCGTCATGGGCGTGCCACAGATGACCGGCATGGCTGCCGCCCACGGCCTGGGCCGCATGGGCTTCGTCGTGCGCAACATCCAGCTCACCGGCCTCAAGCAGGTCGATCGCGACACCGTCTATCGCATCGTGTCCGAAGAGCATGGTCAGGATATGCCGCTGGTCGATCTCGCACAGGTGCGCCAGCAATTGCTCCAGCTCGGCTGGATCGCCGACGCCCGTGTCTCGCGCCGCCTGCCGGATACGCTGGCGATCGATCTCGTCGAGCGCGTCCCCGCTGCCGTGCTCCAGCGTAACCAGCAACTGTCGCTGATCGATGCGGAGGGTCATATCCTCGCGCCGGTCGACGCGCACACCATGCCGGTCCAGCTGCCGCTGGTGATCGGCGATGGGGTCGAGGCTCATATCGGCGCGCTGCGTACCTTGATCGCCAGCCAGGCGCCGCTCAAGCAGCTGATCGAGGGCGCCACCTGGGTCGGCCAGCGCCGTTGGGATATCCGCTTCCAGTCGGGCGAGACCTTGTCACTGCCGGAAGGCGATGCCGCGGCGAGCCAGGCACTGGCGACGTTCGTGAAGAAGGATCAGGAAGCGCGCCTGCTTGGGCAAGGCTATGTCCGCATCGACATGCGCGATCCCAAGCAGATGGTGATCCGCACCTCGCGCGATCCCGGCACCCGCATCACCGATCCGGCGCCGCCCAGCGCCACCCAGGCTTAGGAGCGAAGCTTGGCCCAACCCCGCCCCGAAGGCCTGATCACCGCCGTCGATATCGGCTCGTCCAAGGTGGCGGCGCTGATCGCCCAGCCGGTCGAGGGCGGATTGCAGGTGCTCGGCACCGGCCAGCGCGAGAGCCGCGGCGTCAAGCATGGCTTTATCGCCGACATGGAGCGCACCGAACATGCGGTGCGCGAGGCCGTCGAGCAGGCCGAACGGATCGCGCGCACCAATATCGAGGAAGTGTGGGTCAGCTTCTCGGCCGGCGGCCTCTATAGCGATGTCGCCTCGGTCGAGGTCGCGCTCGGCGGCCAGCGCATCGAGCAGCGCGATATCGACGAACTGCTCAATGCCGGGCGCAATTCGATCGATCCGGAGGGGCGGCTGGTGCTCCATGCCCAGCCCGCGCTCTACACGCTGGACGGATTGAACGGCGTCCGCCAGCCGCTCGGTCTCCATGCCGAGAAGCTCGGCGTGGATATCCACGTCGTCTCGGCCGATCCGTCCCCCGTCCGCAATCTCGATCTGTGCGTCCGCTCGGCGCATCTCGCGGTCAAATCGATCGTCGCCTCGCCGATCGCGACGGCGATGTCCTGCCTGAGCGAGGAGGAACGCGAACTCGGCGTGGCTCTGGTCGAGCTCGGCGCGGGGGTCACCAACGTGTCGCTCTTCGCCGGCGGACTATTGGTCGGCCTGGCCTCGCTGCCGATCGGCGCGGGTGAGATCACCGACGACATCGCTTCCACCTTCGGCATGCGCCGCGCCCAGGCCGAACGGCTTAAATGCTTCCACGGCTCGGCCCAGACATCCCCTCGCGACAATCATGAGATGATCGAGGTAGCGGGCGGCCCCGACGGCGCCGAACCGCTCCGCATCAGCCGCGCGCAATTGATCTCCGTCATCCGCCAGCGGCTCGAACATTGGTTCGCCGCGGTCGAGGAGGCGCTGAAGGCGCTGGGCTTCACCGGACCGATCGCACGCCGGCTGGTGCTCACCGGCGGCGGCGCCGAATTGAAGGGTATCGCCGATTATGCGCAGAGCGTGCTCGGTCGCGCGGTGCGGGTCGGGCGGCCGCGCGGTCTGATCGGCATGCCGGAGGCGCATTCTGGCATGAGCTTCGCCACCTTGGCGGGGCTGGTGCTCTATGCGGCGTCCGATCCGATCGATCTCAGGCAGGTGCCGCATGCCCAATCGATCACCCGCATGTCGCCGTCCGGCATGGTGCAAAGGCTCATCGCGGCCGTGCGCAGCGGCTACTGAGCGAAAACGATCAACAGGAAAGATTGCCCCAAACCCAAAAAGCTCTCGCACCCGCGAATCACTTGGGGCACTTTGGCAAAATGCGGCGTAACGCCGGTGAATTGGAGACTGACATGGCGATCGAATTCCTCCGGCCCGAGGTCGATGAGCTGAAGCCGCGCATCAGCGTGATCGGCGTGGGTGGGGCGGGCGGCAACGCCATCGCCAACATGATCGCCTCGGATGTTCAGGGCGTTGACTTCATCGTCGCTAACACCGATGCGCAGGCGCTCAATGCCTCCCCCGCGGAAAGCCGCATCCAGCTCGGCATGAAGATCACGCAGGGTCTCGGCGCCGGCTCGCGTCCCGAAATCGGCCGTGCGGCGGCTGAAGAGACGATGGAGCAGGTCGAAAAGGCGCTCGATGGCGCGCACATGTGCTTCATCGCCGCCGGCATGGGTGGCGGCACCGGCACCGGCGCCGCGCCGGTTATCGCCAAGCTGGCGCGCGAGAAGGGCATCCTTACCGTCGGCGTCGTCACGAAGCCGTTCAGCTTCGAAGGCTCGCGCCGGATGAAGTCGGCCGACGCCGGCATCACCGAGCTGCAGAAGCATGTCGACACGCTGATCGTGATCCCGAACCAGAATCTGTTCCTGATCGCCAACCCCAACACGACCTTCAAGGAAGCTTTCCTGATGGCGGATCAGGTGCTGCAGCAGGGCGTACGCGGCATCACCGACCTGATGGTCATGCCGGGCCTGATCAATCTCGACTTCGCCGATGTCCGCTCGGTGATGAGCGAGATGGGCAAGGCGATGATGGGCACGGGCGAGGCGTCGGGCGACAATCGCGCGATCGAGGCCGCCGAAAAGGCGATCGCCAATCCCTTGCTCGACGGCGTCAGCATGAAGGGCGCCAAGGGCGTGATCGTCTCGATCACCGGCGGCGAGGATATGCGCCTGCTCGAGGTCGACGAGGCGGCCAACCACATCAAGGATCTGGTCGATCCCGACGCCAACATCATCTGGGGCTCGGCGTTCAACAACGATCTGGAGGGCAAGATCCGCGTGTCGGTCGTCGCCACTGGCATTGAGGCCGAGACCGGCGCGATGCCCGAGCCGGCAAAGCCGTTCAGCTTCCCGCCGCGCAGCCGTACCGAGGCACGCGCCCCTGGCAGCGAGACTCCATCCGCCGCTGCACAGCCGGCCGCGGCGCCGACGTTCGATCTGGCGGAGCCTGCTGCGCCGGCCGCCGCGCCCGAGCCGGCTGCGGATGAGGACGAGTTGGTTCTTGGCGAGGACACGCAGGTCAGCGCGACCCCGGCCGAGCATGAGCAGATTACCGCCTTCGATCCCGAAGCGCCGGCCGCCCCGCCGGCTCGTTCCGGCCCGCGTCGCTGGCTGCAGGACAATGAGGAAGAAGCCGCACCTGCCGCCGCTCCGGCGCCGGCCCGCGGCGGCACCCTGTTCGAACGTATGTCGAGCATGGCGCGCGGATCCGCCAAGATCGGCTCGACCGACGAGGAGCAGGAAGAAGGGCCGCGTGACCCGCTCGACATCCCGCGTTTCCTCAACCGCCAGAACAATCAGTAAGGTCGCACCAATTGAATAGAGCCTGATTCACGCCATCGGCGGAAGCGCACAGCGCTTCGACCGCCGACGATCAGGCTCTAGGGCGGCTTCGTCGCCGCCGCGCCACGGTTTGGCGACGCACCCAATTGCGATGCTTGCAAGCCGCTGCGCCACGCGCTTGAGCGGGCGCGTGCACCCGCGTTCGATGTTCCTGGCGCTCGCTTTCGTGGCGAGCATGCTGGCCCTGACCGCCCCGGTAGCGGCGCAGGAAGAGGTATTGCAGCCCGTTGAGGCGCCCCAGGCCTTGGCGCCCAACGCGTTGCAACTGGCGCAGGCTGCGGCCGCCCGCGGCGATTCCGCCGAGGCCTTGTCACGTTACCTGCGCATTCTCGCCACCACGCCTGACGATGTGAATGCGCTGATCGGCGCCGGCCGTGCGGCGCTCGCCGTCGGCGACACCAACGCCGCGGCAGGCTTCCTCTCGCGCGCCGACGTGCTCGATTCGCGCAATGGCCAGGTCAAGGCGGGGCTTGGCAGCACGATGCTGGCCAACGGCAATGCCCGCGCCGCATTGCGGCTGTTCAACGATGCGGTCGCGCTGGGCGTGCCACCGACCGAAATCGCTGCCGATCGCGGCCTCGCCTACGATCTGCGCGGTGCACCGAAACGGGCACAGGCGGATTACGCGCTCGCCCTGCGCCTTCACCCCAGCGACGAAACCACCCGCAGGCTTGCCCTGAGCCAGGCCATTGCCGGCGACCGCGTCTCGGCACTGGCCACGCTCGATCCGCTGCTGCGCAAGCAGGACGTTCCCGCCTGGCGCGATCGCGTGTTCGTTTATGCCCTCACCGGCGACCTCGCCAGTGCGCAGCAGGACGCGGCCCTGGTCATGCCGGCCGATCAGGTGGCGGCGCTTGGACCCTATCTGCCCCGCCTCGCCGCGCTGAAGATGGCGGACAAGGCTGCTGCGATCCATCTCGGCCGCTTCCCCGGCGAAACGCCTCCCGAACCCAAGCCGGTCGTGATTGCGGCACCCAGGATCCAGGTCGATCGCGCCACGCTCACACCGGCCGCACCCGTGCAGAGCTTCGCCGAAGTAAAGGCTGCAGCGACAACGCCGGCGCCGGTGACGCCGGCTCGCGCGCCTGCACCCGAAACGGCCGCGGCCGCGCTTCCAGTCCGCGCCGAGCGAGCGCCCGCTCCATCACGCGCCCAACGCCCGCCAGGTTCATCGCGCTCCGAGGACATGCCGAGCGCCTCGCAGACGGCGGCACCTGCCGCCCCGACACGGGCCGAACTCGCCGCCGAGGCCAAGCTGGAGGCGAAGGCGCGCGCGGCCGAGAAGCGCAAAGCCGATGCGCTTGCTGCCGCCAAGGCGAAGCGGGAACAGGAAGAAGAGGAGCGCGCGGTCGCGCGCAAGAATCCGGCACGTCACTGGGTCCAGGTCGCGGGCGGTGCCAACAAGGCCGATCTCGGCAGGGAATGGGCCAAGCTCAAGGCGAAATGGCCGACGCAACTCGCCGGCCGTTCGCCGTGGACGACCCACTACCGCTTCACCAATCGCTTGCTGATCGGCCCGTTCGCGACATCGGCCGCAGCGCAGGATTGGGTGGGCGATCGCAAGAAGGAAGGCTTTGCCACCTTCCGCGTTGAAACCGCCGCGGGAGATCCGGTCGAGCGGGTCGACTGACCTCGACATTCGTCGGTGGCCACGCCATCTGCCGCGCATGGCGCTCGCCCCCTTCGCTGCCGATCCCGCCCGAAGCCGCGGCCGTCGCCATCCCTTGTCCTCGGCCAGCGGCCGCGGCCAGCGCGACGAATATCAGCGCGATCGTGATCGCATCGTCCATTCCATCGCCTTCCGGCGGCTGCGCCACAAGACGCAGGTATTCGTGGCGCCGGATGGCGACCATTTCCGCGTCCGGCTGACCCACAGTCTCGAGGTCGCGCAGATCGGCCGCACCATCGCCCGCGCGCTCGGCCTGAACGAGGATCTGACCGAGGCGCTCTGCCTCGCCCACGATATCGGCCATCCGCCGTTCGGCCATGCCGGCGAGGACGCACTGAAGGAGGCGATGGCCGATGCCGGCGGCTTCGACCACAATGCCCATACGTTGCGCGTGCTGACGCGGCTGGAATCGCCCTACCTCCACCATCCGGGCCTCAACCTCAGCTGGGAAATGCTGGAGGGTCTCGCCAAGCATAATGGACCGGTCGCCGATCCGCCGTGGGCGCTGGCGGAAATCGATGCCGATTGGTCGCTCCATCTCAATGGTCAGCCGTTGCTCGAGGCGCAGGTGGCGGCACTCGCCGACGATATCGCCTACGACAATCACGACATCGACGACGGCATCCGCGCCGGCCTGCTCTCGATCGAAGAGGCGCGCAGCGTGCCGCTCGTCGCGCAAGGCTGGGATGCGGCCCGCGCCCGTTGGGCCGATTGCAGCGACGCCGATTTGCTGGGCGAACTCATTCGCGACCAGATCGGGCGGATGGTGGCCGACCTGCTCGACGAGAGCCGTCGCCGGATCGCGGCCGCCACGCCGCGCTCGATCGGCGATATTCGCGCGGCGCCCGCGCCCTTGATCGCCTTCTCTCCGGAAATGGCCGCCGCCGAACGCGCGCTGAAGCGCTTCATGTATGCCAAACTCTATCATCACCCGCAGCAGATGCTGGTGGCCGAGCAGGCGCACAGGATCGTTGCCGGGCTTGCCGCAGCCTATATCGCCGAGCCGCAGGCGCTGCCGGATGACTGGCGTGGCCGCCTGCCCACGGAAGAGCCGGCCCGCACGCGCCATATCGGTGACTTCATCGCCGGCATGACCGATCGCTATGCGGTCGCCCGCTATCGCGAAGTGGTCGGGCCGATCGACATGCCCGAGGGCGTCTAGCCGCTGGCATCCGCTGTGCCGGCAATGTTAGTCAGGCACGATACGGGGTGCGGGATGGATGAAGGCTCGGCGGCGGCGCTTCTCAAGCAGGGGATAGAATGCACCCGCACCGGCCACTTGGCAGCGGGCGAGGCGATTTTACGCAGCGCGGTCGCGGCCCATCCCGACCTGCCCGATCTGCGCCGGGTGCTCGGCCTCAACCTGCTCACCCAGGGGCGCTATGCCGAAGCCTGGCCGTTCTACGAAGCACGGATCGCGGTGCCCTGGCTGACCGACGGTCTCCCGCGCGATTTTCCGTTCCCGCGTTGGCAGGGCGAGGATCTGGCGGGAAGGCACGTCACTATCTTCCCGGAACAAGGCTGGGGTGACCAGATCCAGTTCATCCGCTTCCTGCCCGCTCTCGCAGCTTTCGGCGCGCGGATCACCTTGCTCGCGCCGCCGCTGCTGGTGCGGCTGTTCCGGCACAATTTCCCGGATGTGCAGATTTTTCCTGCCGACGGCGCCGTCGATTTTGCCGATCCGGATTACTGGCTGACCCTGGTCGATCTTCCCGGCCGCCTCGGCGTGACGCTCAACACGATCCCGGCTGCACCTTATCTGACGCCGCCAGGCCGATGGGCCAACGTCCCGGAAGGGCCGAAGGTGGGGCTGGTGACGAAGGGCAATCCCAATAATGAGCGGGATCGGTGGCGCTCCTTGCCGGACGCGGTCGCGGATCGTCTCCGAGACGGCCTGCCCGGCCGGGTCTTCGGCCTGCTTCCCGACGCGACCGGAGCGCGCGACTTTGCCGAGACCGCCGCCGTCGTCGACGGGCTCGACCTCGTCGTCGCCGTCGATACCGCCGCGGCCCATCTGGCGGGCGCGATGGGCAAGAGATGCTTCCTGCTGCTGTCGGGCGTCGACACCGACTGGCGTTGGATGCGCGACCGGATCGATTCCCCTTGGTACCCGAATCATGTCCTTTACCGGGGCGGCGCCGATGGCGCTTGGGACGCGGCCGTCGATCGCCTGATCGGAGATGCGCGCGCCCTGCTTGGCTAGCCCGGTATCCGCCCCGACGGCCCGATGATCCGGAACTCGCCCGCGCAATGCATCATGCTCATCAGGTAGAGCATGCCGTCGAAATATCTTTGCTCGCCCGCCGGCACGGGCATGTCCCACAATTCCTGCAGGAAGGCCTTGGATACCGCGCCCGGCGTCGCGGCGAAGCTGCCGACCGCGGTCGCGGCCACCATGCCGGCCGAATGGCGGGTCGACAGCGGCTTGCCGTCGAGCGTGTAGCGATCCGCGAAACGCTTGATGCCCTGACCATGGAGGAAGCTCTGGATGCGGTCGCTCAACAGGCGCTGGCGCGCATCCTTGCCCCACCAGGCATGGTCGACCGACCAATTGCTGGCGGTGCGCCAGCTGTCATAGGCGAACGACCCCGGCTCGCCGTCCCAGCCCGGCATCGGCCGCCCGTCGAAATGGCTACGGTCGGGCGCGAGGCCGGTCCTCGGATCGGCGACTTTCACGAAGAAGTCCCGGCTGACGTCGGCGGCCCGCGCCCAGAAAGCGCGGTCCTCGACCGGGCCCCAGCGCGCCCACAGCTCGTAAAATGCCGGCAGATGGTAGGAGGCATCGGTGCCGCCGATGCTCGTTTCCGGCACGAAGCGGATCATGGTGCTGGCCTCGTCGACCATCGGACCGACCGTCACCGGCCTTGGCGTGCGCGGGGGGCGACGGGGCGGCCACGGCTTGCCCGCCTTCTCGGCCTCGGCCTGCGCGGCGCGGTTGTTGGGGCTCGGCCAGGGCGTGTCGGGCTCGACGAAAGGCCGGTCCTGCGGGTGGATGCGGAAGGGCGGGGTGGCGGTCATGACCGCACGATGGCGCATGCCGCGCAATATCGTGTCGGCCTCGGCGCGGTAATTGTAGATGCCCTTGCCGTTGCCCCAGCGATTGGCGGCGAAATACAGCGCCATCGCATAATATTCCTCGCCGTCGGGCGCGGCTCCGGTCGAGCGCGGCGAGCCGTCCGTGCCCATCGACCAGGCAAAATAACCGATCGACGGATTCTTCGGGTCGGTGGTGAGCATATAGGTCTTGGACCAGTTCCACAGCGCGTCGAATTCGCGCTTCTTGTCGAGCTGCACGGCGATCATCATGCCATAGCTCATGCCCTCGCTGCGTGCGTCGTTATTGGCCCAGTCGGTGACGTAGGCGAGCGTGCCATGCTCGTTCGCGCCGGTCTCGAAATAGACGCGCTGCTCCTGGCCATCGCCGTGGAAGAATTGCTGGAAGGCGTGTGCGATCTTGGCCTTGCTCTCCGCCGGGCTGCGGCCGAGCTGTTCGGCGAACAGGTTGCGATAGCGGCGCGTGGCATAGGCGCCGTCGCCATCGCCGGGGAAGCGGGTGATCGGATTGGCCGATGGACCCTCGCCGCCCGCGGCGCGAGACGATGCGCTGGTCTGGCTCGGCGCCGAAGTCGGCGCGATCGCCACCAAGAAGCCCGCCGCCAGGCCGGTAACCCATTTTCCGCCCGTCATCATCTCGCTCTCCCTGTGCGCCAACTGCGACGGAAGCGGCTCGCGGCGCAAGTCCCGGGTGCGCGGCGCCCATTCGCCGGGCTGCGGCTCGGCGCTCGGCTGGACGGTGCCGATTATCCATGCATAACCTCGCCAATCGGCCGCTCGCGGCCCTCTCTGGTGGAGCTTCCATGCGCGCTTCCCTCACCACGTTCCTGCTCGCGACGACCTTGCTGGCGCCGCTCCACGCCAAGCCTGCGCCCCATCGCGACGATGCCGCTGCGATCGATCGCATCATGGATGAGGGCTTCAACCATTCGCGCATCATGGTCACCGCGCAATGGCTCGACGATCATATCGGTTCGCGCATGACCGGCTCGCCCGGAATGCGCGCGGCCGAGGCCTGGACCCAGCAGAAATATCGCGAATGGGGCCTCACCAACGTCCATGCCGAAGGCTATGATTTCGGCCGCGGCTGGACGATCGAGGCGGTCAGCGTGCGCATGATCGAGCCGCGCGTGCTGCCGCTGCGCGCCATCCCGATCGCCTGGACGCCCGCCACCGCCGGCCCGGTCACCGCGCAGATCGTGGTCGCGCCGGTCAAGCGCGAGGCCGATCTCGCCGCCTGGCGCGGCAAGCTCGCCGGCAAGATCGTGCTGGTCGATCTGCCCGGTACCGGCTCGGAGCCGGCCAAGCCCGCCTTCCGTCGTTATACCGGCGAGGAGATCGCCAAGCTCGACACGTTCGAGCAGCCCGATCATGGGCCGGAAGCTTTGCCCAAATGGATGAAGTCGGTCCGGCTGCAGGCCACGATCGATGCCTTCCTCAAGGCCGAAGGCGCGGTGGCACGCGTGCGTGAATCCTATTCCGACGGCTATCTGCTCCACGGCGAGGGCTATCAATTTGCCGAGGGCACTTCATTGCCCGGCATCGAGCTCGCGGCGGAGGATTATCGTCGTCTCGCCCGCCTCGCCAAGACCGGCAATGTCACGGTCGAGATCGACAGCCGCACCCATTTCCACGACGGCGATCGCAAGGCCTATAACATCATCGCCGACATTCCCGGCAGCGATCCCGCCGCGGGTTATGTCATGGCCGGCGCGCATCTCGACAGCTGGGCCGCCGCCGATGGCGCCGCCGACAATGGCGCGGGCACAGCGATGATCATGGAGGCGGCGCGCATCCTCAGCGCCACCGGCGTCCGTCCCCGCCGCACGATCCGCTTCGCCTTATGGTCGGGCGAGGAGCAGGGGCTGCTCGGCTCCAAGGCCTATGTCGAGCAGCATATCGCCGCGCGCCCGCCCGCGCCGGCCGGCACCACGGGGCTGGAGGATTATTACTTCGCCTTCCGCCGCTATCCGGTCACCAAGCTTGCCGACTATGACAAGCTCGCCGCTTACTTCAACATCGACAACGGCTCCGGCAAATTGCGCGGCGTCTATGCGCAGGGCAATCTGGCCGCCGTTCCCGCGCTCAACGACATGATCGCGCCGTTCCGCGCGCTCGGCGTCGAGAAGGTTGTCGCCGGCAACACCGGCGGCACAGATCACGAATTCTTCGCCGCGGTGGGATTGCCCGCCTTCCAATATATCCAGGACCCGCTCGATTATGGCAGCCGCGTCCACCATTCCAGCATCGACACCTACGATCATCTCAAGGCCGACGACATGCGCCAGGGCGCGGTCGTGCTCGCCGGCATGCTGCTGGAGGCCGCCAATCGCGATCAGCCGCTGCCGCGCCAGACGCTCCCGACCAAGCCCGAGCCGAACGACCCCTTCGCCTACAAGGACCCGGACGAGGATCGCTAGGGGTTGGCGACGGAACGCGGGCATTCCGACGCCGACACATTTAGCATGACAGATCACTTACGGATGAACGCGTAGCTTTCGCACGTTGCTTTCATCCTTCAATTTCTGCGCGCCGCATCCGTCCCACCGGCGTACGACCTGAACTCGGCTTATTCCCGGTCGCGCGCGGCGTACCGCTCGGCTTGGCCAGCGGGCCGATCAGCGGCTCACCGAAATAGGGGCGGCCGTCCGCATCGAAGTCAAATCTCTGTATGCGCGGCGCCCGCGCAGCGGTGCACTTCATCCCGGCGGCGGAATTGCCGTGATAGACGATCCAATGCTCCTTGCCGTCACGCGAGGTGAAGAACCCGTTGTGACCGGGAGCGTAGACGCCGGTACGCGCCGACTGGGCCAATATTGGTCGCGCAGCCTTGGTCCAGGCGTCGGGATCGAGCGGATCGGCGCCGGGCCGAGCCGACAGCAGCCCCAGCGCATAATCGTCGGACCAGCAGGCGCTGGCCGAATAGGTCAGGAACAGGTCGCCCTTCGGCCCCAACAGGAATTCCGGGCCCTCCAGGATCTGGCGGCCGCCTTGCTTTTCCCAATCCTTGTCGGGGCGGGCGATGATCACCTCCGGGGTGCCAAGCGTGTATGGATTGGTCATCGGCGCGATGGCCAGGTCGCTGTCCGGTCCGACATAGGGCGAATAGACGAAATAGCGCTTGCCCTCATACGCAAAGGTGGTGCCGTCGATGCCGTGATAGCGTGTGCTCAGCCGGCCCCGGTCGATCCACGTGCCGGTGGTCGGATCGACGCCATCATTTTCCAGCACGAAGATGCCGCGATGATCGTCATCGTCATGCCCACGCTCGGCGGCGGTGTAATAGAGGTACCAGCGACCGTCGATGCGGTGCAGCTCCGGCGCCCAGATCGAGATTGAGTTTGGTCCGGTGGCGGGCGGGGTCCAAATCGTCTTGCGTTCGGCCTGCGCCAGCTTCGTAATGTCTCGCGTCTTCCAGATGTCGATCCGGTTGCCCAGTGTGTTGAGGTAATAATAAATGCCGCCATCCTGCACGATCCAGGGGTCCGGCCCGCCAGGCAGCAACGGATTGGTGAAGGTTTCTTGGGCCTTGGAGGCTGCCGCGGCGACGACGAGCGCGACGGTCGCCAGGATTGTCAGCGTCTTCATTTGCCGGGCAACCGCGTGCTGCCGAACCGCACCGCGCGCTTACCGTTGGTCATCGCCGCGCCGGGCCGGCGTCGGAAGGTTCGGATCCTTCGCCTTGGCCGAAGCGATGCGGCGTGCGCAGTAATGCGGGCTCCGCCGGGTCGATCGCCCATCGGGCACGTCCGGCCATGATCATGCTTTGAAAGCGCCGGCACGCGCCTGGTCGAGCAGGCGACGCGCGCGCAGGAACATCTCCAGCCGCGTCGCCGCGAACAGGCCGAGCGCGAACACGACCAGCAGGTCGGTCACGAAGGCGAGGTTGAAGCCCATGGTAGAGGCTTCCATCCGCAGCCCTTGCCGGATGATGATCAGCACCAGGATGAACAGCATCGCCGCGGGCGAGGCCTGCTGGTTGAGCTCATGCGTTTCGGGATCGACATTGATCCGCATCAGCGCGCCGCGCCGCCAGCCGAGCAGCGCGCCGAAGCCCAGCGCGATCATCACATAGAGCCACTGCACGCCCTTGGGCATTGACTGGTACAAGACGGTCGCGGTCACGAGCGCATAAAGTGCCGGCACTACCCACAGCCGTTCGAGCCGCAACTTCTGCACACGCCGCATTGATCGGAAGCGGAAGAACAACACCACGCAGATGATGATCGCGGAGACGGCGTAGCCGACCCAGGCGCCCGGATTTCCCTGCTGCATATAGCCCCCGTATTTCGTTGTCCTTTAACGGCGGCCGAAATGGCTGTCGATTGTCTGTTGCGCGGCTGAAGGATGCCCACGCGCGCGCGGCGGGTGCCATGGTGAGCGCGCAGCCCGACCAGACGCCGAGTTCATACTGACCGTCACGCTCCCCAGTGCCAGCCACTGGCCTAGCCCATCAACGCATGATCCTTCCCGCCCCGCGCTTGCTGCCGCCTCTATCTGAACATTCGCAGCCGTGCCGGGTTAAGACCGATCGTGATCGTGGAGGCAGAGTATGCTCAGACAATTGGCTCTGTCGGGCGGGGCGGTTGGCACATTGGCGCTTGGCCTGGCAGTCGGCGCGTGCAGCAAGGTTCAGCCGCAAGCGCCTGCCGAAACGGCACGAACACGCGCTGAAGCCAAGCGGCACAAGGACGCTTGCGCCTCCACCATTGCGTATGATCGCATGAAGCGCGCGATCTTTAGTCAGGCCAGTCGACAAGGTGTCAGTCACCCGACCCGTCTGGCGACTCTGGAGGAGTTTGCGTTCGTCCGGATGGAGGATCCGGTGGTTACTGGCTTTGAGCCGACGCTGGATCTGACGCACTGTCGCGGCCGCTTCATTCTCGATGTTCCACCCGGCTCGGCGCCGGCTTTTGGCGGCGAGCACCGGCTGCAGGCCGACATCACCTACACGGCCCAGGGCGCAGCGGATGCAAGCGGGCTCGTCTACGCAATTCAGGGCGCAGAACCGATTGTCGGCAAGCTGGCCGCGTTCAACCTCGCCGATGCCAGCTTTCGGCCGTTACCAGCTGTCGACGTGGACGCTCCGACCGCAACCGGTTCCGATGGAGAGGCTGGCTCTACCCCGGTGGAAACCGCCGCGACGTTTCGCCAGGCCCCGGACACGGATAGGCGTCCGCTGCCGATGCCTGCGGTCGAGGCAAGGCGAACCGTCGCGCGGCAGTTCCCGGTGGCCGCACCCGCGGCAGGCGGGCCGCCTGAGGGTTCGCGGGGCGAAGACACCGTGCGCACCTTTTACAATGCGCTTGGCGCCGGCAATGGCGAACTCGCGTCCGCGCAGGTCGTCCCCGCCAAGCGGTCCAGCCGGGCCTATTCTCCGGATGCCATCTCGCGCTTTTATGGACGACTCTCGACGCCGCTGCAGCTGACCGGCGTTTCAGCGCTGTCGGGTAACAGCTATCGCGTCACCTATCATTATGCCGGTGCCGGCATCCGCTGCAACGGAAGCGCCGTCGTCAGGCTCATTCCCACGGGCGGCCGCCTTCTGATCCGATCGATCACCGCTGGGAGTGATTGTTGATGGCGTGGCGCATCAGATCCCGTCGCCCCAGGGCTGGATTCCTCGATTCGGCCTAGAACTTGACGCGGACGCCGATGCGGAAGCTTCGTCCGATCGGATCGTACAGGTCGAACCGCCCGCCCAGGCCAGGCGCGGAATATTGCACGGTCGCAGGTATCACCGGCAGATCGATGGGATCGCGGTCGAACAGATTATCGATGCCGAAGGTCAGCGCATAGGCCCCGCGCCCGTCGAGACGTACGATGCCGGTGAGGCCGAACGTCATGAAGCTCTTCACGCGGTTATCGTCGACGTCGACACCGCTAACCCAATTGTTCTGCAATTTTGCGGGGCCGACATAGCGCCAGTTCAGCGTTAGCGAATACGGCCCCTGCTCGACGGTGGCGAACGCGTTCGCCTTGAACTTCGGCTCGCCGGGATTGAGGTCCGCGACCTGACCGGCCAGGTCGGTCACGTTGCCGAGCGCATCGACCTGCCGCAACACCGGCACGTAGGATGCCAGTCCCCGCAGGATGATCTGACCCTGGCCGAGACCGTGCCGGTAATCGGCCTCGAAATCCCAACCGTGCGTCTTCAGGCTGGCCGCGTTGAACGGGACCGTGTCGATCGAGAGGATGGCCTGGCTCGCGTCGCGGTGCACATACTGGCAATATTGCGTTTGTCCGGCATTGCAGAAAGCCAGTTCCTGCCCCGCGCTGATCGACGTGATCGCACCCTTCAAACTGATACGGTAATAATCGATCGAGAGCTGCAAGCCCGGCACGAAGCTGGGGCTGTAGATGATGCCGGCCGTCACCGTGTCCGCCAGTTCAGGCCTGAGGGCAGGGTTCCCGGTCGCATTGGTATATTGCGGATAGGTCTTGTTGGTCAGCGTGTCGAACACGGGCTGCTGCGTAAGTGTGCCGCCCGAGAAAAGGTCGGTGAGGGTCGGCGCGCGGATATCGCGCGAAAGCGTCGCGCGCACACGCAGGTCGCTGAACACCTGATCGGAAATGCCGACCTTCCAGGTCTTCACACTGCCGCTGGTGCTGTAATGGGTGATGCGGCCGGCTGCGTTCAACTCCAGCTTTTGGGCCAGCGGCGTGTCGTGAATGAGCGGAACGACCGCTTCCACGAACCCTTCCTTGATGTTGCGCTGCCCCGAAAAGGGCTGGAAATTCTGCACGGCATAGGCCCGCGCGCGCGCCAATTCGTCCTGTGTGGAATAAGCCTGGTTCTTGATATAGTCGCCGCCGAACGCGACCGACACGTCGCCCGCAGGCAGGGCAAACAGCGTTCCCGACGCGTCCGCCGAAAGGACGTCGAGCTTCACCACCGAATGCTGGAACGCCGTGCCGTGCGTATAGGCGATCGCTCCCGGGGACGCCACGCCGACGCCGAAGAGATTGAGCGGCACGCAGCCGTTGCCGGGGTTGGTCAGCGTCGAGCGGCAGACGATCGCGTTCGTGGCCGGATTGCGGACCGCATCCACCGCATTGTTGAAATTGGCGATGATGGTGTCGTTATAGGCGTACAGGTTGGTCGTCGATCCGCCGTGCGTATAGTAACCATGCCACTTCCAGGTCGAACCGATCTGCCCGTCCAGGCCGGCGACCACCCGCCACACCTCGCGCGCATTGTGCGACCTTGGGGGGCCGAAATCGACCGTGTCCTTGCCTAGGCTGAACGACGTTTGTCCGGCCGCGAGCAGGCGGCTGCGCAGCGTCGGATCGAGATACGCATTGTCGGAATTGATCGTGATGTTGCCCTGGCGCAAATAATTCAGGTAACCGTTCTCGTCATAATTCGTCTTTCCGTAGAACCCCTCGACATAGGCTTTCACGTTCGACAGCACGTCATAGTCGACATGCGCGAAGGCGTTTGTGTAATTGAGCGGCGTCGAGATCGACCGCGCGAGACCAACCGTATTGTCGAAATCCCCGCCATATTGGACGAGGCCCGACTGAGTGCCGAAATTATAGGGCGCGGGGGTGCCGGACGACCCGAGAAACTGGATGCCGCGCAGGGCTCCGGACGTGATCACGCCGCCCGGCGACACGTTTGACGGGCCGGCGTTGCTGATCGTGATCTGCCGGGGCTGCCCGTTGGTGGCGGTATAGGCCGGGTTGTTCACCACGGCCCGGCTCTTGAAGAAATCGCGGTCGATCAGATCGACGCCATCGCGCTGATTGAAGTAATCGATTTCGGCGACGAAATGGCCTCTGCCCTCGGCGACGCTGTGACCCGCGGTCAGATTCGCCTTCACATAGCTCGCGTCGCCGCGCTGCGTGATGCTGCTCTCGACGTTGATGCCGAGGCCCTTGTAATCGCGGTCGAGCACGAAGTTCACGACGCCTGCGACCGCGTCCGAACCCCACGCCGCCGAGGCGCCACCGGTGACGACCTCGACCCGTTTGATCAGACCGAAGGGCAGCGTCACGGTGTCGACGCCGCCAGCGGTGGTCGATTCAACCACGCGCCGGTTATCGAGCAGGACGAGCGTCCGTGTGGCGCCCAGGTTGCGGAGATTGACGAATTCTGCGCCGCCCCCCGCGACGTTGATCGCCGGGTTGCGGGCAGACGTGGCATTACCGAACGACGGCAGCTGGTTCAGGTAGGTTGCGATGGTCGGCGGGGCTTGCCGCGTGATCTCCGCTTGACCCACGACCGTCACCGGAGTCGGCTGCCGGAAGCCGTTCGCGGCAATGCGCGACCCGGTCACGACGACCTCGCCATCGGTGTCCTGCTGCGCGCCATCAAGCGCCTGATCGGGAGAAGCCTGGCCGACGACGGACGGATTAGCGGCCGTCGCCGTGGTCGTTGTGGCTTGACCGAATGCCGCCGACGGCAGGGCAATCGACGCGGCACCGCATAACAATACTGCCTTTAACATCGCACATCCTCCACCCAACGCGCTCTTCGGCACGATGAGAAAAATGTAGATGCGCCGCCCCCGCAATTGCAATCATTATTTCACGCGAGAGTGAATCACATGGGTAATCGGGGGCTTACCCATCTTCACTATAGTCAGGCGACCACATTTGCGCGCGGTCGTGACCAGATATGAGCTTCGTTTGGAGCTATAAGAGCGAGCGCCATAGCGCCCGAGCTCGGTGCGGACGTGCGCGGCCGTGCGCCGCCCGCCGTCGGAAAAGCATCAAGATATTATCTCTCTGCATAGTGAATTTGACAGGGCGAAGCGGAGAATGCCACAACCCTGCGAAGAACATATGACCAAGGAGCGGCGCGATGCATCACCCGAAGGGGGTCCGCTATCCGGCCCGTAATGTCGTGAACCGCGCTTCGCGGGGACTGGCAGGAGCGGCCTTCGCGATCGTCACGCTGCTGTCTTCCCCGGCCAGCGCCACGCCGGCTCCCGTCGCCTCCCCGGATTATAGCCGGCCGGATGCTTGGCTCTGTCGCCCCGACCGGCCTGCGGCGTCTGACGTCTGTGGACGTTCCAACCAAGACGCACTGGTCATTCGCGCCGACGGGTCGACACGCGTGGAGCATTTTCGGGCTGATCCACAGGCTCCGGTCGACTGCTTCTACGTGTACCCCACGGTGTCACTCGATCCCGGCGGGAACGCGACCATGCATGTCGGGCGGGAGGAGGTGGCCGTCGTCAATCAGCAGTTCGCTCGGTTTGGCGCGGTCTGCCGCCGCTATGCGCCGCTGTACCGCCAGGTAACGCTGGCGGCGTTGCACGCCAATATGCGCGGCGCACCGATTCCTACCGACCGTGCCATGGCCTATGAAGACGTGAAGCGCGCCTGGGACTATTACCTGGCTCACGACAATCAAGGCCGGGCAGTCGTCCTGATCGGTCACTCTCAGGGTTCCGCGCTCCTCGCTCAACTGATCAAGAACGAGATCGAGGGGAAGCCGGTGCAAGACCGCCTGCTGTCGGTGATACTCGCCGGATACCGGCTGCAGGTCCCTGTGGGCAAGGCCGTCGGCGGCGAATTCAAGGCGATCCCACTCTGCCGCGCCGCTCAGCAGACCGGTTGTGTCATCACCTTCGCCTCGTTCCGCGCCGACAGCCCCCCGCCGCCCGACGGGCGGGTGTTCGGAGCGTCGGCAGGGCCAGGGCTCGAAGCGGCATGCGTTAATCCCGCATCCCTGGCCGGGGGCGCCGCCCCGCTCCACGCTTACCTTGGCTCGGGCGCCGAGATGGTGACCGCCAGCGGCGAGCAGCAGGGCCCGTGGACCAACCCGCCGACGACCGTTCGCGAGCCGTTCGTCAAGGTGCCGGGGCTGCTCAGCGCGGAATGCCGCAGCGAGGCGAACCACAATTTCCTGGCGATTACCCTGCATCCGGATCCCCGCGGGCGGCGCACCAACGCGATCGTAGGCGACGTCGTGATTGACGGGCGGAGGCTGCCCGACTGGGGGCTGCACCGCATCGACGTCAACCTGACGATCGGGAACCTGATCGACGCAATTCGGGCTCAGACGCAAGCCCGTCTCGCGGATCGCCGCTGATCTCGACACGTTCACAAGCACCGCCGCTTCCAAACATAAAGGCCGCTCCGACCACGCGCTCGTGGACCTCAAGGAAGCGACCAATCCGACCATGCCGAGGCGGTGAAAGCCGCTCGTCTTGCGTTCGCCGTGGGCAAGGCCCTCGCCCGCCAAATGGACGCGCACGACCGAGCCGATTGGCCGGGCGTGCTCGAAGCCGACCGCAAGGCATGATCGATGCCCCGTCGCGGCTATGCGAGAGCGTCGTTTCTCTCGCGGGCAGCCACGAGGCGGGGCCGACGTCCGCCTGTGGCAGCAGACGAAGGCCGCTGAACCCCACCTCGTGTTCGTTGTAGCCGCAAGGCCACAAGTCGGCCTTATCCCAGTTGACAAATGTACGTATAAAGCGTACACGTGCGGTGATGCAGATTGTGTCCTTTCGAATTACGAACCTTTCCTCTCCCCGTTGGCAAAGGGCACAAATGCTCCAGGAAGTGTCGGCCGTTCGTGCCGGAGCGACGTCCTTCCGAGGTCGCATCACGATGCGCCGGCGCGGCAGGCAAAGCGCAATCATCAAGTTCGTTTCTGGTGTTTTTTTGTTTTTCCCTTCGGCGCGAGGCCTCCCCGCCGCTCGCCAGCGGACACGCCCCCGGGCGTGACGCACGATGATTGATCCGCTAACAGCGCCGCTTCTCTTAGCATTGGACCCGCAGACCTTGCCGACGCTTCATGCCCGTTTCGCCGCCGATCTCGCTGCCGCGCTCGATGCGCTGGAAGGGGAGGGCGCGCTGCCGTCCGGGCTCGATCGCCGCAACGTCACGGTCGAGCCGCCGCGCGATACCAGCCACGGGGATCTCGCCACCAACGCCGCGATGGTGCTCGCCAAGCCTGCGGGTACGAACCCGCGCGCGCTGGCGGCCTTGATCGAGCCCAGGCTGGCGGCGCTGGACTACGTCACCTCGGTCGCGATCGCCGGGCCGGGCTTCCTCAACGTGCGCCTGTCGGACCAGACGTGGCGTGACGAGCTTGCCAACATCCTTGTCGAAGCCGGCGATTATGGCCGCTCGGCGATGGGCCATGGCATCACCGTCAACGTCGAATATGTCTCGGCCAATCCGACCGGGCCGATGCACATGGGGCATGCACGCGGCGCCATTGTCGGCGACGCGCTCGCAACCTTGCTCGAATATGCCGGTCACAAGGTCGTCCGCGAATATTATATCAACGATGCCGGCGCCCAGGTGCAGACGCTCGCCCGCTCGGTCCACCTGCGCTACCGCGAGGCGCTCGGCGAGACGATCGAGATCCCCGAAGGCTTCTACCCCGGCGATTATCTGATCCCGATCGGACAGAGCCTCGCCGCCGAGTTCGGCCCTGCCTATGTCGGCAAGCCCGAAAGCGAATGGCTCGACCTGTTCCGCACGCGCGCGGTCGCGGCGATGATGGACATGATCCGCGCCGATCTCTCACTTCTCGGCATCCACCACGATGTGTTCGCGTCCGAGGCGGCGGTGCAGGATGCGGGCAAGGTCGAAAAGGCGTTCGCGCAGCTCCGCAAGGAAGGCCTGATCTACGAAGGCGTGCTCGAGGCGCCCAAGGGCGAGCTACCCGACGATTGGGAGCCGACCGAGATGACTCTGTTCCGCTCGACCCAGTTCGGCGACGATCAGGATCGCCCGGTGCGCAAGGCCGGCGGCGGGCTCACCTATTTCGGCACTGATCTCGCTTACCATGCGCAGAAGGCGGAAACCGCCGACATGCTGATCGACATCTGGGGCGCGGACCATGCCGGCACGGTCAAGCGCATCCAGGCGGCGGTGAGGGCGCTGACCCACGGCAAAAAGCCGTTCGACGTGAAGCTCGTCCAGATGGTCCGCCTGATGCGCGCCGGCGAGCCGGTCAAGATGTCCAAGCGCTCGGGCAAGTTCATCACCATCGCCGACATGGTCGAGGAGGTCGGCAAGGATTCGGTCCGCTTCACCATGCTGGCGCGCAAGGCCGACGCGCAGATGGATTTCGATTTCGCCAAGGTGGTCGAGGCGTCGAAGGACAATCCGGTCTTCTACGTCCAATATGCCCATGCCCGCATCGCCTCGCTCCATCGCCGTGCGATCGAGGCTGGGATCGCGCTGCCCGAGGCTGCGGACCTGTCGCTGCTCCATGGCGAGGAGCTGGCGCTGGTGAAACTGGCGGCCCAGTTCCCGCGCGTGATCGAAAGCGCCGCCAACACGCATGAGCCGCACCGCATCGCCTTCTACCTCTACGATCTTGCCGCCGCCTTCCACGCACTGTGGCACCGCGGCAACGATGATCCGGGACGTCGTTTTCTGGTGGCCGAGGATGGCGCGATTACGGCCGCACGTCTGGCGCTGGCCGATGCGATCGGGCAGGTATTGCGCAACGGGCTCGGCGTAATGGGCGTCGCGGCCGCGGAGGAGATGTAGGCGATGGCGGAAATCCGGCGCGGCTTCGGCGGTGAAGGGTTCGGCAATGAGCGCCTGCCATGGCTCGAGCCGGTCGAGGACGAGGACGATTATCCGGATACCGCCGGCGGGGGCGGCGGTGGCCGCGCCGCTTTGTGGATCGTGATCGCGCTGGTCGCGGCCGCCATCCTGTTCGGCGCCTTTATCGTGTGGCAGCGCCATCGCGCGGCGCGCGCCGATCTCGGCGAAATCATCCATGCGCCACCCGGCCCCTATAAGGAAAAGCCGGCCAATCCGGGCGGCCTCGCCGTGGACGAAAGCGGCGTGATCGCGGAGCGGATGGGCACCGGCAACGATATCGACAGCCCGATCGATCTCTCGCGCTTGCCCGAGCAGCCGGTCACCGGTCCGGGCAGCGATCCGAGCGCCACACCGCCTGCGGTCGCGCCCGCCGCGACCCAGCCGGGCGCGCGGCCAGCCGCTGCGCCCGCGCCGGCCGGCAACGTCGCCGCCAAGCCTGCGACCGCATCCGCGCCGCCGATCGTCGCCTCCGCCCCGGTGGTAAAGGCGCCGCCCAAACCGCTGCCGGTGAAGACACCCCCGGCCGCGATCGTCACGCCGCCGCCGCCATCGGTGGGCGGCAACACGATCCAGCTCGGCGCGCTTGCGAGCGAGGCCAAGGCACGCGCCGTGTGGAAAAGCCTTTCCACCCGCTTCAGCGCACTGGCGCCGCTCGCCATGTCGATCACGCCGGTCAAGGTCGGCGACAACACGCTCTACCGCCTGCGCGCGAGCGGTGGGGACGCGCGCAGATTGTGCGCCCAGCTCAAGGTCGCCGGCGAATCCTGCAACGTCGTCGACTGATGACGCCTTTGATCTTCGGGCTCGCCGGCCCGACCCTGACCGGTGATGAGCGCGCCTTCTTCCGCGACGTCGATCCGGCCGGCTTTATCCTGTTCAGGCGCAACGTGATCGATCGCGCGCAGGTGAAGGCGCTGACCGACGAACTGCGCGCGCTCTCCGGCCGCGCCGATGTGCCGATCCTAATCGACCAGGAAGGCGGCCGCGTCGCCCGCATGCAGCCGCCCCAATGGCCCGCTTTCCCGCCCGGCGGCGCCTTCGACGCGCTCTACGACACCGCGCCGATGTCGGCGATCGAGGCGATGCGCGTCAACGCCCAGGCGCTGGCGGTAATGCTGCGCGAGGTCGGCATCAACGTCGATTGCCTGCCCTTGCTCGACGTGCGGCAGCCCGGCGCCCACGACATTATCGGCGATCGCGCGCTGGGGTCGGAGCCGCTCCGCGTCGCTGCGCTCGGCCGCGCCACGCTTGACGGGCTGAGGGCGGGCGGCGCCGTCGGCGTGGTCAAGCACGTGCCTGGCCATGGCCGCGCGCTTGCCGACAGCCATATCGAATTACCCGTTGTCGATGCATCGGCCGAAGATCTCGAAACCGATCTGCGCCCCTTCGCCACCCTCAACTGGGCGCCGATGGCGATGACCGCGCACGTGATCTTCACCGCCTGGGATGCCGAGCGACCCGCCAGCCTGTCGCCGACGGTGATCGGCGACATCGTCCGCGGCCGCATCGGCTTCGACAATCTGCTTATGTCCGACGATCTCGGCATGCATGCCTTGAAGGGCAGCTTCACCGATCGTGCGGCGGGCGTGATCGCCGCAGGCTGCGACATCGCGCTCCACTGCTCGGGCGACATGGCCGAGATGCAGGCCTGCGCGGCCGGTGTTGGCGAGATCGCCCCGCGCGCACACGAGCGCCTGCTGGCCGCGATGGCGACGATCGCCGGGGATGCCGAAGATGCGTCCTTGGAGGCCCTGACCGCCAAGCGGGACGCGCTGCTGGCGCAGGGCATGCCGGCCGGAGCGATGAGTGTCCCTCCGGCGCAGCGCTATGACCGATGATCGGTCGGCCTCATAGTGAGGCCCGGCCTTGCAGCCGTCGAGCTTCACACGCGTTGTCCCGCCATGGAACCCGCACAAGCCGGCAGCGGCATGAAAGCGCCAACAATCTCGCTGACGCGCGTCCAACAGAACGTCTTGGCGGCAGGCGAACGGCGCCTGCTCGACAAATTATGTGCGGCCATGCCGTCCTGGATCAATCCAGACAGGCTGACCGCGCTGGGCATGGTCGGCTCGCTGATGATCTTTGCCGGCTACGCCGCCAGCAATTGGGCAGCGGGTTGGCTCGTATTGTCGCTGGGTGGCTATGTCCTGCAATGGTTCGGGGATTCGATGGATGGAAGCCTCGCCCGCTTCCGCCATATCGAGCGCCCTTCCTATGGCTACTTCCTGGATCATAGTTGCGACGGCATCACCGTTCTGCTGATCCTCGGCGGGTTGGGCCTGAGCCCCTATATCCGGCTCGATGTGGCGCTCACCGCGCTCGTCGGATATTTGCTGCTGTCGGTGCACGCTTTTCTCAGTGCCAAGGTCACCGATCAACTCAATCTCACCTATCTCGCGGCCGGGCCGACCGAGTTGCGGCTGCTGCTGGTCGGGCTGACCGTGGCGATGCTGCTGCTGGGGCCCGGTCCCGGCGCGTTCGGGCCGGTTTCCGGCTTCGATATCTTCGTCGGTGCCGTCGCGACGATCTTGCTCGTGCTGTTTGTTTCCCACACTGCGAAAGTCGCCCGTCAGCTTGCGAGAGCTGGAAAATAGACGCGGCGCCTTCGTGGGCGGCACCGGCATGGACGCGCTGAGCAGGTTCGCAGTGACGATCCCTGAACGAAAGGCCGGCCAGGGCGTTGTCGGCCGCATCACCGGAGCTCTCTATGTCCGACTACGACCTCTATTATTGGTCGGTGCCCTTCCGGGGTCAGTTCGTCCGCGCACTGCTTGCCTATGCCGGCAAAAGCTGGACCGAGCCTGGCGACGCGGCCATCGCGCAGCTGATGGATGGACCGGTGGCGGACATGCCGGTGCCATTCATGGGCCCGCCGGTGCTGGTTGACAATCACGCCGGTTTCGCCGTCGCCGAGATGCCGGCGATCATCCTTTACCTCGGCGAGACGCTGGGTCTGCTGCCGGGCACGGCCGCCTTGCGGGCGCTCACCATGAAGATCGTCAACGACGCCAACGATGTGATCGACGAACTCACGCGCGACGGTGGGCGCGAGATGTGGACCGAGCAGAGCTGGCAGGAATTCATCCCCCGCCTTCAGAAATGGATCTCGCTGTGGGAGGAGACCGGGCGCCGCCATGGGCTCCAGGCACAGTCAGGCTTCCTCCTTGGTAGCAATGCCCCGGGCGTCGCCGACATCGTCACCGCCACCTTATGGTCGACCATGGCAGACCGCTTCGCGGCGATTGACACGATCCTCCGCGAAACCGCCCCGATGACCATGGCCCTTACCCAGAGCGTCTCGAGCCTGCCGCCGCTGGCCGAACTGGCTAGACGCTCACGGGCCGAATATGGCGATGCCTATTGCGGCGGCCAGATAGAGGAGTCGCTGCGTAAGGTGCTCGGAGCGTCGCTTACGCCGGAAAGCAGCTGATAAGGTGGCCTCGGCCAAATCGGCGCACCGCTTGCGGACGGTGGCGGCGGTTGGCCGATGCATGCGCTCGTACAATGAGCCGGCAGTCAGGATGCCGCTAGGCACCTGCCGACGTTGCAATGCTAACTATCTAGTGAGTTACTGCTATTGCATTCCCCATCGTGACGGCACAACGACGGCCCGGCAGAGGAGAGGCACTCGATGGCGGAATGGGCATCCGAAATATCTCGCCGCACTCTGATTGCCGGCGCTGCCGCTACCATCGGCTATGCCGGCGCCGCGGACTCCATACCGCCGCGGCGGCGCCTGCTTCCGCCCGATTTCCTTTGGGGCACGGCGATCTCTGCCTACCAAAGCGAGGGCAATAATACCAACAGCGACGCCTGGATCGCGGAGAATGTCCGCCCGACCTTGTTCAAGGAACGATCGGGCGACGCGTGCGACAGCTATCACCGCTATCCGCAGGATATCGCGATCGCCGCGCGGCTCGGGTTCAACTGCTATCGCTTCGGGATCGAATGGGCGCGGATCGAGCCGAGCGACGGCCATTTTTCTTATGCCGAGCTCGACCATTACAAGCGCATGCTGGAGGCATGTCACGCCAGTGGGTTGAAGCCGGTTGTCACCTTCAACCACTTCACCACCCCGATCTGGTTCGCCGCCCGCGGCGGTTTCGAGATGTCCGACTCGCCCGATCTGTTCGCACGCTATTGCGGCAAGCTGGCCGAGCAGCTCGGCGGGCTGATGCATCTAGCGACGACCTTCAACGAAGCCAATATCCAGCAGTTGATCCAGGTGATGCCCGGCATGAGCGGGGCGCAGGCCGCTGCGCGTCCCATGATCGCGGCGGCGGCCAAGGCGACGGGTTCCTCCAGATTCTCGCGCCTGGCTTATGCCGATCCGGCAATCGCCACGCCGCTGATGCAGGCGGCGCACCGCCAGGGCTACGATGCGATCAAGGCGGCGCGGCCGGCGCTGTCGGTCGGGCTAACCCTCACCACCCAGGATGTCCAGCCGGTCGGGCCGGAATCATTGGCCGACACCTATCGCGAACGCCTCTACGGCAGCTGGGTGGAGGTGGCGCGCAGCCATGCCGACTTCATCGGCGTGCAGGCCTATACCCGCATTCTGGTCGATGCGACCGGTCCGGTCGGCCCGCCACCGGGCGCGGAGCTGACGTTGTCCGGCTATGAATATTATCCGCGCGCGCTCGCCAACACGATCCGCTGGGCGCACGCGACCATCGCCAAGCCGATCTACGTCACCGAAAACGGCATCGCCACCCGCGACGATGCCCGCCGCATCGCTTTCATCGACGAGGCCCTCGCCGGCCTGCGCGAATGCCTCGATGAAGGAATTCCCGTGCACAGCTACCTTTATTGGTCGCTGCTCGACAATTTCGAGTGGACCTCCGGCTACGGCGTGCCGTTCGGCCTGGCCGCGGTCGATCGCCAGACCTTCGCCCGCACGCTGCGCCCAAGCGCACTCCATCTCGGTGCTATCGCCAAGGCCAACCGGATCTAATCCGCCATCTTTCTCCGCCCTGCTGAACTCGTTTCAGCAGCTCTCCGCATCAGCGGGTCAGCTCTCCAACGCCTCCACATTCGCCAGCACCCGCTCCAACAGCGCCAGCAAGGTCGCCACCTCGCTCTCCGACAGGCCCCGCACGATTTCCTTATTGCCCTCGATCAATATCTGCCGCCCTGCCGGTAATCGCGCCCGCGCTTGGTCCGTCAGGGAGATGAGGCTGCTGCGCCGGTCCGCCGGATCGGGCTCGCGCCGGACGATCCCATCGCGCTCCATCCGCGCCAGCAATTGTGCCATGGTCGGCTGCTCCACTTTAGCCCGGCGCGCCAGATCGCCCTGCGACAATTTCCCGCCGTCCTTGAGTGCGGTCAGCACCGGCAATTGCGCGGTAGCGAAGCCTAGCGTGCGCAGCCGCCCGTCGCCGACGCGGGCGATGCCGCGCGCGATCCGGCTGAAATAATGGCCCGGCATCTTGTCTGCATGCCATTCGTCGACTGCCATTGCATAGCATCCTATGTTTAATGTATAGGTACCTATGTAAGGGAGGAATCAGCCATGACAACCGTTTCTCGCGTTGCAATCATTGGGGGTGGGCCGGGCGGCCTGATGCTGGCCCGATTGCTTCAGGAGCGTGGCCTCGCGCCCGTCGTCTTTGAGCGCGATACCCATGCCGGCGAGCGGCCGCAGGGCGGCTCGCTGGATCTGCACGGCGATACCGGGCTGCGCGCGATCCGCATGGCCGGGCTCGAAGAGGCGTTCCTGGCGCATGCTCGGCCCGAGGACCAGGGCGATCGGCTCTACGATTCCGACGGGAGGCTATTGTTCGATCATGACGGGGAGGGCGGTGGCCGGCCCGAAATTGATCGCAGCGCGCTCCGCCGCATATTGCTCGATGCGCTGACGCCGGGGATCGTGCGCTGGAGCAGCAAGGTCGAGGCGGTCGTCCCGCACAATGACGGCTGGCGCGTCATGGCCGACGGCCGCGCGTACGAATTCGACATCGTCGTCGGGGCCGACGGGGCCTGGTCGCGCGTGCGGCCTTTGCTGTCGGAAGCGCAGCCGATCTACGAAGGCATCACTTTCGTCGAGCTCGGCTATGACGCGCGCCGCCACCCGGAGGTCGACGCGCTCGCCGGGCGCGGCAAGATGTTCGCGATCGGCAACAATCGCGCGCTCGTCACGCAGCGCAACGGTCATGATCATATCCGCGGCTATGTCGCGCTACGCATTCCCGAAGCGGAAGCGCGCCGGCTTGAAACGCTGGCGCCCGACGACGTGCGCGCCGTAATGGGCGCGGCCTTCGCCGGCTGGGCGCCGTCGCTCACGCGGATGATCGGCGTGGGCGACTTCATCGCGGTGCGCTCGCTCTATGCGCTGCCGATCGGCCATAGCTGGCAAACCCGCCCCGGCGTAACCCTGCTCGGCGACGCCGCGCATCTGATGGCGCCGTTCGCGGGCGAGGGGGTCAACCTCGCGCTGGCCGATGCCGCCGATCTCGCCGATGCGCTTACCTCAGGCGAGGGCTGGCCCGCGGTCGCGCGCTACGAGGCGTCTATTGTCGCCCGCGCCGCCCCCGCCGCCGAGGAAGCGCACATCGGTGGTAAGGTCACTTTGTCGCCAAACGGTGCTGCGCCGGTGCTCGGCCATTATCGCGAGCGGCTGGAAGCGGCTCAGGCGGCCGCCTGAAGCCTTCGCCGTCATCGCCAAGCGCGGAAAGCGCCGCGGCCAGTCCGGCGCTGGATTGCTACGCTTCGCTCGCAATGACCGGACTTTGAACGGGAGGCGCTACCCAAATGCCCGTCTAAGCCACGCCCGCACCGGCTCGTCATACAGTTTCAGCGCAAGCCAGCTGGCCGCGACCACTAGGACGAACGATCCCGCGCCGGCTAGGTAAAGCGTCGATGCAGGCGGTTTGCGGAACAAGGCGAAGTTCATGTAAATCAACAGGAAAGGATAGTGCAGGATGTAGAGCGGATAGGAAATGCGGCCCGCAAATTTGCATAAAGCGAGCTCGATCCGGCCGATCTCGGAATGCGCCCCGCAGAGGATGATCGCCGGGAATAACAGCATCGCGAAGACCGCTTCGAGCAGGCCGTTGCCATGCGGAACGGACTTCGGCACGAGCGGCGCCGCGAAGGCGAGCACCAATATCGCACTCAGCACGACCCAGCCCAGCCGCACTTTCGGCGCACGGCCCCGCACCCGATACAACCACAAGCCCAGCGTAAACGAAAACGCCATCCGCGCGGGCGCGCCCCACCAGGTCAACCAATCCGAACCCATGTCGATGCTGTTACGGCGCCATAGCAGCCACAGCAGCCAAGCCGCTGTGAACGCCAACACGACCCCCAGCGCGCGCGTTCGCAGCCGGCGCAGCACGAGAGCATAGGCGAGGTTACCGATATATTCCTGAAGTAGCGACCAGGCGGGGCTATTGAGGCTGTGCGTGTCGGTCCAGCGATTGGGTAGCGTCGCCGAAGGCAATAATAGGCAGGAGAGGGCGAAAACGCGCAGCACCTCGCCGAGCGGCACCAATTTCTGGTTCGGCGCGAACGGATCGACCAGAAAGCTGATCAGCCCCAGCACTGCTCCCAGCAGCACGAGCGGATGCAAACGGATCAGGCGGAGCGTGCAGAATTGCCAGACCGACATTCTATCCCAGCGCGCGTCATAAGCATAAGCGACCACGAAGCCCGATAGCGCGAAGAAGAAATCCACCGCCATTGCGGCATGATGCAGATATTGACCCTGGTCCGCCCAAGCGATCGGCATGCCCATGATGTGGAACAGCACGACCATCACGGCGGCGGTCCCGCGTAGTCCATCCAGCACCTCAAAATGCGGCTTGCCCGTTCCGGTTCTATCCGGATGCACGATCGCCTCGGCCGTCGTCTCGCCCGCCATGTTCGCTCCCCCACCCGGCTTGCGCCGCTTGGCACAGTTCATGTCATGTCGGATCCGTTTCGACAACGATCTGGGATTCGCGCGTCTGTTGTTCAGCGTAATTCCTCCCCATTATTGGGGCAGAGAAGGAAAGATTCCCTGTTGAACAGGAAGGCGCTAGTCTCGGCCGTGATGGATGAAGACGAATTCGATCTCCGCCCTGCCGAGCCCGAGGCGCTGACGATCGCGATCGACGGCTGGGAGGGCCCGCTCGATCTGCTGCTAACGCTGGCGCGCACGCAGAAGGTCGATCTCAAGCAGATCTCGATCCTGGCGCTGGTCGACCAATATATCGCCTTCATCAACGAAGCCCGCGCGCTCAAGCTGGAACTTGCCGCCGATTATCTAGTGATGGCCGCCTGGCTCGCTTACCTCAAATCGGCGTTGCTGCTACCGCGCGACCCGGAGGTCGAACCTTCGCCCGAGGAACTCGCGCTGCGGCTGCAACTGCGCCTCCAAAGGCTTGACGCGATGCGCGACGCCGGTGCGCGGCTGATGGGCCGCGACCGCATCGGCCGCGATGTCTTCCTGCGCGGCGCGCCCGAAGGCCTGCGCGTCGTCCGTCGTCCCCGATGGGAGGCATCGCTCTATGAGCTGATCGCCGCTTATGGCGTGGTCAAGGCTCGCTCCCAGCCTGCTTTCCACGTCGTCGCCCGCCGCGCGGTGATGACGCTAGAGGAGGCGCTTGATCTGGTCGCGCGCATGATCGGCCAGAAGCTCGATTGGGCGAGCCTCGAAAGCTTCCTGCCGCCAGACCTCGCCCCCGATCATCGCCGCTCGGCCGTCGCTTCAAGCTTCGTCGCCGCACTCGAGCTTGCCCGCCAGGGCAAATTGCAGCTGGCGCAGGATGCCGCGTTTGCGCCCTTGATGGTGAAGGCGGCATGATCGACCATCATCTGCGCGCGCTCGAAGCGGCGCTGTTCGCGGCGGACATGCCGATGACGCCGGCCGATATCAGCGCCGCGACCGGCATCGACGAACCCAGGGCGGCGCTGACCGAACTCGCCACGCTCTACGAAGGACGCGGGATCGAACTGGTCGAACGCGGCGGCCGCTGGCTATTGCAGACCGCCCCCGACCTCGCCCACATATTGCGCCGTGAGCGCGAGGAGCCGCGCAAGCTCAGTCGCGCCGCGATCGAGACGCTCGCGATTATCGCGTATCACGAGCCCGTCAGCCGCGCCGAGATCGAGGCAATCCGCGGCGTGCAGATTTCCAAGGGCACGCTCGATGCCCTGATCGAAGCGGCATGGGTCCGCCCGGCGGGCCGTCGCGAGACGCCGGGGCGGCCGCTGACCTACGCCACCACCCCCGGCTTCCTCGATCATTTTGGCCTCGCCTCGCGCAAGGATCTGCCCGGAATAGACGATTTGCGCGCTGCCGGGCTGCTCGATCCGATCGATTTGGCGCTCGAGACGCAGCTATCGGTGGAAAAGGACGAGGTTGAGGACTAGAGAGGCACCGGTAAGTCTTTGGAGAGTTCAAATGGGCTCGTTTTCGATCGTCCACGTCCTCATTTTCGCGGTCATCGCGATCCTGTTGTTGGGGGGCGGCCGCTTCTCCAACATGATGGGCGATGTCGCCAAGGGCGTGAAACAGTTCAAGAAGGGCATGTCGGAGGATGACGACGCCTCCACCAAACCCGCCCCGCGCCTTCACGTTCAGCCGCCGGTCGATCCCAATCCCGACCAGAATCTGCAGCCGATGAAGGACGATCGTCCGGCGCAGTAAGTAAGGCCCGCATGTTTGACGTTGCCCCTACGGAATTGCTGCTGATCGGTGCGGTGGCGGTTGCCGTCATTCCGCCCAAGGATCTCCCGCGTGCGATGCGCTTTGCCGGACAGTGGATCGGCAAGGCGCGCGGCATGGCGCGCCATTTCCGCTCCGGTATCGACGAGATGATCCGCCAGTCGGAGCTCGACGAGATCGAGAAGAAATGGCGCGAGGAGAACGAACGTATCATGCGTGAGCATCCGCTGCATGACGCGATTGAGCATCCCGACGAACCGGAGGAATTGGCCGCGCTACCTGCACCTGCCGCTTCGGACCCCGTCGCCGGCATGATCGCGGAAGACGTTCCCGCGCCGCTTGCAGCGGAAAACGGCACGGAGCTGCCGCCGTCCGTGCCCGCGGGCAACCCCGCATCCGTGGATGACCTTGGTCCTGAACTCCCTCTCGGTCTGCCGCCCAAGCAATGACCGAAGAGCATGACGAGATAGACGACAGCCGCGCGCCGCTGATGGATCATCTGATCGAGCTGCGAAAGCGCTTGATCTGGTCGTTTGCTACACTCGGGCTGTGTTTTGCCGTCTGCCTTTATTTCGCGCGCCCCATACTTTCTTTCCTCGTCCACCCGCTCAAGGCGGCGGGGCAGGACAAGATCATCTACACGCAGGTGTTCGGCGCGTTCCTGACGGAGGTAAAGGTCGCCTTCTTCGCGGGGTTGATGATTTCATTTCCGGTCATCGCCAACCAGCTTTGGCAGTTCGTCGCGCCCGGCCTCTACCGCAAAGAGAAAAAGGCGCTGCTGCCATTTCTCCTGGCCACACCCGTTCTTTTCCTGCTTGGCGCAAGCCTCGCTTATTTCATCGCGATCCCGCTCGCGCTCAAATATCTGCTCGGCTTTTCCGGCGACCTCGGCGGCGTCCAACAGGAGGCATTGCCTGAGCTAGCCAATTATCTGAGCTTCGTGATGCAGTTTCTGTTTGGCTTCGGCGCGGCATTTTTGCTGCCGGTGCTGCTGATGCTGCTCGAGCGGGCCGGCATCGTGACGCGCGGCCAGCTGATCAAGTTCCGGCGCTACGCAATCGTCGTCAATTTCGGCATCGCGATGGTGCTTAGCCCGCCGGACGCGGGCTCGATGTTCCTGATGGCGGTGCCGCTGGTGCTGCTCTACGAGCTCGCGATTGTCGGCATCTGGTTCACCGAACGCAAGCGCAAGCGCGAATCCGCAGAAACGCTGCCAGCTCCCCGGGCATAAGAAAGGGCGCCGCTCCATAGGAGCGACGCCCTCAATCATTTAACGAGGCGCTTACTTGGCGCCGTCGGCAGCGTTGCTCACGGCCTTGCCGGCCGACGAAACGTCCTTGCCTGCACCCGAAACGGTGTTGCAAGCGGCCAGCAGCAGCGTGCCGGCGATTAGGGTAGCTTCCAGTACCTTGCGAACCATGATGATGCTCCATGTTTGTGCGCCCCGCGGCGCGGTGCCTGAAACCAATGCCGCTGTCGAACAATAGTTCCGGCAGCGGTCCGATCTGGCGCAGATACAATTTGGGCCCGAAGGCGCCACCGGGGGGGAGGATCGGCGCGTTCGGGCCCATGTGTTCGGACAGCGAGAGCGGGGGGGCAAAAGGTCGCTATCCGAGGTGTAAAACGGCCTTGAATTATATGGGTTCCGTCACCCGCGGCATTTTTCAGATTTTTTTTGCAACTTGGTCTTCGCGTTCGAGATCCGGCGTGACCGCGATAGCTATTTCGTAACGTCCGCGCGTCTCATCATAGTGAAGCGTTGAGCGGAGCTGGCGCGCCAGGCCCGTGATGATGCGCTCGAAGCGTCCCCGGCCGATATTTCCCGCGCACGCCGATGCCGTCAGGCCGCTCGCCTCCATCGAAAGCACCGCGCGGTCGGGCGTATCACCAGGCAGCAGGGTCAGTGCGATGCTGCCCGTGGGATCGCAAGTCATGACCATTTCCACGATTTCGGTAACCAGGAATGCGACGGGAACCGCGACGTCCTGGGTAATGAAAGCCGAAATCATGTCGAGCGTGATGGTCATGTGTGCGGCGCTGGCCGGTGCGGTGGCGCGCAGGTTGGCCGTCAGCTCGGCGACGATCGAACGCAGCGCGACGCCGCGATTCTCTTCGAGTTCCGCATAATGATTGCGGTGAACCACCGCCAATGCGTCGACGCGGCGCTGGATCGAAGCATAAGCTGCGGCGACGTCGCCCTCGGTGCCGCGTGCATGCAGATTGATGAGGCTTGCGACCACCTGAAGGTTGTTCTTGACGCGATGATGGACCTCCCGCGTCAGCCGGACCTGCCGGTTCAGTCCCTCCTCCAGTTCCAATTCGCGTGCCACCAACTGCGAGGCGGTCGACTCCAACGCTTCGCCGAGGGAGCGTATCTCCTCCGCCGGGGTAGTGATGCGCGGCAGGATGAGTGGGCCGTCGCCAGGCTGATAAAGGGCAATCGCACTTTGCATCTGGCGAAGCGGCCGGACCAGCAACTGATCGAGCACGATCCAGCAGATCGCCGCCGCCGCCGCCCACATTAGCAATGGCAGCAGCACCAGCAATATTTCGACAGCGCTGATGCGGCTGGCAGCGACCGTCAGCAGGAGCCGAATTTGCCCTGACGCTGCCGGAGTCGCCACTTCGACGCGCCGGACAAAGGGCGACACCTGCCCGATGCTGGAGATGTCGAGCCGGGCATCGCCCTGGATGAGGGTGATGCCCTGGCTGCGATCGGTCGCGAGCACGGTGTGGAGGTGGTTGCGAGGTATCTCGCCGATGCCGTACATGCCATTGGCCGCGGGAACGGTGAACCGCAGTCCGTCGTCACCGGGAAGTAGGGTCGCGGTCAGCGTGGCGGATCGGGGACGGGGCAGGCGGGCGGCGGCAAAGCCGGGCGTCGCGCACGCGAGAGAGCCATCGCCATTGTATAATGCCAGTTTGAGGGGCGCGTTAAGCGTTGCCTGATCGCGTGTGAGCATCGACCGGCAGACGCGGTCATTGACTATCGCGCCGCCCAGGTTGGAGCGGATCAGCGAAGCGCCCCGCAGCAGTAGAATATCGATCTGCCGCGCCTCGGCAATCGCAACGACGCGGGCGTCGGCCTCGCGCTGCGTTTGTTTGGCATGTGCAGATTGGATCGAGGCGAAGAGAGCGATCAGACCGAGCGGCAGCAACGCCGCGGTCAGGATTAACAGCATCTTCGTGCCGGTAGAAAAGTGAGCGGGGGCGAGACGCGCGAAGAATGGAGCCGCCGAGGGGGTGGATGCCATCGGGCTAATGCCCGTCAGTTAAGCTTGCCGAGCAGATCGAGAAACTCCTGCGGCACGTCTTCGCTGATCGCCTCTTCATAGGCGTTACGAAGTGCGTGCGCGACATGCGGATCAGGTCCGCGCGCAACGCGTTTAGCCGTTCCAGAAGCCTGTTTATCGCGCCCGGTCACTTTGGATGTTTTGTCCGCCGTCAAACCGAACGCCCCCCGCAGAATATCATCGTCCAGCCGCACTCTATTTGCCTGCCCTCAACATCAAACTCGGGAGGCCAAGGCCCTTGAAGAGCCATTGGATGCGATCCGAATAATCGTCTCGCCGGAAAGTCCCGCGCTAACCGTGAAACCAAAACACCGCATGTTTGTTCCCTATCCCGGGCAAAGAATCAGGCGCCGCCCGCGCTGGGGGTTTTCGTCGGCAAAGACGGAGTGCTTTCGGTTGCATAGGTGGCGGCGCATGCCCACAATACACAAGTCTTACAGGAGCTGTTGAAACTCATGTCGCTCGGCCAGGATCTCGCACCTCACCTTCCTTTCCTGCGCCGCTATGCCCGCGCGCTTACCGGCAATCAGAAACATGGCGACGCCTATGTGCGTACGGCGCTCGAGGCGATCGTCGCTGCGCCACACGAATTTCCTCGCGACGTAGACGTTCGGCTGGGTCTCTACCGTACCTTCCAGCGGATCTGGCAATCGACCAATGAGGACGAGCGCGCCGACGACGATGCCGGCGGCGATGCCGCCAATGTTGCCGATGCACGCCTCGCCCGCATCACGCCGCGGTCGCGCCAGGCTTTGCTACTCACGCAACTTGAAGGTTTCACACCTGAGGATGCCGGCTATCTGATGGAGACGACCGCGGCTGAAGTTGAGGCGCTGGTCGCGGAAGCGATCGCCGAGATCGAACGCCAGACGCACGCCGACGTGTTGATTATCGAAGATGAGCCGATCATCGCGATGGATCTCGAAACGATCGTGCGCGATCTTGGCCATAACGTGACCGGCGTCGCGGTTACGCGGGATGAAGCGGTCGCGCAGGCGCGTGCCCATCGGCCCGGCCTGGTCCTTGCGGACATCCAGCTTGCCGACGACAGTTCAGGGATCGACGCAGTCAAGGACATCCTTGCGGAGTTCCAGGTGCCGGTAATCTTTATCACCGCATTTCCCGAGCGCCTGCTCACGGGAGAGCGTCCCGAACCGACGTTCCTGATAACCAAACCGTTTCAGCGTTCGACGGTCAAGGCGGCAATCAGCCAGGCGTTATTCTTCGATGCGGCAACCGTTCCGGCCTGATCGGCCCTAATGGAACCCGGCGACATCGCGTCCGTTGGCAGAGTGTAACGATTACGGGGCTTGGGCTATGGCCGAAGAAGAGACACATCTGTCACGGACCGAAGCGCGGGCCGGACAGTCTAACCATATGACGCGCTACATTCTTCCCGCATCGCTCGGGATTGTTGTGATCTTGTTCATCGTTATCGTTTTAGTCTGGCACTGAGCAGCGGGGCATCATGTCCTATTGTAGCTCGATGGAGTGCCCCCATCTTTGGGGGCATGCGCCGGCGATTCCCGCTTACGGAGAAATTTGTTGACTGATCCGATTGCGGATGATGACGATTTGGAGGTTGTCGCCGAGCCGGTCGAGCATGTCTCGCTCTCGGACGACGAGTTTCGCGACGAGCTTGGTCGGGTAATTCCGCACCTTCGCGCATTCGGACGGTCATTGTCCGGAAATCGCGACCTAGCCGACGATCTGGTGCAGGAAACGTTGCTGAAGGCCTGGGCGGCGCGCAAGCGTTTCCAAGCTGGTACCAACATGCGCGCGTGGACTTTCATCATTCTGCGTAACCTGTTCCTCAGCCAGATGCGGCGTGCGCGCTTCAAAGGCGAGTGGGACGACCTCACTGCCAGCAAGATCCTCGCCGCGCCGGCCAGTCAGGAGCGGCATGTTGACCTCGGCGACCTGCAACGTGCGTTGCTTCATCTGCCTCAGCCGCAGCGCGAAGCGTTGATCTTGGTCGGGGCGGGCGGCTTCGCTTACGAAGAGGCGGCCGAAATTTGCGGCTGTGCCGTTGGTACAATCAAGAGTCGTGTGGCGCGCGGCCGGGTAGCGCTCGAACAGCTCATGGCCGGCGGTAAATTGCCGTCACGCCGGGATGACGAGAATACCGGGCATAGTCCTCTTCATGATATCATGGGCGAAGTGGACGAATTAAGCCGCGGCCGCTGACGTATCAGCCTTTTCGGTTAGCGCAGGCGTTCGAGCAGCCGGGCGAAATCCTCAGGCATTGCCGGAAACGACCCGAAGCTGCCCAGCAATGCGCGACGGACCCCCTCATGCGGTGGCGGAACGGCGACAGCCTCCGGAGTATGCTCCTTATTGCCTTGGCCCGGCCCGCATGGATTACTCAGAATACTCATATAGGTTAGAACGCCGCAGCCCCTAATAGAGTTGCGAACGATATCTCGTGGGCTGATTGATCTATGACCGAGCAGATTGAAGCTTCAGCACTAAGCTCGGCAATCGAGCGGGCCGAGACCTTTTCTCCTTTCTTGCGTCAATTGATGCGCCGCCGCCCAGAATTGGTGGAGAAGCTCGCGCGTGACGGTTTGGCGGCGCTGCTTGCATCCGCCGCGGCGGACGCTGGGACCGATACCGATACGATGCGCGCGTTACGCCGGGAGCGGCAGGCGGTCAGCTTAGGAGTGGCACTCGCCGACCTTGCCGGCGCTTCGTTCGAGGCCGTGACCCAAGCACTGACGGCGTTTGCCGACCGCGCATTGGATCGGGCCATCAGAGCGGCAATCTCCGAACGTACCGATGCACCGCCGACAGGTTTCGTTGCGATCGCCCTCGGCAAGCAGGGCAGCGGAGAGCTCAACTACTCCTCCGACATCGATCCGATCCTGCTGTTCGATCCGCGAACCCTACCGCACCGATCGCGCGAGGAGCCGGTCGAAGCGGCGGTCCGCATCGCACGGCGCGTGGTCGCCCTGCTGCAGGAACGCACCGCCGACGGCTATGTGCTGCGGGTCGATCTGCGGTTGCGGCCGGCCGCCGAGGCGACACCGCTGGCAGTGCCGATCGACCTTGCGATCGCCCACTATGAAGCCAGCGCGCTTCCTTGGGAACGCGCAGCGTTCATTCGTGCACGGGCCTCTGGCGGCGATATTGCCTTAGGCAACGCCTTCCTGGATCACATCCGTCCCTTCGTCTGGCGGCGCGCGCTCGATTTTGGCGCGATACGCGAGATCCGAGCACTTTCGCGCCGCATCCGCGATTACCATGCTCAGGGCCAGCGCATCGGCCCCGGCTATGACGTCAAGCGCGGCCGGGGCGGCATACGCGAGATCGAGTTCTTCGCGCAGATACACCAGCTCATTCATGGCGGGCGGCTGCCGTCTTTGCGCACGCCGGCGACGCTCGATGCACTTTCGGCTTTGGCGGAGGCGGGGATCGTCGATCGGACTGACGCGACGCTCCTTGGTAATGCCTATCGGGCGCTTCGCACGATCGAGCATCGCCTGCAGATGGTGGATGACCAGCAAACCCATCGCTTGCCGCCCGATGCGCAGGGGCTCGACAATGTTGCCAGGCTCGCCGGCCTTGCCGATGGGCAGGCCTTGATCGCCGCTCTGGAGCCTCAGGTCGAAAGCGTCGGGCAACGCTATGACGCGCTCGATCAACCCGAGAGCGGCGAAGGTCCGGCGCTCGACAGCGTCGTTCAGCAGGCCGGCTTTGGCGATCGCGAGGCGGTTCGGGCGCGGATCGAGGGATGGCGCGAGGGCCGGACCCGTACCACCCGCAGCGCCGCCGCCCGCGCCGCGCTCGAGGCGGTACTGCCCGCGCTTATCGCAGCGCTCGGCAACGCCCCGGATCCGGACCTCGCCCTGAACCGCTTCGACGATCTGGTTGCCCGCCTGCCGAGCGCCGTGAATCTGTTCCGCCTGCTTGAGGCGCGGCCGGCGTTGATTGGACAACTTGCCGCAATATTGAGCCACGCGCCGACATTGGCTGCGGCGCTGTCCCGGCGCGCAAGCCTGCTTGACGGGCTGATCGACATCAGTGCGCTCGAGCCGCCACCGCCCGTCGTCGAGTTGACAGAGGCGTGGGCGAAAGGAGAGCGCGGTGACGATTATCAGGCGTTACTCGATCGGGTGCGGATCGCTGTCGGCGAGCGGCGTTTTCAACTTGGCGCGCAACTGATCATAGGTGCGGCCGACCCGATCGACGTCGGCCGGGGCTATGCGCGTGTCGCCGAGGCAGCGCTGGACGTCGTCGCAGCGGCGACCGCGACGGAGTTCGAAACAATCCACGGCCGGATCTACGGAGGAGAGCTCGTGATCCTGGCTCTCGGCCGGATGGGCGGGGGCGTGTTGACGGACGCTTCCGATCTTGATCTGATCTATCTTTTCACCGGCGACTTCCTGGCCGAATCCGACGGTAGGAAGCCCCTTGGTGCAACGACCTATTTCAATCGCCTCGCCCAGCGGGTGAGCGCGGCATTGTCGGTACCGACGGCCGCCGGGCCGCTTTATGAGCTCGACACGCGCCTTCGACCTTCCGGCAACCAGGGGCTGCTCGCGGTCTCTACCGACAGCTTCGCTCGCTATCAGGCCGAGAGTGCGTGGACGTGGGAGCATATGGCTCTCACGCGCGCGCGGCCCGTATTCGGAAGCGATGAGGCCCGTGCGAGCGTTCAGGCAATTATCGATAGGACATTGCGCCGGCAAAGCGATCCGGAGGGCTTGGCGGCCGACGTTGCCAAGATGCGCAACGACATTGCCACCCACAAACCGCCGGCCGGCCCGCTCGACGTCAAGCTGATCGATGGGGGATTGGTCGATGCGGAATTTACGATCCACCTCCTGCAACTGCGGGAAAAGGTCGGTCTTCATCCGGACCTCACGCACGCGATCAACGTGCTGGCGACGGCTGGCCTGATCGATCCAGATTTTGCCAAAGCCTTCGCGCTGCTGACGCGCATGCTCGTAACGTTGCGCCTGGTCGCGCCGCAATCGACGGAACCGCCGCTCGCTTCGCAGGCGCTGGTCGCGCAGCGATGCGGGTATGACGATTGGCCGGCCTTGCTCGACGCATATGGCGAGGCGCGGGCCCTGATCACACGGGAGTGGCGCCGTGTGGCGAGCCTGGGCTAGGGCCGCTCCGATTAAAGCTGGAGAACGGAAAATGGTCAGGGAAGGCGATGCCGTACCCGATGTGACGCTGGAGATGGGGGACGGCAGCGCGATGCCTCTGTCACAGCTTCCGCGGCCGTTGGTGCTGTATTTCTATCCCAAGGACGACACGTCCGGCTGCACCGCCGAGGCCAAGGACTTTTCCGACCTTGCCGGCACGTTCCAGTCGGAAGGAACGTCGCTATTGGGGGTTTCCAAAAACAGCCCCAAAGACCACGCCAAATTCACTGCCAAATATGATCTGAAGGTACCGCTTGCGACCGACCCCGACGGATCGGTTACCAATGCGTTCGGCGTGTGGGTCGAAAAAAGCATGTATGGCCGCAAATATATGGGGATCGAGCGCGCGACCTTCCTGATCGGGCAAGATGATCGGGTGATCCGCGCGTGGCGCAAGGTGGCCGTCCCTGGACATGCCCAGAACGTTCTTGCAGCGGCACGCTCGCTAAAAGCGGACCCGTCATCCTGACGCTGGCACTGGCCGCACGGCACGTTTTGGAAACTGCCGAGCCGACAGCCAAGATCAAGGCAGCACGCAAAGCTGCGCGCGATTGGCGACTGGGTCGGCTGGAATGGCGCTTCGACGTCATGATGCCCGACCGGCCCGCGCGGGAGGGTCGACCTGAGCTTCTGCCGGCCAACCGGATGCCGCGGCGGGGCAAGGGAGGCAATGCAGCCAACCGGATCGCGTTGCTCCATGCGATCGCGCATATCGAATATGTCGCGATCGACCTTGCCTTCGACCTCGTCGGCCGGTTCGGCAGCCTGTTTCCGCGCGCTTTCGCTGACGATTGGATGCAGGTCGGCGCAGAGGAGGCGATGCATTTTGCGCTGCTCAAGCGGCGCCTGCGCAGTTCCGGCAGCTTCTACGGCGCCTTGCCGGCGCATGACGGGCTGTGGGAAGCGGCCGAGGCGACCGCGCATGATGCGCTTGCCCGGTTGGCGATCGTGCCGATGGTGCTGGAGGCGCGCGGTCTCGACGTCACGCCACAGATGATCGCGCGTTTCGATGCCGCCGGAGACGTTCGATCGGCGCGAATGCTGGACCGCATCCTGCACGATGAGGTGCGCCATGTGTCGGCCGGCGTCCGCTGGTTCCGGCAAGCCTGTATGGGCGGTAGTGATTCTCCCCAAGAAGCATGGCGGCAGCTGGTCGCGCAGCATTTTGGCGGGTCGTTGAAGCCTCCATTCAACGACTCAGCGCGCGCTGCTGCCGGTCTGACGATTGATTTCTATCAAGCTGTTGCAGAGTCGCACGCATATCTTCCACAAAAGTTCCCGTCGTCGCGGGAGGGGCAATTCTCGAAGGCGGCCGGTTAATTTTCAAACCGTGCGGGGGGGAATTCCGCGCGGCCCACATACCGCCGGAGAGACAATGATCGCTTCAACCGTCGCCATCCGCGCCCTGCGCGCTTTCGGTCTGGCCGCCGCCGCTGTCATGATGCTTTCGCAGCCGGTGCTGGCAGCCGGGCTCCCCGCTCCCCAGAGAGGCGACAAGATCCAGCCTAGCGGGGGCCCGTTGCTTCCGGCCAGCGCCGCCGGCGACAGCCGCTTTCACAGCCTGTTCCTGTCATGGAAAAAGGCGGATGCGATCTCTTCCCCGGGCGCGATTTCGGTGCCGTCCTCCAAGCCGGTTCAGACCGCGACCTATACGTCGGGCTATGGCGTCCGCTCCGATCCTTTCCGCGGCAGCGCGGCGATGCACGCCGGCATCGATCTGGCAGCGCCAATGGGCACCGCGGTCTATGCAACGGCCGATGGTGTCGTCGATCGTGCCGAATGGTCGGGCGGTTACGGCAACCTGGTCGAAATCGATCATGGCAAGGGCCTGCAGACTCGGTTCGGCCACCTCTCGCGCGTTCTGGTTCATTCCGGGGATCGCGTAGTACGCGGCCAGTTGATCGCACTTATGGGCTCGACCGGCCGCTCGACCGGTAGCCACCTTCATTACGAAGTTCGTATCGACGGCCATGCGGTGAACCCGGTGCCGTTCTTGCAGTCGGCCGACTATGTGACCGCGATGGAGGCTCGCACCGCTGCGGGTCTCGCGCTCGGTGGTCCTAACGATGCCAACGACGACCAGGATTAAGCCCGGGTCATTGTCGGCGGCGCTTGGCGCTCCTATCTCTCGCTCATGAGCGACGTCGATATCACCTCTTCGGCAGCCGCGCGAGTTGCGGCGATTGCGGGCAAGCAGGGCAAGCCGGCCATTTTGCGCCTCGCGGTCGACGGCGGCGGTTGTGCCGGCTTCCAATATAAGTTCGAAATGGCCGATGCCGTCGGATCCGACGACGTCGTCGCCGAGCGCGATGGCGTTCGGCTGGTCGTCGATGCCATTAGCCTCGACCTCGTCCGCGGCAGTGCCGTCGACTATGTCGAGAATATGGGAGGCGCGGCATTCCGCGTCACCAATCCCAACGCAGCCTCCGGCTGCGGGTGCGGAACCAGCTTCTCGATCTGACCTGCCTGCCCTAAGTCAGGCGCATGAGGATCGCGACTTACAACGTCAACGGCATCGGTGCGCGGCTGCCGCGGCTGCTGGAATGGCTTGATGAGACCCAGACGGACATCGTCTGCCTTCAGGAATTGAAGGCCCCCGACGAGCGTTTCCCCGAGGCGGAAATCTCGGCGCTTGGTTATAATGCGGTCTGGCATGGACAGAAGAGCTGGAACGGCGTCGCCATCCTCGCGCGCGGCATGGACATCGAGCTCAGGCGTAAGGGTCTGCCCAATGATCCCGATGACAGTCACAGTCGCTATATTGAAGCCGAAGTCGGCGGGGTCGTTGTCGGCGGGCTTTATTTGCCCAATGGCAATCCCGTTCCGGGCCCAAAGTTCGATTATAAGATTGCCTGGTTCGAAGCCTTGCTTGCCCATGCCCGCACGCTGTTCCTGACGGAACGGCCGGTCGTGCTAGCGGGCGACTGGAACGTGATCCCAACAGACAGCAAGCTCGACGTCTTCTCAGCCAGCCGCATGTCTGCCGATGCCCTGATGCAACCGGAGAGTCGCGCCTGCTTCTTTCGACTGAACCATGCCGGCTGGACCGACGCGCTCCGCGCCATTCACGCCGATGAGCAGATGTACACGTTCTGGGACTATACCATGAACGCCTGGACGCGCGACGCCGGCTTTCGCATCGATCATCTGATGCTCACACCCGCAGCGGCGGACCGTCTGATCGATGCGGGTGTCGACAAACAGTTTCGTGGACGGGAAAAGGCGAGCGATCACGCGCCAACTTGGATCAAAATCAGGGGATCCTAACCCGCTGGATTCAAGGGCAATACGCATTTCGGCCCAATCGGCAGTTGTAATGCCCTTCATTCCTAGAAACCTTGGCCGATCGTTATGGGCCTAGGGACGTGGTTGATCTTCAGAAGCTGATCCTCGAAATGATCGCCCGCGGCGAAGTGCTGGCGGCGACGGCGGAAAGGCTGTGCCGCGAGATGGAGCGGCTGGCGCCCGGCGTGGTCTGCTCGATTGTCGGAGGCGAGCCGGACGCGACAATGCGCTTGATTGCGGCCCCTAGTCTGCCCGAGGATTACCAGGCAGTTTTCGATAGTCTGGGCATTAGGCCAAGCGAAGCTCCCGGCGGCGGCGAGCCTGGCGACGGCAGTAAGGCCATAGGCGATCCCGCAGCCGATTTCCTTTCTGCGGTAGCGCTGCCGCCTGGTGTCGGCGCTCGCTGGTCGGCTCCGATTCGGTCGGCCGGGAAGCTGGTCGGGGCGCTGACATTCTTTTTTCCCGAGCAACGGGTGGCGACCGATCTCGAGCGAGAAATCGCTGCGGTCGGTATCGAGCTTTGCCGGATCGCGTTCGAACGCGATTTTGCCCTGCGCGCCAACCAGCGGCTGCTCTACACCGACTCGCTAACCGGCCTCCATAATCGGGCCTGCTTCGAAGAGGCGCTGATGGAGCCGCCTTCCACCGGTGGATCCGCATTGCTGCTGGTCGACATCGATGGCCTTAAAACCGTCAACGATACCTTTGGCCACAATACGGGCGACAGCTTGATTCGAACGATTGCCCAGCGCCTCGCCGAGGCGGCGGCTCCCTATCGCGCCTTCCGAATCGGGGGGGACGAACTGGCGGTCCTGGCGGCGGCAGAGGATGTAGTGCCTTTGGCCCACCGCATTCTGGATAGATTGGGACAAGCTGCCGATTGTGCGGGCCACATGTTGGTGCCGAGCATGACCATCGGTGCGGCGATCCGGGCGATCGACGACAAAAGCGGCATGATCATGCGTCAAAATGCCGATCTCGCTTTATACCACGGCAAGGATGACGGCGGACGCGGCAGCCTGGTTCTGTACGCGCCTGAGTTGCGCACCCGCATGAACCGCCGGTTACGCGCGATCGATCAGTTGCGAAGGGCGCTGGCGGAGGGCCGGATCGAAGCACGTTATCAACCGATCGTGCGGCTCGACAGCGGAGCGGTCACCGGCTTTGAGGCGTTGGCGCGCATTCGCGAGCGCGATGGACGGATCGTCGCGGCTGCCGATTTCCAGGATGCCTTTGCCGACGCCCGCAATGCGTCCGACGCGACGCGCGCGATGCTGCGCGCGGTCTCGGCGGATCTGCGCTCCTGGCTGGATGCGGGCATCGCGGTCGGGCGGGTGGCGGTCAATCTGGCACCCGCCGACTTCGCGCATGGACATTTGGTCGAGGAGGTTCAGGAAATCTTTGTCGCCGCTGGCGTGCCGCTCGACCGGCTCGCGCTCGAGATCACCGAATCGGTTTATCTCGGCCGCCGCGAGCTGCTCGTGCAACGTCAGATGGAGGCGTTGCGAAGCCTGGGCATCAAATTGGCACTGGACGATTTCGGCACCGGCTACGCTTCGCTCACCCATCTTCTGTTCACGCCGGTAGATACGCTCAAGGTCGACAAATCTTTCGTCGATCATCTCAACAATGACGAGCAGACCGGCGGTGCCGTGATCAACGGCCTGATGCGTATCGCGGAAAAGCTTGGCGTGGAGGTGGTGGCGGAAGGCGTCGAGACGGTGGAACAGCGGGAGCGGCTGGTAGGCCTTGGTTGCCGTCTTGGCCAAGGCCACCTCTATTCCGGGGCGCTCGACAGCGCGGCGGTCGGCACCCTCATGCGGACCATGCCGGCGCGGCTGCCTTCGACACCGCTTCCTACTTCGATCCGCTCGCGCGGCATCCGACGCAGGGTGCAGACGCGCGCCGCCTGAAGCGCGTGCCGCCGGCGTCAGATCGCCTTTTCGTAGATGCGGTACGTCTTGTTGATCCGGCTCTCGATCGTCGAGGCGATGGAATTCATCCCCTGATTGTCCTCCAAAATCCAGCCGATCTCGCTATGTGTCGAGCCATAGAATTTAAGTGCGGCCTGACGCGTATCTTCGATCATCATGAAAGCTAGCTGGCTCGCCAGCCGGCTGGCCTGAAGATGCTTCACGACGCCCATCAGGGGAACGCGTGTAGTCCGGACCTTGGGTATGCCGGTCAGGCCGCCGTTCAGGCGCCATAGTAATTTGATGAAGCCGAACGGAAACAGATTGCCGTTGAGATCGGCCTGCATCTCGTTGAGATCGGGCCAGGTCATCATGAAGGCGACCGGCTCGCCGTCATATTCGGCGATCTTGACGAGATCGTTGAAGATGATCGGCTTCATTTTCTTCCCCGCGAACGCGATCTCGCTCTCGGTGAAGGGTACGAAGCCCCAATTCCCGCTCCATGCGTCGTTGAGGATATTGAGGATGATCGCCGCCTCGGCGGCGAACTTCTTCTTGTTGACGTCGCGGACGCGAATCCGCGAATTTTTCTGACCGGATTGCACGATCCGCGCGATGAGGGGCGGGAAGTCCTTGGTGATGTCCAGATCCCACGTGTGGAGATCCTTGACCTTGGCATAGCCCCAGCTCTCCACCCATGCCTCATAGCGCGCGTCGTCATAGCCCATCATCACCGTGGGTGGATGATCGTGACCTTTGATCAGCAGACCAGGCTCTTCCCAGATCGACATCGAAATCGGCCCGATCGAGCGCTTGACGCCATGCGTGCGGAGCCACTCCTCCGCCTGTCCGATCAGCAGGTCGGCGACGGCCTTGTCCTCGGCATCGAGATAGCCCCAATTCCCGCTATCGGCGCCGCCGCCTTTTTCCGGCGGCATCGGCGTCCACATATGATCGATCGAGGCAGAGATACGGCCGACGACTTTGCCCGCCCGCTCCGCCAGATAGAGCTGCGCCTCGGCGTGCTCGAAAAAGGGATTCTTGCCGGGCGTAATCAGCCCGTAGGCCTCGTCCTTGAGCGGCGGCACCCAGGCCGGATTGTCGGCATAGAGCCGGAACGGGAGGTCGACGAAAGCCTTGCGGTCCGCCTTGGTGAGAACCGGGCGGATCGTGATCCCGTTCGGCATGTAGGCCTTATCCCCTGATACGGGTGGATGGATGTCCCGTGGCGACGCCACCGGAAAGCTCGGCAACCTTCGGATAGACCTTCGCTACCTCAGGCGTGTAGCCAAGATTGAAGACGGTTGGGCTCTTCTTGCGCTCGCTCACTTTGGCATAGCTGGTGCCGAACAGGCGATCCCAAAAGAAATTGGTGATGCCGAAATTGCCGGTCTCGTCGTGGAAATGATGCGCCATGTGACGCTGCTTCATCTTCACGAGCAAAGGATGTTTCGGCGTGTAAGCTAGATGCTGAATGCAGTGGCAGAATTCATAGAAGGCCGTCGTAAGCAGGCCTGAGGCAAGGCCCGCCGCCGCTCCGCCGATACCGCCGAACAGGTACCCGATCGGCATGGTCGCAAGCATGATCGGCGGCAGCGTCGTGTGAAGCGCGCCGAACAGGATTTCGAGCCGGTTGGGATCTTGATGGTGATCGTAGTGGATGCGCTTCCAGGTCGCAGCCAGCATCGGAACCTTGAACATCCAGCGGCTGTGCAGCACGAAACGATGCAGCGTGTACCAGACGAGCGGGTATAGCAGGACGGCGACCGCGGCCGACGCGACAGTCGCCAGCGCCGACGCGGGATAGGCAAACCACACGCCGATCGAGGCCGCTGCCAGCAGCAGATAAGCGATCACCGCCGGATACTGGAAATAGGCGACCACCAATTGCTTCAAGTTCATGCGATCAAGATGATGCTCTCGCCGCCAGAAGCTGGGTTTGACCGAAATACTCGTCACGCTGTTAATCCTCGGAATGATGCACCGATTTAATGGCTCACCTGTGGCCCCGCAATGCGGCGCTTTGTGGGCGATTAATGGGCCTGAGATGTATCGACTGCCTTGCGCGGCTTGGGCACGAGCCAGATCAGGGCCGCCGAGAGCAGCAGCAGGGCGGTCGCAATTTCGAACATATGGTCGAGAGAAATGACCAAGCTTTCCTGTGTAAGCAGATTTTCGACCATCGCCCGCACCTGCGCCGGGCTATAGCCGCTGCTTTCCAGCTGGGCCACCAACCCGGGGGACGGATTGATCGATCCGACCAGTTCGGCATGGGTCCGGACCGCGCCGTTCGCCCATATGGTGGTCGCCACCGATGTTCCCACGGCGCCCGACAAAGTTCGCATGAAGCTGGAGAGGCCGGCGGCCGACGCGGTCTCCTTGGGCTGGACCGAGCCGAGCGACAGGATGGTCAGCGGTACGAAGAAGAAGGGCATACCAAGACCCATGGCGAGATGGGGCAGGGCGAGCGTCCAATAGTCAGTCGACGAGGTCCAGCCGGAGCGGACGAAGATGCTGCCGGCCATCCAGCACATGCCGAAGGATACCAGCAGCCGCGGATCGAACTTGCCGCTGAGCTTGCCTACGATCAGCGAGAAAACCACCGCGAGCAGGCCCTGCCAGGCGGTGACATATCCGGACCATTGGGCTGTATAACCCATTGCTCCCTGCAACCATTGCGGGGTGACCACGACGGCCGAGAAGAATGTGCCATAGGTCACCGCGAGAGCGATCACGCTTGCGCTGAACCCGCGATGTCGGAACACGCGTAGATCGACCGCGGGATTGTCCTGCGTCAATTCCCAGATCAGGAAGGTCACGAAACCCACTGCCGCGATGCACGCGAGCGCAACGATGAAGGTGGAATGAAACCAGTCGCGGTCACGGCCGAGGTCGAGCATGATCTGGAGCGCGCCGACCCACAGCACAAGCAGGGCCATGCCGCCGGCATCGATGCGGGCGCGGACCTGTGCGGTCTCGCAGCGGCGCACCAGCATATAGCTGCCGACCACGCAGGTGATCGCGATCGGAATGTTGATGAAGAAGATCCAATGCCACGACCAATTGTCGCTGATCGTGCCGCCGAGCACCGGCCCGGCGATCGGCGCGACGACGGTCGTCATCGCCCATAATCCCATAGCCTGGCCGCGTTTCTCGGAAGGGAAGACCCGCAGCAACAACGTCTGCGTCAGCGGCATGATCGGGCCGCCGCAAATGCCTTGCCCGATACGGGCGGCAACGAGCGCGCCGAGCGTCGGGGACATGCCGCACAGGATCGAAAACAGGCCGAAGCCGGCCATCGCGGCCAGATAGACTTTCACGGTCCCGAAACGCATCGCAAGCCAGCCGGTGAGCGGAACGCAGATCGCCTCCGCGACCGAGTAGGACGTGATCACCCACGTACCCTGATCCGGCGAGATAGCCAGGCTGCCAGCAATATGCGGTACGGACACGTTGGCGATCGACGTATCGAGCACCACCATGAAATTGCTGAGCGCGAGCACGCCTCCGGCGAGCCACATCGTCGGGCCGGAAAGTGCGCAGCCGTCCCGGCTCGGGGCGGGGTTCGCCGCCATGGCCCTGCTCGCCACCGCCTTAGCCTCCGACGTCGATCGTCGCGTCCATCGACAGCCCGACGCGCAACGGATGCTGCTGTAGCTCGGCCGGGTCGAGCATGATGCGCACCGGCAAGCGCTGCACCACCTTGATCCAATTGCCGGTGGCATTCTGTGCCGGGATGATCGCGAAGGCGGATCCGGTGCCACCGGCGAGGCCGGTTACCGTGCCATGAAAGACGACGCTGCCGCCGTAGAGATCCGACGTCAGCCGCGCTTTCTGCCCGACCTTGACCTTCTTGAGCTGGCCTTCCTTGTAATTCGCATCGACGTACATGCGGGTGACCGGCACCACCGTCATGATCGGCGTGCCCGCCGCGATCCGCTGTCCGATCTGGACGTTGCGCTGTGCGATTACTCCGTCAAAGGGCGCTTTGATGATTGTGCGCGAGAGGTCGAGCTTGGCGGCGTCGAGCCGCGAGCGGGCGGCAGCGACGTCCGGATTGCTCGCCATCGAGCCCTGCACCAGCGCCTGATTGGCGTTGTAATTCTCCGAAGCCGCGACACGGTTGGCCTGTGCCTGGGCAATTCCGGAACGCGCGACGGCGAGTTGCGCCTGGGCGGCGGCAAAGGCGTTGGTTGCGCTAGTCAGCTCATCGCCGGAGACGGCGCCCGATCTGGCAAGGCTCTGGCGGCGGGCGAGATCCACCCGCGCCTTGTCGTAGGACGCTTGCGCGGCAATCATCTCGGCCCGAGCGCGGTCGATGTCGCTGCTGCGCGCGCCGATCTGCGCCTGGAGCGCACCGCCCGTAGCGCGGCTCTGAACGAACTCATGTTCGGCTTGCGCCAGATCGGCCGCTGCCCGCTCAACTGCGATCTTCGCGTCGGCCGGGTCGATCGTCACCAGGATATCGCCCTTGTGCACGATCTGGGTGTTAGCCACCCGAACGCTCTCAACCGCGCCAGCCACCAATGGAGTTATCTGCGCGGTATCGGCGCCAACATAGGCATTGTCGGTCGAGACGTGCCGCACGCCGATGAGGAAGTGATACAGCGTGAAGAGAAGTGCGATGCCGACGACCACGGCGGCGAGGATCGTGAGCCACTTCCTGCGGCGCTGGGCGAGCGTGCGCGTCGGCGCTTCGTCGGCGGCCGGGCTCGAAGCGGCCATTTGCGGATTGGGTTGATCGGCCATCGGGCTGCTCCTGAGTATCAGACGCCGCTAAAGCCGCCGCCAAGCGCGCGCACGAGTGCGACGTCCAGCGTGAAAGCTCTTGCGGATAGGTCGGCATCGCGGCGGCGGGCGACAATCAGCGCCTGTTCCGCGGTAAGCACATCGAGGTAGGTCGACAAGCCGGCGCGGTAACGCAGCCGGGCGATTTCAAAGGCTTTCTGACTGTCGGCAAGCGAGGCGCGGGCATCGCTTGCCTGTTGGCCAAGCGCGCTGCGGCTGGCGACCGCATCGGCGACATCCTGCAGGGCGTTGATCAACGTGCGGTCATAGTCCGCCACAGCTGCATCATAATCGGCGCGAGCCACGCGGTAATCGCCTGATCGCCGGCCGCTATCGAAGATCGGCAAGGTGAACGCCGGTCCGAAATTACCGTAGGTGGATCCCGACTTTAGCACGTTACCGAAGCCGAGCGCCTGCAGCCCGACCAGCCCGCTCAGGCTGATGTCGGGATAGAAAGCGGCGCGCGCAGCCTTGACGCGCTCCGCCTGGGCCTCCACCCGCGCACGGGCGGCGACGATGTCCGGCCGACGTCCTACGAGGTCGATGCCGGCCGACGCGGGCAGGGCAAGCGTAGCCAGAGCGGCGGATTTCGGCCGGGTGATGGCCAGGCCCCGATCCGGACCGGCGCCGGTCAAAGCAGCAAGCTGATTGCGCGTCAGCGCGATCTGCTCGTCGATCGCGCCGAGGTCGGCCCGCGCCGCGGGAACGGCGGCCGCCGCCTGGCGCAACTGGCCCTGCGTATCGACGCCGTTGCGTACGCGGTCGGCAACCAGGCTGGCAGTATCCTGCTGAATGCGCAGCGCCTCCTCGGCGACGTCGCGTTCCGCAAATAGACGAGCAAGGTCGGCATAAGATGCCGCAATCGAGGTGGCGATCGTCAACCGCGCCTGGGCGCGCTCGACCCGTGCGGCATCGCGCTCGGCAAGCGCGGCGCGAAGTTGCGCGCGGTTACGGCCCCAAAGATCGAGATCGAGGCTGAAACGGGTGTCGACATTGCCCGTATCCTTCCAGCCCTTGGGCAGGAATTCCCTTGGAAAGCCGTTATTGTAGCTCTGCTTTACCTTACCGGCGCTGCCTTCGGCCCCGATCGTCGGTCCCAAAGGCGCGCGGCTCGTCCGGGCGACACCTTCGGCGCGTGCGAGCCGCGCGGCGGCGGCAGCAATGTCGGGAGATCCGGCCACGCCCTCTGCAATCAGCTGGTCGAGCTGTGGATCGCCATAAGCCTGCCACCAGCCATCGCCTGGCCATTGGCCACCTTGATCCGGGAGGCTGCGCTGTGCCGCAAGACTGGACGCCGCGCGCGGAACGGGCTTGTCGCCCAAGTTCGGCACACACGCCGCCAGTGGCACGAACGCGCCAAGCATCAGCAGCTTTGCTACCCGAAAAACCATGAGGTCGTGAATCCGTACCGTTGCGTACGCGAAGGAGATGGGACGGCGACGGCGCCTTGTCAACCGCAAAATGTACCCTATAGTATCGTTATGGAATTGAGCACGCCCCCCGGCCGGCGCGAGGTCCGCAAGGCCGATCGTAGGCGCACCATTCTCGAGGTGGCCGAGCGATCGTTCCTGGAACGCGGTTTCGCCGATACGTCGATGTCCACAATCGCTGCCGAACTGGGTGGTTCCAAGACTACCTTGTGGAGCTATTTTCCGTCCAAGGATGACCTATTCGCGGCAGTGCTCGATTCGAAGATCGAGAGTTTTCGAACTGCACTCGACGAAGCGCTCATTCCGACGGGGGGGACGACTGGGGCATTGTCGCGCTTCGGGCATGTTTTCCTTAACAAGATATTGTCACCTTCGTCGATCGCGCTTCACCGCCTGATCGTCGCAGAGGCCGAACGTTTCCCCGCGATGGGCGAGACCTTCGCCGCGCGCGGTCCGGATCGCGTCCGCTCGCGGCTGTGCCGTTACATGGAAGAGGAAATGGCAGCGGGGCGCCTGCGCCAAGGAGAGCCGATCACTGCCGCACGGCAGTTCGTCGCCCTGCTGCAGGCCGGCTGCTATCTCGACCGGCTGTGGCGTCCCGCGCGCGCGCCTAACACCGATATTGACGGCGATGTGGCGTCCGCGATCGAGACCTTCATGCGGGCTTGGGGCCCGACCGCGAAGTGAGCGGAATGCCGTGGACGGCGTTGTTGCTCGCAGGCCAGCGACCGGGCGTCGATCCGCTGGCAGAGGCGTTCGGTCAGCAATGGAAATCGTTGGTTCCGGTTGCCGGCGAAGCGATGCTGTCACGCGTGGCAAAGACATTGCTCGCCAGTCCGTCCATCACGCATGTGGTGGTTGTCGCTCAACGACCGGATCACCTGTTCGTCGGCGATTGCGCCTGGCTCGCGGACGAGCCGCGTATTTCGTCCGCTGTTTCGGTCAGCGGCATCGCCGTCAGCATTGCAGGCCTTGCCGGCACGAAGGCGGCGAGTTGGCCCGTGTTGGTGACCACCGCCGATCATCCGTTGCTCACCCCGGCGATGGTCGAAGCGATGATCGCGGGCGTAGGCGATGCTGACGTAGCCGTTGGGGTTGTCTCCAGCGACGTGCTGCTCACCGCCTATCCGGACAATCGCCGCACCTGGCTGAAGTTCGCGCGAGGGGCCTGGACCGGCGCTAACCTTTTCGCCCTAGCATCGGAGCGCGCACGACCAGCATTGCTCGCCTGGAGCGAGGTCGAACGCGATCGTAAGAAAGCGCTGAAGCTGATCTGGCATTTCGGCCCATGGTTGGCCGTGCGTGCGATAACCCGCACCATTACCCTCGCCGGCGCGCTTTCGAAGGCGGGTCGGACGCTGGGCGCGGTGGTCCGGCCAATCGCCTTGCCTTTTGCGGAGGCCGGCATCGATGTCGACAAGCCGAGCGATCACGCGCTGGCCGAGCAGATATTGGCCGCACGGGCCTAGACGGGCGCCTTCCCGGCTTTTTCGGCTTTCCCTGCATTCAGGCGGCGCGTGTAATGGTGCCAGGTGAAGATCGCCGCGGCCCCTCTGTGGGGTCGCCATCGATCCGCCAGGCTACGTACCATCTTCTCCGACGGCCGCTCGGGCAGGCCAAGCAATTGCCCGACCTCTTCTTGAACGGCGAGATCGCCTGCGGGCCACACGTCTCCGCGTGCTTCGGCGAACAGCAGATAAATCTCCGCCGACCAGCGGCCAATGCCCTTGATCCGCGTGAGTGCTGCGATCGCCTCCTCATCGTCGGCCGGCAAGGCGAGCAGATCGAGTTCACCGCTGGCGATCAATTGGCCTAAGCTCTTCACGTAGGAGATTTTCTGGCGCGACAGCCCGGCTGCACGCAGCGCCTCTTCAGGCGCCGCCGCAAGCACGGGGGGGTCGAGATTGGCGCCGACTGTCTGCTCAAGGCGGCTCCAGATCGCGTTCGCCGATGAGACGCTCACCTGTTGGCCGATGATGGTACGCAGCAATGTCACATGGCCGCGGTCGCGCAGCCGCGGTTCGGGATAGCCGTAGCGATCAAGCCCCGCAACGAAGGCCGGCTCGATCGCCGCCAGTGCATCCAGGCTGCGTTTCAGTTGTTCAGCGCTCAAGCCCACCAGCTGCTCCCAATTGCGCTTGGCGCCGGGCCGCGACATAGGCCCCGTCAGCGTCTCTTTCGAAAGGTTCGATAATGCCCAAGCTGATCGTCGTCACCCGCGAAGGCGAGGAGCGCGAAATTGAGGGCGATGTCGGCCTGTCGGTGATGGAGGTAATCCGCGATGCCGGGATCGACGAGTTGCTCGCCTTATGCGGAGGTTGCTGCTCATGTGCGACCTGCCACGTTCACGTCGATCCGGCTTTTGCCGACCGGCTGCCGGTAATGAGCGACGATGAGAATGAGCTGCTCGCCATTTCCGATGACCGCGACGAAACATCGCGCCTGTCCTGTCAGATCGACTTTTCGGACGCGCTGGACGGGATGAAGGTCACGATCGCCGCGGAAGACTGACCCCTTAACGCGTCAACATGCTTCGAACTTCTTCCACGGCGGGATCGGTACGCAAGGCCCGTAAGGCGCGGCCCAGCTCGGCATCGCTCGCGTCCACGCCGCTGCGGGGGTCGAGCAGGTAACGCAGCAGGTCCCGGCTTACCGCGTCCAAAATCGTGTTTGCATCCGGCTGCGGCAATGCAATGCCGCTGAAGGCCGAGAGCATATCCACCAGCTTGCCGATTGGCAGGAACGAGCAGGCGGTGCCGAGCCGCGGCATGTCGTGGAGGGCATCCCAGCCGAGGGAGGCCGCGCCCCGTGCTCCGCTAAAGATCTCGACGTCGCGAGACAGTGAAGCGAGCAAGGCGCCGAAACGCCGCTTGGTCCCTGGCCGGCGGCCGATGACGAGGATCCGCGCCTGGACCGGTCCGCACAATTCCAGATTATGGATCGCGCTGCCTTCCGCGAACACGATCTGCTCCGCCGTCCGCAACAGGCCCGCGAGCACGCGCAGAGGCATCTCTTCCGGCCGGACGATGGTGAAGCCGGCCTCCGCCAGCAAATGCTCGATCAGGGTCTCGCCGAGATAGGTTCCGCTGCGGATATGGTGCGAGCGGGAAATGTAAAGGCGCCGCGCCGGTTCGGGCGGCGGTGCGATGGCAGTCAGCGGAAACAGATCGACGTAGCCCGGCAGCAGCACTGCGCCCCCGAGGGCACGGCCCTGGGCGGGAATGTAGAGCGTCTGAAAGGCAATGGGCTGTTCAACCAGCAGGACGCGTTCGGGCGCGATACCGCAAAGATCCAGCACCGCGTCGAACCAGGGCGGGCGCGGCGCCTGTGGGCTTGCCTGGAATGCGATGCGGACATTGGCGAGGTGCGGAAAGGCATGCGCCGCCCACAGCCGGTGAATGCACTCCGCGATCATGTGCCCGAAATGCGCCAGGTACGGCCCGGCGTAGAGGGTCGGCCCAGTGATCTGAGCCATATCCGCGCTTCTGACGGCTTCATGGACCTCGAGCCGGTTGACCGGGCCCTCCGGGGTGTCCGCGCGGATGTGGGTCAGCGTGGTGCCGGGTGTGTCCGCGATACAGCCGATGGCCGAGGGATGCGTTGCCGGAACAAGCGGCCCGAGCACGGCATCGGAAACCCGGTGCGGCTCAGGCAAAGTCACGCGCGCGTCGCGACCGCGTAGAGCGCGATCGCTGCAGCATTCGAGACGTTGAGGCTCTCGACCCGCGGGCTGATCGGTAGCTTGGCGAGTTCGTCGCAATGCGCCTCGGTATTCTGGCGCATGCCCTCGCCTTCCGCACCCAAAACAAGTGCGATCCGGGCTCCGGCGATTGCTTCACCCAATAGGCGTGGCGCACTGCCGGTGAGGCCGATCCGCCAGAAGCCCGCCTCGCCGATTTCGTCCAGCGCGCGGGCAAGATTGACCACCCGAACCCACGGCACGATTTCGAGCGCGCCCGAAGCCGATCGTGCAAGCGCACCCGATTCCGGCGGCGCATGGCGATCCTGCGTGACGAGGCCGAGTGCGTTGAACGCCGCCGCCGAGCGCAATACCGCGCCGACGTTATGCGGATCGGTCACCTGATCGAGCACCAGCAGCGGCCGCTGGTCATCCGCGCCCTGGTCCAGCAGATCGCCCAGCCAGATTTCCGGCAGCGGATCGACTTCGATTACCACGCCCTGATGAGGCGCATCCTGCGGCACCAGCCGTCCCAGATCGGCGACTTCGGCATAGGTGACCGGCAGGTCGGAGGGAAAGCCGCCGAAGGCAGCAAGCGCTTCCCGCGTGCCCCATACGCGGCGCACGGTGCGCTCCGGATTGGCCAGCGCCGCCGACACAGCGTGGCGGCCCCAGAAGCGGGGGCGGTTCGAAGGAGCTTGGGAGGGTCGGTGGCCTTTGCGCATCCGCGCCTCCTAATGCGATCGCCCGCCCATGCCCAGTACCGCCGCTCAACCATCACAACCCGAACAGGCCCGCCGCCCGCAGCAATGCTGCATTCTCACGGGCCTGCCCTTCATTGGACGCCGACGACCCATCAGCATCGCCGGCACCGACCAACCAGCCCGGCAATTCCGGCCGTGGGGAGCTTGACCCTCCTTCCCGCTTCTTCGAGACTGATCGGGGGAGAATGACATGGCGAATGCGGCAGAACGGGCGCGAACTGACATCCCGACGGTGATCGCCATCGCCGCGGTGGCGGGCGTCGTGGCGACACAATTGCACGAAGCGGTCGGCCATGGTGGCGCCTGCATCGCGCTCGGCCGCCATGTGCGCGAATGGGGCGCCTTCTATCTCGATTGCGATACACACTCGTCGCCGCCGATCATCGGCCGGCTGGTCGCGGCCGCGGGGAGCACGATGAACCTGTGGACCGCCATCTTCGCCTTCGCGGCGTTGCGGATAACGCCCGTCTCGTGGCCGCGTGCGCGCTTCTTTTGGTGGTTGCTGATGGCGGTCAGCGGCATGCAGTGGGCCGGCTATTTCTTGTTCTCGGGCATCAGCGGGATCGGCGACTGGGGTGCGGGCGAGGAGGGGGTTTTCCACCTTGTCGACCATTGGCCGGTATGGCGCGCATTGCTCGCGGTCGGCGGCGGGCTGCTCTACTGGCGGTGGGCGGTGTGGTGCGTCCGGCGGCTTGCCGGGCTGACGGGCGCGGATGAGGAGGGGCGGCATCAGGCTCGGCGGCTAGCGGCATTTGCCTATTGGACGATCGGCGGCAGCGCCTTCGTCATTGGGCTGATCAACCCGGTCGGCCTGTTCGTGTTGCTGGCATCGGCGGTGGCATCATCATTCGGCGGGCCGTCGGGCCTGCTGTGGGCACCCAATTATATCCGCGCCGGATCGCCCGCCGCGCCGCCGCTGGTGGTCGCGCGCAGCTGGGTTTGGATCGCAGCGGCGGTGGCGATCGTCCTCGTCGAAGGCCTGATCCTCGGCCCATCCTTGCGCTTCTAGGCAGCTTCGGGCGGCAAACAGGAATCATGCCTGAGCCCGCGATTGGATGGAGCGACGAGCCTGCTCCGCCTCTTAGGCCGGCGGTAGGCGCCCCACTACGCTTCAAGACGCAATGGGACGCCCGCTCCCGCCATTGCAGCGCGGTGGCCGGAAGTAAACCGATGTCTCTGAAACGGAGCGATGCCGCGCTGCCATAGGGCGCGCTCGTTTGCCTTGGGCATTAGCAGGGAGGGATGGTGGACAGGGCTGGATTCGAACCAGCGTACGCTTGCACGGGCAGATTTACAGTCTGCTGCCTTTAACCACTCGGCCACCTGTCCATAGGCGTGCCCCGGCGGGGAGGCGCGTCTTTGGCGAAGCGGGTGCGGCCTGTCAACGTGGGCCGATCCTGCCGTCGCGAATGTCTGTCCCTTTGCGCATTCGATGGGGTAAGCAAGGCTGGGCAATTCGTCCGACGAGGAAGCGAAGATGGCCAAGGGTCAGAAGAAATCCAACAAGGAAGCGCGCAAGCCGAAGGCGGAGAAGGTGAAGACGAATGCGTCCAACCCGTCCGCCAAGGGACCGGTAGGCCTGGTCAATCTCAAAGACTGAACGGCATAGGGCACCGCCGGCCACGCGCGCCGACGAGCCGCTTCCCACACTATAAGAGGGCGGCTTCGTTGCCGAAGCCGCCCTCCTACGCTGATCCCCCCCAGGATCAGAAGCTGAAGTTGGCGCCTGCGCGGAACGTCCGCCCGATCAGACCGGCATAATGCCAGGTGGTCAGATAATTGGGCGAGCTGGCATAGGAGGCCGGCGCGATCGGCGCATGCGCGTTGAAGGCGTTGCCGATATTGCCGAAGAACGAGAAATGCTCGCTCACTTCATATGACGCATTCAGGTCGACGTTGATGAACTTCTTGACGTAGCAGAACCGCTCGACCGGGACGCCGGCCTGCGACGACTTGTAGAGGCTGGCTGCGCACGACGTGCTCAAATTGCCCTGGTCGGTGGCAACCGCCTTGATCTTGCCGACATAATAAGCGGTACCGCTCACCGACAGCTTGCCCACGTCGAGCGTGTTCTGCCAGTTGCCGCGCCAGTTCGGCGTGCCGTTGCCGGACGACAGATCATACGGCCCCATCGTGCCGGCATATTTCTGCACGCCCTGCGCGGTGTGGCGATCATATTGAATGATATAGGTCGCCTCCACGCGGCTGGTGAAGCGGATGCCGTCACCCAGCGGGATGCGCGCGGTCGCCGAGAAATCGAGTCCCGAGGTCTTGTCGGAGTTCACGTTGACGAACGGCGCATTGATGATCAACAGCCGGGGCAGCGCATTCGGGAAGGCCGGATCGACGCCGTCGATCGTGTTGACCGAATAGCCCGGCCCGACCGCCGCCACCGCCGCGGTCGCAGCCGCCAGGTTCGACTGCTTGTAGTAAGCGACGATCGCATCGCCGGCGAGCGGGCCATTAGCGATCAGGTTCGACTTCTTGACGTTATAATAGTCCACCGTCGCGCTGAACCAGCGGACCGGCTCGAAGATCACGCCGCCGGTGAAGCTGCGCGACGTTTCCGGCTTCAGATCGGGATTGCCGACGAAGCCGCGGCCGACCGAATAGGACAGATTGTACGGATTGCCGCCGTTTACGCAGGTATTGGTCGCCGTGGCCGAGCCGCCATGGGCCGCGCAGAAATTGCCCGGGGGCTGGGTCGTGACGAAGCCCGCATATTGCGACCGCGGGCCGGATTCGGCGAAGGTCGGTGCGCGGAAACCCTGCGAATAGGTGCCGCGCAGCGCAAGCTGACGGAACGGGGTGAACTTCACGCCGATCTTCGGCGAGAAGCGGCCGAAGCCTTCCGAATAATGATCGTAGCGGCCCGAGCCGTTGACCTCGAGAATGTTCAGGATCGGCGCCTGGATTTCGAAATAGCCCGCCGAGACGGTGTGCTTGCCGAACGCCGACGAGGTGGTGAGGTTATAGGTGTCGAGGGCCGCATTCTGGTTGTTGTTGACCAGCGATTCGCGCCGGACCTGGCCGCCGATCGCGACCATCAGCGGGCCGCCCGGGAGATCGAACAGCTGCTTGGTGATCGCGCCATCGAGCGAATACATCTGCGAATGGGACGGCGTGATCTTGTCGGGCGCCACGAAGTCACGCACCGCTGCCGTATTCTGCGACGGATTGACGAAGTTGTAGGCGCCCGTGTTGATCGCGTTCAGGATGTTGGCGATGTTCAGGAAGCCGTGCTGAACGATCTTGAGATTGTCGCGGGCGTAGACGCCGTCGACCTTCCAGGTCCAGTCGTCGCCGATCGTCCCGTGCAGGCCGCTCGCGAAACGATAGACTTCGTTGGTGCGGTCGCTGCCGGCCTTGATGTCGCCGAACAGATAATAGATGCGCGCCGCGCCCTGGGTCGGGTTCGCCGCGAACGCCGCTGCATAGGGATTGTTCGGGTTGAGGCGGCGGTCGGCCGCGGTGGCGCAGTTGATGCCCGCCGAACAGACATAGACCGGCAGGACGATGCCGGGGTTGCTCGATGCCAGGCTCGGGGCACCGCCATAAGGCTGCGTGTTGCGCAGCGCGCGCGGGGCGTTGAGGATGCTGACATAGCTATTGGAATAGCTGCCGGTGATATAGCCTTCGACATTATCCGACAGGCGGACGCTGACGCGGCCGTTGAACGAATATTTACGCTGCTTCGGCGCGATCTGGAAATATTCGTCTTCGATATTGTGCTTGCAGCCCACGCCGAGGGCGCCGGTGCCGGTCTGGGTGTAGGTGCCGTTTGCGCAATTGGTCAGGTTGAGCGTGGTGTAGTTGTTGTTGAACAAGCTCGTGCCGCCGCTCAGCGGGTTGTTGAGGTTGGACTGGGTCGTGCGCACGACCACGGCATTCGGCGTCGCGGTGGTGAGCGAACTGTCGGCGCCGTTATTATCGTTGCCGCCGATCGAGGTCAGATCGCGATTATTGTACGGAAAGCCGCGGCTGTGATTGCTGACGCGGCCGTCCTGCTGGAATTCGCCGTTCAGGTAGATGTTGAAGCCCTTTTCGGCATAGTCGCCGTAGCCGATCGTCAGGTTACCGCGCTGCCGGGCCGCATCGCCGAGATTGCTGATGCCGCCCTCTACAGTGCCGGCGACCCCGGTGAACTGCTTCTTGAGGATGAGATTAACCACGCCGCCGATCGCGTCCGCGCCGTAGGTCGACGAGGCGCCGTCCTTGAGCACTTCGACGCGGTCGATCAGGCTGAACGGGATCGAGTTGAGATCGACATAGGCGTTATGGCCGTCGTCGTTGATCGGGAAGTTGGTGGAGCGCAGGCCGTCGACCAGCACGAGCGTCGACGAAACGCCGAGGCCGCGCAGCGAAACCGCCGAACCGCCGGCCGAAAAGCCGCTCTGGAAGCCGATGCCGATCGAGCCGCCGCTGTCGGCCGAGATCGAGCGGATCGCTTCGGACGCGGTGGTGAGGCCGGCTTTGGCGAGGGTGTCGGCGGTCAGCACGGTAACGGGCGAGGGCGTTTCGGTGTTGGTGCGGCGGAACAGCGAGCCGGTGACGACCACTTCCTCGGAATCGGTCGCGGCCGCAACGTCCACGCCGGCGGGCGTGTTGGGGCCGTTATTGGTCGCCGCGGGCGGCGTCGGGGCGGGCGTCGCGCCCGAAACCTGCGCCGAAGCCGGCGAGGCGAGTGCGATCAGGATAGCCGACAGCGCAGAGCCGGCGCAAAGCCGGCTGGACAAGTTCATCATTGATAAGCCCCCAGGACGCCGCAGCGCCGATTGTACCCCGAGCCCCCGCTCGGTGGATGTTGGGACCGTAACGGAACCTTTAGGCGGGTAAAGTGCAGCTTGTTGCAAAGCGCCACAAGTGCGGCTTTTTCGCCACACTATTGTGAAGGGTAAGATGCGTTGGGCGGCGGAACACCGGCTGACGCGGCTGCACAGCCTGTGCATAAAGCCGTGATGACCACAGCCGAAACGCGCGCCGGCCTGCTGATCCTTGGCTTTGCGGATGCGTCCGCTTTCGCAGCTTGGCTGGCGGCGCAGCCCGCCGGATCGGCCGGCCTGTGGCTGAAGCTGGCCAAACGGGGATCGAACATCGCCAGCCTGTCGAAAGCCGAGGCGATCCACGTTGCCTTGTGTCACGGCTGGATCGACGGCCAGCTGCATCCCTATGACGAGGCGTGCTGGCTGATCCGCTTCACGCCGCGCAAGCGGGGCAGCAAATGGTCCGAGAAGAACCGGACGCGCGCGCTGGAATTGATCGCGCAGGGGCGGATGCAGCCGTCCGGCATGGCGGAGGTGGAGGCGGCGCAAAAGGACGGGCGCTGGGAGGCGGCCTATGCGCCGGCGAGCACGGCGGAAGTGCCGCCCGATCTGCAGGCGGCGCTGGACGCCGACCCTGCCGCCGCTGCCTTCTTCGCGACGCTGACCGGCGCGAACCGCTATGCCATCCTCTATCGCATCGGCGCGGTGAAGAAGGCGGAGACGCGGGCACGCAAGATCGCGCATTATGTGGCGATGCTGGCGCGCGGCGAGACCTTGCACTGAGCCTGCGGCGAACCAGCGGGCGCTCTCAGCTCCGCGCGAAAGCCGAGGGTAAAAACAAAAAACACCAGAAACGAACTTGATGATCCGGCATGCGCGGTTGCCTTGGCACGCGCGTAGCGGACGCAGGTGCCGGCACATTCAGTGATCTTCTCGATCCGAAAAGTCGTCGAGAGATTGTCAAACTTGAGAAAGAGCCGAAAGCCGCACGTGGCCGCGCAAAACGCGACGGGCGTACGTTAAATGCGTACAACTGTCAAGCTTTGATGGCCCGAGGCGCGTAACGAAGGACAAGCAGATGGCGGCTGACGACGAAGACTATGTCTATGACGAGGCTAGCGGTGAGTGGGTGCCGACGGGCAACGGCGCTGTCGCCGCGGATGAGGATGACACAGTCGTGGTGCGCGACGCGGTCGGCAACATCTTGGCCGACGGCGATCAGGTGACGTTGATCAAGGATCTGACGGTGAAAGGCGCGGGCCAGACGCTCAAGCGCGGGACCGTGATCAAGTCGATCCGCCTGACCGGCGACGCGCAGGAAATCGACTGCCGCTATGAGGGGATCAAGGGCCTGGTGCTCCGGGCGGAGTTCGTGAAGAAGCGGTAGCGCTTACGCGGCACCGGCATCGGCGCACCAAAAAGGATCGGGTATTACTAGTCTTCCCGGGTCGAGGCGGTCGAGGCGACGTCGTGCTACGATTGGATCCTTGGGTACTTCCCGATGACGAGACGAGACGAGCCGGCCGATCCGCCTTAGGCCGCGCAAGCGGGGCGGCAATGGGCTGACAAGAACCGTGCCCGCGCGCCGGAGCAGATAGCCGAAGGGCGGAGGCGGCGGTCCGGCCGGGCGGAGTGGAGGCCGCGCAGAAGTACGGGCGTTGCGAGATAGCCTGCATCGTCGAGCGCCGCAGAGGTGCGAGACGGACGCCAAAGGCCAACAGCCAGTCCAAGTTTGCTCTTCGAGTTCACCGAAGCGGCCTTCCAAGCTGCTCGTAGGCAAAGCCCACCGAGAGCACGCGAGCATCGTCCCACTTAGTGCCGATAAAGCTCAGGCCGACCGGCATACCGCGATCAAGCGCCATCGGGACGGTCAAATGCGGGTAGCCGGCGACGGCCGGCAGCTGACCCGCGGATCCTTGCATCCGATCGTCGTCGGTGCGGTCGAGGGTGCCTGCGCGGGAGGTGGTCGGCGCCACGAGGATGTCGACATGGTTCGCGGACAGCATTCGGTCGATGCCCTCCGGCCCGGCGGCGCGGGCTGCGTTGACAGCGGCCGTCGCGTAGGCCGGATCGTCAGGTCCGATCGCCCTTTCGGCGTTTTCGAAGGACTCCTGCTTGAAATAGCGCATCTCGCGAGGCTCGCTCTGATTGAAGGTGATCAGAGCGGCCAGCGTGCGCCACGGCACTTGGCTGCGCCGGGTGCTGGCGAGATAGGCGTTGAGATCCTGCTTGAAGTCGGTGACCATCACCGTGCCTTCCCAGCCGCCGATCAGATCGCGTTGTGGCGGCGGCGTGTCGATATCAACGATCTCAGCGCCCGCAGCGCGCATCCGCCGTACGGCCTGCTCGAACAAGGCCCGGGTCTCTGCGGGATAGGACGGAAGCGAGTAGCGTAGAACGCCGATGCGCGCGCCCCGCAGGGCATGAAGGTCAAGCGCTGCAGCGAAATCGATGGTGTGCCCGTCGGCGTCGGCGGTGGCGGGGTCCGCAGGATCGCTGCCCGCCATGGCCGTTAGCACCCGCGCCGCATCCCGGACATTCCTCGCGATCGGCCCTGGCGTGTCGAAATGGTGGCTGATCGGAATGACATGCGTCCGGCTGACGAGGCCAACGGTGGGCTTGAAGCCGACCACGCCGTTGACGGAGGCTGGGCAAACGATAGAGCCGTCGGTCTCGGTGCCCACCGCCGCTGGCGCCAACCCTATGGCCACCGCCACCGCACTCCCCGATGAGGACCCGCACGGCGTGCGGGCTGGATCATAAGCGTTCAAGGTCTGCCCGCCGACGGCGCTCCAGCCGGGCACTGCACTCGTCGATCTGAAGTTTGCCCATTCGGTAAGGTTGGTTTTCCCGAGGATCACCGCACCTGCACGGCGAAGGCCGGCAACCAGCGGCGCATCGCGGCCGGGCGCGTTGTGGAGCAACGCGAGCGAACCCGCCGTGGTCGGCATATCGCGTGTCTCGATATTGTCCTTGATCAGGATCGGCATGCCGGCGATGCCGCGGCCATTCCAGCGCACCACCCGGCGAGGATGTGCCCATGCGATGATCGCGTGCTTCGCAGCCTGCGCTGGCTTAACCAGCGGAGCACCAAACGCCTCGCCGCGAGGCGCTGCAGCTGCCGGCGAAAGCCTAACGAGCGCCGCTGATGCTGCGCAGAATAGCGTCAGGACATGCGCACGCCTCATCACTTTGTCTCCCGCTTTCGCTCAATCCGTCGTTCCGAAAGCTCCGGCGCCGCGACCGGCAGCTTGGATGCACCCACACGCTGTTCGAACGCATAGGCATAGTTCAGGAGCTGGCGGTCGCTGTTCTCCTGTCCGAGGAGCGAGATCCCGAATGGCAGCCCGTCCGCCGTCGCACCCGCGGGAATGCTGATGTCGGGCCAGCCGGCGAGGCTGGCGAGGACCGGTCCGAAGTTGCCGAACCGGCCACGCGCATCGCGGCGTGGGTCCTCGCCGAGCCGATTGATGCGGATCGTCTGCGTTGGATAGACCAAGGCATCCAGGTGATGATCGAGGAAGACCGAGCGCAGCGCGGCGCGCAGATACTGCCGCCCCTCTGTCTTCGCCGCTTGATAGCCGGCGTCGGTCAGCGGGGGTGCGCCGGCTTCCCATTTGTACCCTGAAAGCCGTCCGGGGTTCGGCGTCGCCCCTGGCATGGGCGCATCGACGAGCTTCTGGCTGAGTGCCGTGATCTCGGCATGGCTGCGCGGAAAGCGAGGCGGAAAGGCGCTCGACAAATATCCGTCGAGGCTCGGTACGGCTTCGGTCTGAACGATCGTCGCCTGGAGGCGATCACTCAGGTCGATCAGCCCCACGGGCAGGTCGACGTCGATCACGGTAGCGCCCGCGGCCTTCAGCGCCGCAATGGCGGCGGTCATCGCCGCGTCCACCGCAGGGTCATCGCCCGAGAATTCCACACGCGGAAAGCCGACGCGCGCGCCGCGTAGCGCTACGGGGTCGAGCCTCGGCGGTGAATCTCCCTCGAGCACTGCCAGCACCAGACCGGCATCTTCGACGTGGCGTGAGATCGCGCCTACGCTGTCCAGGGTGGGGGCGTTGGGCTGGATACCGGCATAGCTGATCGCGCCGGTGGTCGGGCGCATGCCGACGACACCGTTCGTCGCTGCCGGCCAACGCGCCGAGCCGGTCGTGTCCGTAGCTATTCCGACCGGGGCATAGCCCGCCGCAACCCCGACGGCGGTTCCGTTGGATGATCCCGCTGGGCTGAACTCCAATGCGTTCGGATTGCGGGTCTGGCCACCCATCGAACTCAGGGGAGGGCCTGACGCCAGTTCGCTGAGGTTCGTCTTGCCGAGGATGATGGCGCCTGCTGCGCGGAGCCGCCGAACCACCGTGGCGTCGGCATAGGGTAGCGCGCCCCTGAAGCCGTAAAAGCCAAGCGTCGTCGGCATATCATGCGTGTCGATATTGTCCTTAAGCAGGATGGGGACGCCATGCAGAGCGGAGCGGGGTCCCTTGCTTCT